>JAPXSS010000033.1:0-28192 GCA_033812955.1 Syntrophobacteraceae bacterium | reverse complement strand
GTTGCGCGTATTGATAGTGCGCTTTTCTCGTTTGCCCGTCTTACGATAGTGTTCAATGGCCTGGATCTGGGAAATGGGATCATGGGGAACCTTGACGTCCACCTCGGTCTCTTCCATGGGTTTCAAAAGCGCCCGTTGGACCCCGGTCCGTGATACATCCGGACCGATGAGGTGCCGAGAGGAAGCGATTTTGTCAATTTCGTCGATATAAATGATCCCGTGTTCCGCCAGTTCCTGGTCGTCCTCGGCCTCCACCAGCAATTCCCTGACCAGATCCTCGACATCGCCGCCGACATAGCCCGTTTCGCTGAACTTGGTGGCATCGCCCTTCACAAACGGAATGCCCAGTTTATTGGCAATAAGCTTGACCAGATAGGTCTTCCCAACGCCCGTCGGGCCAATCAAGAGGACATTGTTCTTGATCCGCCCCACCGTCTCCCCATGGTTCGCCCGGCGCTTGTGGCGCTGGTAGCGGATACGATTGTAGTGAGTGCAGATCTTGGTGGCCAGTACCGCCTTGGCGGTCTCCTGCTTCACGACATATTGGTCGAGGTAACGCTCCAGCTCCTCGGGTTTCATGTCGAAATTGATGCTCTCGGCGCGGGATGGCTTCTTCTGCTCTTGCTGGGAGTCGGCGGACTGGGGTAGCATCATGGGAGAAACAACCTTGATCCGATATCCGTACTTCTTCGAAAGGTATTCGCTCAGCTCTTTTTCCAGCTGTTCCTGATCTGGCAGTTTGAAGCTGTCATCAGCCATGGTTACAACAACCCTGCTTTCTTCCACATCACTGCTCGGCGTGAGCAGGTGCCTTGTTCATCCCCTTCCCGAGGTACGAATGAATATAAACCCTCACCAGCCGCATTTCAACCGTCCTCAGGGAGATCACGTCCGGCCTCAGGGGTTCACATTCCAGAGCCGGAGAGGCCTGACCGTGGGTACCTCTGGATTTGAGGCAATGGGGCACCCATTTGTTCCTGCCGTGGGCAAAAAGCGTCCCTGCTGTGGGCAAAAATGGTAACCGGCAGGTTGCCCAGGAAGAGTGCGAACGTCCTCAGGTCGGCACTCACTAAACGAATCGATTTATGGTACATGAATTGCAAAATGTTGGCGAGACCCGGCGCAGATGTGCCTATCATTCCTCTGGTGGGGGGTGGCAGGCGGAGTTGGTGAGGAAAAGACCCGGCGAAAAGCGAGGACCGTCCCATGCAGTATCAATGCATTCGCTGCAAAATCACCTGGGGGCAAGGGAACCCGGAACAAGACGGGTATTCTCATGGTCTCTGCCGGGCGTGTCTGAGGGACGCGCTCACGCCGTTGTATCGCAAACGCCAACTGGCCGAAGGGAACTTTGATTGCTTCGGTAAAGCCGAGGCCTTTTGTGATCAGGTCGCCTGCAAGTACCGTGGCATGTGCCTCGTGGCTGCCTGATAGAATGTCCGTAAAACAGAATTCCGCATCAGACATCAGATTCATCGGCGCTGCGGACATCGACAGAAGGACTCTCTCCATCTGCCTTTTCATCGCCTGCCCTTTCGCTGCCCGAAGAACCGGCCATAGGAAGAACAGCCCTGTTTGACCCTGCAGAGCACGAAGAAGCCATTTCCCTTCTTCGTACTCTTCGTTTTTCCTCCCCAGCTCCTCTTTGCCGCAGGCTTAAGATTGGTGCGAAGCTGTGGACGACTCCCGGCGGTCATCCCCAAGCAGCCTGGAAGTCAGCTTGAAATCCCTCTGTCTTACTCACTCCCCTTGTCCGCTCTAGTCAAGAGGGTTACATGCGGATTTCGGTTATCGACGCGCAGGAACACTAAGGCCGGAGTCGGCAAGGTAGGGTTTGCTTTTTCAGCGATTCTGGGGTAGTTTTCACAAGACGTTTTGGAAACCGGGATAGATAAAATGGGTTCTATAGCCGAAGGGGTGCTCTTGTCACGAGGGCTGAGATCATACCCTTGGAACCTGATCCAGATTAATACTGGCGGAGGAATCGGCACACGGCAAGGTAGCTGTCACAGGGCCGTTTTTCCAAACGGCCTTTTTTTGTTTGTGAAAGTGGCGACGTCGACCACGGCCATTGCCAGGCTGCTCCGCACCAGCGCAAGTGGAGGATGTTATGGTGACACAACTTGATCATGCCAAAGCGGGAATCGTTACCGAAGAGATGCAACTGGCAGTTGCCGGCGAGCCCATTACCGCGGAAGCGTTACGCGACCTGATTGCTACAGGCCGAGCGGTTCTGCCCAAAAATCGCAACCATGCCTTCCCCTCCCTGAATGCCATTGGACACGGGCTGAAAACCAAGGTAAACGCAAACCTGGGGACAAGTGGCGAATGCTGCAGCCTGGAGATGGAAACCGCGAAACTCAAAGCGGCGCTGGATGCCAGGACGGACTCGATCATGGACCTGTCCACTGGGGGAGACCTGGCCGAGTTTCGCCGGTTTTTTCTGGAACAGTCGCCGGTGATGGTGGGAGCGGTCCCCATCTATACCTTGGCTACCGAAATGATGTTCCGCCACCAGGCCCTGGACGAGATGGACTCGGACCTGCTCCTGAAGAGCATCGACAAGCAATGCCGGGAAGGGCTTGACTACATCACGGTCCACTGTGGAGTCACCCAGGAAGCGGTGAAACGGCTGGAATCCTATGAACGGATCATGCCCTGTGTGAGCCGTGGAGGCTCCATTCACATGCACTGGATGCGCAAGAATCGGAAAGAAAACCCACTCTACGAGTACTTTGACGATCTGCTGGAGATCGCTCACAAATATGATGTTACCCTCAGTCTGGGAGACGGATTCCGCCCGGGCAGCATCTGTGACGCCACCGACGGGGCGCAGTTGCAGGAGTTGATGATCCTGGGGGAACTGGCGAGGCGTGCCCGTGCCCGCGGGGTTCAGGTCATGATCGAAGGTCCCGGTCATGTCCCGCTGCCCCAGATCCAGTCCAATATTCTGCTCCAAAAGCGGCTTTGTGATGGTGCTCCCTTTTACATCCTCGGCCCGCTGCCCACGGATATCGGTGCCGGTTACGATCACATCGTGTCCGCCATTGGTGGGGCTATCGCCGGGGCGGCCGGAGCAGACTATCTCTGCTACGTCACCCCGGCCGAGCACCTGGGACTGCCCAACCCCGAGGACGTCTATGCCGGCGTCATGGCTTCCCGGATTGCTGGGCATATTGCGGATATTGCCAAGGGCCTGCCAGGGGCAATGGATGCCGATCGACGGATGTCCGAATGCCGCCAGAGCCTGAATTGGGAAGGGATGATCGCCGAAGCACTCGATCCCGAACTGGTCAGGCGGCGCCTCCAGGTGAGCCAGGATCGGGAAGCCTGCAGCATGTGCGGAAAGCTGTGCGCGGTCAAAATCAGCCGGATGGGATGAGCGTTGGAAAGGTCAAACTTGAAACCGGCAACCGAAAATTCGATCCTGGAGGTCGACGGGAGCGGGTCTGATCAAGGATCGAGAATCATTCGGGCGGGGCCACAAGATAAGGGGGTTAAAGTGCGATGATTCCACCTATTGTCTATCAAATCTTCGCGATCACCTCGTGCGTTTTACTCATCTTCACTGTGGGCTATTACCTGGGGTATCGGAGAACGGTAGGCCGATATGCTGCTCAAACCGTGACCGACCGCGAGGAAATGCTTTCCATTGAAAAGGCGCTCAAGCGTTTTTGGGATGATGAGAAGGAGAAGCTCGAGAAGGAAAAGGCGGAACTGCTGCGGCGTATCAGCTTCCTCGAAGGCAAGGTCGATCAATACCGCCAGAAAGCAGCGGGCATCGGCATGATGGGACTGAGACGGAGCCGCCTTGCCGACATGTTCATCGGACTGCTCATCGAAAATGAAAACCTGGAAGAAAAACTCTTCATGCAAAACCTCAAGCTGAAGCAGGAGCGCGATGAGTTTCTCGAAAACGATTTGCGCAACATCAGCTACAAGCGAATCCTGTTATCCGAGTTGATCTCCCAGGCGGAAGTGCGCCGGGAAATGGAAAAACTCATCAACGACCGGGGTCGGTGGAAGCGGCTCGAACTCAAGCCCAAAGAGCTGGGACCGTTGACCAGTGATGTCAACAACGACGAGGACGACGCCGTCTAGACCGCCGCTTCATCCCGCTCGACCCGGCACCAAGGTCCGACAGCGGTGAACCACGAGATGTTCCTCAAGGAGTTCGTCCCGGAAAGCGCGGCCCTTTGATTGCTGCCACGGCCGTGCTCAGAACAGGCTGAACCGGGCGTCTACCGTGGACCTGACCTGAACCTTTCCTCAGAGGGCTCTCCCCAACTCTCGATCACCCTGGCGACCCACGGTATCGGTTTTTTCGATAATCTTCAGTTCCCTGAACCCGATGTTCGCCATTTTTTTATTGAAAAACCGGCGAACATCCTTTAGTAGCCTAAGAATACTCAATAAAAAATTAAAAGACCGAATTATGGGGTGGCGACGGTCTTTTGGGGAAAACCGGAGCCAACCAGGAAAAAGGAAATATCATGACTGTGACCAAGGCCCATATCGTGGAAAATCTATTTGCCAAGAACATCTTCACAAAAACAGAATCGGCACAAATTATTGAAACTCTTTTCGAAATCATGAAGAGCACGCTGGAACGGGGCGATGATGTGCTGCTCAGCGGGTTCGGCAAATTCAGCGTGAAAGACAAATCCCAACGCCGCGGGCGCAACCCGCAAACAGGCGATCCGATTCTGCTGGCACCGCGGAAGGTGGTCACTTTCAAATGCTCCGGAGTCCTGAGAGAGCGGGTTAATCGCGGCAAATAGCAGTAGAAATTCCTGGGGACCGTTCAGGGCGAGCGGGACAGGCAGTCGATCTCCAGTCGCCGAATCACATACTCCACTTGACGCTTCAATTTACTGTTCTGCGCCTTCATTTCGTTGTTCAACGCATGCACCGCATGCAGAACGGAACTGTGGCTGCGTTTGAACGACTGGCCAATGGACACCAGAGATTGAGTGGTGTATTGGCGACAGAGGAACATGGCGACCTTTCTGGCGGTGGCAATCTCCTTGCGACGCGATCTGGAATGCAAGTCCTCCATGGAAATCTTGAAGCTCTCGCACACCACCTCCTGAATACGGCTCACGGTGATCCTGGGGAGATGGTCCAGCATGGTCTGGGTGACTTCCTGGGCCAGTCCCAGGGAAATGGGGACCCCCAGCATGCTGGTCTTGGCAATGATGCCAACAATGCAGCTTTCGAGCTGACGCACATCGCTGGTGACGCGTTCGGCCAGGAACTCCATCACGTCAATGGGGATGGCCACATTTTCAAAGCGAGTCTTGCGCTTAATGATTTCTACCCGGGTCTTGAAATCCGGGCGCTCAATGGGTGTCACCAGAAAGCCGGTCAATCGTGACTGGAGGGATCTGTTCAGCGCCGGAATATCCTTGGGGTAATAACTTCCTGTACAGATTACCTTTTTCCCTCGATCCAGGAGCTCATCCAGGGTATAGACGAGCTCGCTCTGAAGTTTTTCTTTGCCGCTCAAGAATTCAATCTTTTCCAACAGGAGCACGTCGCAGTTGCTGCGAAACCGGTTCTTGAAGGCTTCGATGCTGCCGTTCTTAAGGGAGGCCACCATCGCGTTGGCGAACTGCTCTGCCGTGACATACTGCACCGACACCTGGGGCTGTTGGTGTAGCAGATAATTGCCGACGGCATGGGAAAGATGACTCTTACCCAATCCCGCATCTGAGAGCAGGTATAAGGAATGATTGTAAAACTGCTGACCGCTGGCGACTGCCATGGAGGCAGCATAGGCAAAGTGGTTGCAATTCCCGACGACAAACTGGTCAAAAGTGAAGCGTGGGTTGAAGGCCGGAGTTGAGCGGCGAATCAGATCATTAAAATTGGTCTGGACCGGGCCTTCCGTCATCAGTTCCTCGGGCTCAACCTGCTGGTCGTGAAGGATCTCATATTCCACCCGGCAAACTTGGGGAATGTGATGAGCGGCAATTTTCAGCAGACGCTCTTCGAGCCTCTCCCGCACCCACTCGACATGAAACCGGTTCCGGCAGCCAAGGAGCAGGCGAGATTCCTGGACGCCCAAAAAATCAATGGTTGATACCCAAAGGTCGTACTGACCTTTGGGAAGAGCGCTCTGAAGGTCTTTCCTGATCTTCTGCCATTTCTGGTCCATAACGACGTCCCATTCGCTCCCGGCCACGACACCACGACACCAGGCAGGCCAACCTCAACCCGCACCTCAAGCCCAGAAAAAACATGTGAAATTAGTAGATGAACGGACAACCCGAAAGCCCAAGATCCTCTTTCGTCAGTGTTCTCCTCCAAGGTTGGGTTCTTCATATCCCGGTCCCGGAAGCAGGTCAAAGCTGATAATCCCCTTTCTCGGAAGGAAAGCCTTTCCCTGCTTTTGGGAGGAAATATGTCAGAAAGAATTGATGTTAGCCTCCAACAAGGGGTAAGCTCCTGAGAACCAATGGTTTTTTTGGAAGATAGTTTTGTTTGGCATTACAATGGGTTATCCTGCTTCTGACAATCGCTTGTGCGACTGCTCTTCGAGCGAACTCTGATTTTCTCGGCTTTTCGCAAAATATCGTTTCCTCCGGATGGGCACTTTGGAGGTGTCTTGACAAAAGCCGGAGCTGACAAACTTCGGCGCGGAGAGTATACTTGGTCGCATTCTTTTTCAGAGCCTGATTGGGAGCTTGGATAAAAAATGGAAGAAAACCGGATGATGGCAGTGCCCTCGCGCAGTCAATGCCTGGCACTGATGACCAGGATCGGGATGCCGGACCACATCCGCCAACACAGCCTAATCGTTGCCCAGGTAGCACTTTTCCTGGCGCTTCTGCTGAATCGCAACAGCCATCGTCTGGATCTGAGGCTCCTTGAAGCGGGGGCTCTGCTGCACGATATTGCCAAGGCCGAGAGCCTGGCAACCAGGGAACGACATGAGGATCTGGGCGCCACGATGCTCGAGAACTGGGGATACCCCATGCTCTCGAAGATTGTCAGGGAGCACGTGGTCCTGGAGGCTTCGGCGTTGGCGGGACCGATTACCGAGTCACTGGTGGTAAACTATGCGGACAAGCGGGTCAAACACGATCAGATTGTCCCCCTGAAGGAGCGTTTCTCCGATCTGATTGGCCGTTATGCCAAGACTGGCGAACATCGGCAGTGCTTCCAGAGCAAGTTCGAGCTCTATCGCCGACTCGAAACCAAACTCTTCGAACATCTGACGATTGTTCCGGAGGATCTGTCCCGATTGTGTTCGGCCGCATCTGCAACCATTTCATGACAAGCGATGGGGGGAACCATGGCACACAAGAAACTGACCGTAGCACTGCTGGCCGGGGGAAAATCAGCGGAACGTGAGGTCTCGTTGAACAGCGGGGAGCAGGTTTTTCAGGCGCTCGACCAGGGGCGGTATGAAGTCCTGCGTTACGACCCCCGCGACGATCTGCCCCGGCTTGCCCAGGAGGCTGCCCGGATTGACGTTGCACTGATCATCCTTCATGGTCGCCTGGGTGAGGACGGGACCATCCAGGGCTTCCTGGAGCTGCTTGGCATTCCCTATCAGGGGAGCGGGGTGTTGAGCAGTGCGATTGCCATGAACAAGGTCCTCAGCAAACACCTCTACCAACAGGCCGGCTTGCCGGTGGCACCCTCGGTGGTGCTGGACCGAGCCGCAGCGCAAGCGTCGGCAAGGGTGCTGGAGGAACTGGGGCTGCCGGTGGTGGTGAAACCGGAGCAAGAGGGATCGAGTATTGGCCTGAGCATTGTGCGGCAAACCGACCAGCTTTCCAAAGCGCTCGAAGATGCCTGGCGGTTCGATCGCCGCTGCCTGGTGGAAAAGTTCATACCCGGTATCGAAATAACGGGAGGGGTGCTGGGGAACGATACGCTCGAGGCGCTGCCGCTGATCGAAATTGTGCCCGGGGCGGCACACGAATTCTTTGATTACACCGCGAAATATACCCCCGGCGCGTCCAAGGAGATCTGCCCTGCCAGGCTCTCGCCGGAACTCACGGCGAAGGCCCGGGACTATGCCCGACGTGCTCATCGGGCATTATTCTGCAGGGGATACAGTCGTACCGATATGATTGTTTCGGGCCAGGAAATCGTGGTCCTGGAGACCAACACCATTCCAGGCATGACTCGGACTAGCCTGTTTCCCCAAGCCGCCGCCGCGGTCGGAATGTCGTTTTCGAATCTTCTGGATCGCCTGATCGCCCTTGCCCTTGAGCGTTCTTGAGCTTAGCACGAAGAGTTGGTTATCCGCTGGCAAACTTGCTTGATTTGAGCGCATTGGCGGACATAGCCGGTGGCCAGCAGGTCGAGGAAGGATGCGTGGAGCGGTTGTTCGGTGTCCAGCCGGAGGTGGCTTTCGGCTGCCACTTCAACCAGCGGCTCAAAGGCTTCCAGCATCTCCGGCAGATGCTCGAGACGTGCATCCGAGAGATTCGAACCTGGTTGGCGTTGCGCCAATCTCGTCCTAAGCGTTTCCTCACCGCACACGCATTCAACAAAGATGATAGTGGTATCCAGGTCGGTTGCCAGCTGTCGGGCTTCCCTCCTCCATTTGGCGCGGGAAAAGGTCGCATCGAGGATGACGGAGCGGCCATTTTTGAGGGTATCCTGGGCCAGAGCAAACAGCCGGGCATAGGTTCGCTGGCGCCACGGCAGTCGATAGGGGCCTTCACCAAAGGGGACAACCGCCTCCTCCGTGACGGCATGGACCGGACCTTCCTTCCTCACCCGGTCAGACTGGAAGAGCGGCAACGACAATGCCAGGGCCAGCTTTTCTGCAAGCACCGACTTGCCCGAGGCGGGCAGGCCGGAAAAGACCCACAGGGTTGGGCGGCTGAATTGCAGGGCATAGCGGTAGGCGTGAGCGAGATACTCGCACGCCGTCGCCTCCGCGCTGTGCCGGGCCGGCGACCCCGCAATTTCCGTTGCTCTGAGGCAGGCCACCTTGACCTTCACCAACGCTCGATAGGCGGCATAAAAGTCAAGCACCGCGTAGAGTCGGAAGTCATCGGCATGTTTCACGTAAGCTGCCAGGACCGCTCTGCTGACTTCCGGATACCCCAGGGCTTCCAGATCCATATGGAGAAACGCCAGGTCGGAGGCCACGTCACCGTGGCGGAATCGGTCGTTGAATTCCATGCAGTCGATGATCTGAATCCCGCGGTGGAGGTAGACATGCTCGGTACGCAGGTCCCCGTGGCCATCGCGGATCCGGCCGTCGCGCAGGCGCGTTTCGAACAGCTCCTGCCGGTGGAGGAAAAAAGCCCGGCTTGCCTCACGGATGAACTCCCACCGCTCGCGTTCCAGGACCCCTCCCACAAACGGTTCCAGCTGCTGGAAGTTTTCTTCCAGGTTGAAGGCTATCACCTGGGGATCACCAAAATGGCTGATTTCAGGAGAGCTTGCCCCCTCGGCATAAAATGATGCCAGATGTTCACCCAGTTGCTCCATATGGCCGCGGGTGACCATGCCCTGACGCAGCAACGCTACCATGCAGACCTCGTCCGGCAGGCGTCGCATCTTCACCGCGTAGGCGACAGGCTCCCCGCCAGCAAGCCGGAAGCGTCCCATCTCATCGCGGCCGATCGCCACCACCTCTTCGTAGACCTCGTGAGTCAGGCGTTGATTGAGGAGGACTTCCCGTTCGCAGAAATGGCGTCTGGCCTCCAGGGTGCGAAAATCCAGGAACCCGAAATCAACCGGTTTCTTCAGTGTAGACCCACGCTCCCGCAAGGAATACGGCCGAGATGTGAGTCTCCCGGCATTCCAGGGGAGTTGCCGGGTGAGGGTAAAAGTCCGGCCGAGCCATAGCGCGGCAGAGCTCTTCAAAGACCGCCTGGGGCTCCATGGTCATTCGCTCCGAGGGGTCATTTGGTGCGTTCGATGTGAGCGTAGGCACTGTGGTTGTGAATGGATTCGAAGTTTTCGACATCCACCGCAAACCAGGTGATGTTGGTGTCGGTCTTCAGTTCTTGAGCGATATCGCGAACGACATCTTCCACGAATTTGGGGTTTTCATAAGCCTTTTCCGTCACATATTTTTCATCGGGGCGTTTCAGCACGGAGAAGACTTCACAGGAGGCTGCGTATTCCACGATCCGCACCAGGTCCTCGATCCAAACAAAGCGTTTGAAGCGAACCGCCAGACGCACCATGCCACGCTGGTTGTGAGCGCCGTGAGTGCTGATTTCCTTGGAACAGGGGCAGACGGTGGTGATCGGTACGTTGACCTCAAGCACCATATCATAACCGTGTTTCCTGTCCAGCGAAGCTGCCACCCGGCACCCGTACTCCATCATCCCGGCGGTGGCGGTGATGGGTGAGTGTTTCTTCACGAAGTACGGGAAAGTGATTTCGGTATGAGCTGATTCGGCCTGGAGTCGTTGTTGCATGGCTTCAAGGATCGTCCGGAACTCACGCATGTCGAGCTGTCCGTGGAATTCATTGAGGATCTCGATAAAGCGGCTCATATGAGTGCCCTTAAAACCTCGGGGCAGGTTCACATACATGTTGATGTTGGCCACCGTATGCTGCACCCCGCTGTCTCGGTCCATGACGGTGAGGGGATAGCGGATGTCTTTGACTCCAACCTTATCGACATTGATGTTGCGATGGTCGGTTTGATTCTGGACGTCAATCATGCGCTTCTCTCCTCTATCTCCTGCCCAGTTCGGCTCTGCTGGTATCCGGCTGAGCCAGCGCTTGAATGATCCCGGTTCAGATGACAGAAAAAGGCTGGCGATCCTACCCTGAATCTCACAGGGCGGCCACCTCGAGAGCAACTTTCTCCAGCGCCGAGAGCGTCGGCCGGGCCAGACCGGTGAGGAAGCTCCCGTTCAGGTCCGCCTCGATGATCTGTTCATCATAGGGAATAAAACCAAGAAAGGGTAGCCCTGACAAGGCGTTCTGCAGGAATATGCGGTCTTTATCGCTCCGGATCTTGTTGCCCACCACGAAAATCTGCTTCAGTCCGATATCGCAGGCCAGCTCCTTGATCTTCAGAGCGGTATCGATACTCCGCCGGCCCGGCTCCACCACCACCATCAGGCAATCGACGGCCCCGGCGGTAGCCCGCCCGAGATGTTCAATACCTGCCTCCATGTCCATCACCACAACTTCGTTGCGTCGGAGGATGAGATGCTGCACCAGATTCTTCAGCAGCACGCTCTCCGGGCATACACATCCCATGCCCCCTTTTCTTACCCCGCCCATGACCATCAGGCAGAGGTGGGTATCGACCCTGAGGGCGAGTTTTTCTGGAAGATCGGCGACGGCCGGGTTCAGCTTGAAGAATCCCCCGAAGCTGCCCGGCCTCGATTCGGTTCGCTCGGCGATCAGATCCTTCATGGCGGCAATGGGAACCGGTTGCGTGGGGGTGGTGGCTCCCAGCCCATGAGCCAGATTGGCATCCGGATCGGCATCGATGGCGAGAACCTCCCGGCCCTGAGCGGCAAACCACCGCGCCAGAAACGCCGCGAGCGTGGTCTTGCCGACCCCGCCTTTACCACTGACGGCAATTTTCACCCCTGCTTCTCCCTCTCAAATGAAGCCTGTCTCTCCCCATGTCTCACCCCTCACGCCTTGTCATCCCCATCAATCGGTACACCAGCATCCCGCTCATTACGGCAATGTCCTCGGCTGTCAGATTGCGCGCAATACCGGCATCGAAAAGGATGCCGGCTTCCGGAGGAAACTCGTCGTCGCCACGCCAGAGAACGAGCTGAACCGCAATACGAGGAAACACCTGGAAGGACATGGCAACATCCCCGGCTGCCACTGACTCTCCCCCCAACTGCTCGGCACACTGCCGAAACCGTTCGGGCTGTCCGCCAAAAGTGGCCAGGAAGGGGTCTCGGGCGCGCCGCTGGAATGCGTCGAAGTAAAATTGACCGTCGGGAATCTGGCGAAAGGTGATGAGTTTGCCCGTCGGTGGCTCCCCCGTAGCAGAGAGGAGATAATGAGAGATGAGGATGCTTTCGGGAAGGGGTATTTCACCTTCCTCCAGGTCTTTGCAGACCCGCACCGTATCTCCCACCTGAACCAGGTGCGGTGAGCCGAAAAAAAGGAGGCGCAGGGTCGCCGGACCGTCTTCGGTGATGTTGAGGTCAGCCCCGGCGAGTTTTGCCAGGTGCGGCAGGTCGGCGGCCTTCAGTTCTGCCGCCGCCAGTCGAAATGATTCCCGGTAATCGTCAATACGTGCCACGGTCCCCCACCCTTCAGCTTCGGTGATTTCAGTTGCGGATGCATCCTAACACGTTTATGATGCCGAGCACAAATCATCCCGCAGGCTGAAACCCATAACCTCGATCGTGTCCTAACCGGTTCAAGGGTGAAAGAATTCAGATCGTGCACTTGGCATCAAATAACTGGAAGCAGGAATTGAACGGAGCCATTGCCGGGAGTTGAGAGCGGCAAGTTTCACAGTCTGTGCAAGGCGACACCCATGGGGTGAAGGAGGATCTTCCCGATGCACATCCGAGTGCTTGGATGCTCAGGTTCTGAAGTCCCGGGACACAATCTGTCTGCGTTCCTGCTGGACGATTTCCTCCTGCTCGATGCCGGGACGGTCTCGTTCTCCCTCGACCGGGAGGCACAATCCAGGATCTCGAATATCTTCCTGACCCACGCCCACCTCGATCACATCAAGGCCATCCCGTTTCTCCTGGACAATCTCGTGTCCAGCGGTCGGCGTTGTCAACTGACCATCTCGAGTGGCAGGGAGGTGCTCGCGGATCTAAAAAATCACATCTTCAATAACCGAATATGGCCTGATTTTGCGAAGCTGCCCACTCCTGTCCAGCCCGTGCTCCGGTATGAGGAGGTCCGCCCGGATCGGCCAAGCGTCGTCGGGAGCTACACGATTCACACCACCTCCGTAACCCATTCCGTGCCCGCCTACGGCTACCTCGTGGAAAATGCCTCCCAAATTGCCCTAGTCTACACGGGGGATACCGGTCCGACAGAAACCATCTGGAAATTCATGGAAAACCGTCGGGTCGAGGGGCTCATTGTGGAGGTCTCGTTCCCCGATGAAATGACGGAGTTTGCTCTTGCTACCCGGCATCTTACCCCGTCGCTGCTCGCCGCCGAGATGCAAAAGATGGCGACCCTTCCCGGAAGAATCTTTATCACGCACCTCAAGCCTTTTTACAGGGACGCCATCACCCGACAACTGGCCCGCCTGGATCATCCCGCCATCATCGTCCTTGAAGATGAGATGGAGATTGTTCTGTAACGGCCATGATTATGGAAACAATGGCTTGATAAAGTGGCCTTCCTGGCATAAAAAATAGCGTTCCCCCGTTTTGCTTCTTTTACCATGAGCCGCAAAGGAGCGATACCATGGCTTATACCAACGTGCTGGTAGACAAGAAGGACCTGATCGGCTTCATCACCCTCAATCGCCCGGAGGAGATGAATACCTTCAACATTCCCTTCGCCCGGGAGCTCAATGACGCTCTCTGGGAGCTGGAACACGACCCCGAGGTGCGCGTGGTCGTGATCAACGCCAACGGCAAACACTTTTCCACGGGGATCTCCCTTGCTGAATTCAAGAATAAGAGCCCCAAGGAGTATCGTGAATTCATCCATCTGATGGATGAACACAATCACACCATTGCCAGGATGAAGAAGCCGGTGATTGCCTCGGTCAAAGGATACGCTCTGGCCAACGGTTCGGGCCTTTCCTTTGCCTGTGATTTGACGGTGGCGACGGAGGATGCCAAATTCGGGACCACCGCCATCAACGTTGGCCTCATCTGCCTGGGACCGGCGGTTCCTCTGGCCCGCCTCGTCGGGCGCAAGAAGGCGCTCGAAATGGTGCTCACGGGGGAGATCATCACGGCGGCAGAGGCGGAAAGGCTGGGATTGGTCAACAAAGTCGTGCCCAGGGAGCAACTCGAGGCTGCCACCCTCGAACTGGCGACCAAACTCGCCGCGAAAAGCCCTCTCGCCCTGCAGATCGGTAAGAGCGGCATCTATGGCATGCAGGACGTCCCTTACCACCAGGCCCTGGATTACCTCGGCGACCTGTTTGCTGCCCTGTGCAGTACCCAAGATGCCGAAGAGGGGGTGAAGGCCTTCCTGGAACGGCGAAAACCTGAATGGCGGGAGCGCTGAGAGCCCACCCCCGCCCGTCTGGATTGACCTGGTTCCACCATGGTTCGCACGCACCATGCGAACTGCTCGACTGTCCTCAACAACTGCGAGACGACCGATGACCGTAGAAGAACTGATGGAAAAGCATGGCTTTCGCGTGGCGGCGAGTTGCGCCGGGCGAGCATCGTATACGAAGTGGCTTAAACACAAAGGAACACGCGCTTACATGACCGTCACCGACGTCACGGAAGAGGGTCTGCCCGGTTCCCTGGAAGAACCCGTGCGAGTGTGTGTCTTTGACCTGAAATCCGGCGATGAACTGGAACCCTGCCGGGAGTTCGGTTCGCTGCAGGCCTATCTGGACTCACTCGCTTGAACTTGGCCGGCCCGGCGTCTTCCTCAGACACTCGAACACCCGGCAGCCGAGCAACTCCTTTTTCTGGTGCGGCGGGTATAACCGGTAGACCCGGGGACGGTTCATAACCGTTGAGATAGCCCCGGGGCAGGGATTTGCCAAACATATG
Source organism: Syntrophobacteraceae bacterium (assembly GCA_033812955.1). Classification (GTDB taxonomy): domain Bacteria; phylum Desulfobacterota; class Syntrophobacteria; order Syntrophobacterales; family Syntrophobacteraceae; genus JADGQM01. The sequence goes on along the minus strand of JAPXSS010000033.1, from coordinate 13,556 downwards.
AAGCGTGAAGAGGCATTCCTCGCCGGCATTGCCGGTCTGGTGGATGGCGCTGCTGAACGGCAGGGCATAGGCGGTTTCCCCAAGCCCAAGCTGCAGTCGCTCGATTTCTTCGAGCTGCCCAAAGCCTTCCCTGCTCTCATCGTCCAGACGCCGAAAGATGATGACTTCGTACCCCTCAACGGAAGATGGAAGCTGTTCAAGAGGGCAATCCAGCGGTGTATCACCCTTGCTCCCTATGAGTATAGCGACCAGCTGGAATCTCGGATGGCTTTGGATTCTCAGTCATTCCAAAAAGTCAAGATTTTAGCCGTTTAGAGTATGCACCTGCATCGCCGTTGGTTTAACTTGAATCGGTTCCGGTCGGGAAGAGATGGGGGGAAGGACCGAGAGGCTGTCCGGACCCTCGTCACTGAGGGGAAAGAAAAGATGATGGCAAAGCGATGGGGTTGGTGTCTGAGCATGACCGGCGTGATCCTGCTGCTGACCGCTTGCGCCCAGGTGATCTCGTCGGAGGTGCGGGCCAAAGCTCGCAAGGAGCTGACCTTTGTCGGCGTGCTGGCCAATCCCGATGCCTGCAGGGGCGAGACCGTGATCTGGGGAGGCAGGATCATCGAAACTCGCAATGAGCCGGATAAGACCCTCCTGCGAATCCTCCAGACGCCTCTTGATTTCATGGCCATGCCCGAGGACGAGGAAACCAGCCAGGGCAGGTTTCTGGCGGAAATAGATCGGTATCTTGACCCTGAAGTCTACCGGAAAGGAAGGCCGGTCACCGTGGCCGGTAAGATCGTGGGGGCGAGAGCGGAGCCCCTGGGTGACATGGAATATCTCTACCCCCTGGTGCAGGTTGAGGAAGTCCACCTCTGGAAACAATATCCCCCAGCCTATGGCCCTCCCAATCCCTATTCCTCCTGGACCTGGTTCGTTTCCCCCTATCCATGGCCATATTACTATTACTGGCCGTATTATTCTTTTTGAGTGAAGCGTGAAGGATGAAGCATCGGGAGTGGTTTCCGGTCTCACATCACCGGTTGCCCGCTTCCCGTGTCACCGGCAGGAGGGGGCCGAGGCCTATCCCCGACGGGGAGACAAGTGCCCGGTAAGGCCACATCTCGACCCCTTGTTCGCAGGCCTCCCAGAAAAGGTCGGCAAAAGCCGGATCGATGAAATCCGCCGGTCCAAAACAGTGAGCGTCGGCACGCTGGACAAGATAGAAACAGGCAGCCCGACTGCCCGACTGCACCAGCCGGATCAACTCGCGCAGGTGCTTCTGACCACGGCTCGTGGCCGCATCGGGAAAACGGGCCACCTGGTCTTCAACGAGGGTCACATTCTTGGTCTCGATCCAAAGGGCGCCTTGCGGTCCCTCGAGCAGGGCATCGAGCCGACTCTCCCCGCTCCGGGCTTCCTGTTTGAAGTGGTCGTAGCCATCGAGTTCGGGCAGAAGACCGCCCTCCCAGGCACGGCGCAGAAGGCGGTTGGGAACCAGGGTGTTCACTCCCACCCAGATGTCGTCCAACTGGACCAGTTCGAGGGTATGGCGCAGCTTGCGGCCCGGTTGCAGGGCGGGTGAAATCAACACCGTACCCCCAGGGCGGAGCAGCCCCAGCATGCTGCCCGAGTTGTTGCTGTGGACCCAGATCCGCTCGCTTCCAGTCTGAACTTCGACCAGGAAGCGCTTTTCCCGCCGACAAAACTGTGCCAGGCAGCTCCCCTCGGGGAATTGAAGGAGACCATGACCGGCTTGAGGTGAACCCATCCCCACTCCTCAGAAAGTGTCAAGAAACCCAAATTGAGTGCCCACGCAGTGAATTTCGCATGAACCCCGAATCGTCCAGCGTCCTTCTGGCCGGAAGCTAATGCTTTCACGACCACCCCGGACCCCGGCCTACAATTTGCCGGGGTTACGAATTAGCAGCCTTTCGAGGACGATAGTCTTCTTAGACACCCTCTCAGGCAGTCGGCATCGCATTGTATCCGATCCGAGGCCTCCCGGCAGCCATCTCACCATATTCTTCCCGGTTCCATGGCACCCGGCACCTGGCCTGCGTGCCCTTCGGCTTGCCTCGCTTACCGATTGCAATCTCCAATGAATCGGGCATAATTGGTGTGAAAGAGTGACGGGCGATCATCGGGTACGGCTCCCTATAGGGAGCATCCGCTGCCCGGCTGTTCTCAAGTCTCCAACGGTACCGGGGAAACGGGGACGAATTCATATGGCCAACCCTGCGGCTTGGGTTCTTTTCTTGGTATGGCTCGCGCTCGGAGGTGCTGCGCCCTCGGGCGCGAGTCCTTCCGACGATCCGGCGGTTGTGGCCCGCCGTGGTAAAGCAATGGGGGGCACGGGGACGGAGCTGCCGGTCATTACCCTAACGAAACCCGAAGGCGGCTGGACAACCAGCCTCCAGCTCGAGGTCGCTGGCACCTGTTCCGATCCAACCGCCGACCCCGTGGTCGTCAACATCAACGGTGTCCGCTACTTCATCCGCACCACCGACGGGGGCTTCTCCCGCAGGTTTCCGGCCGCCAGGGGCAAGAACAGCGTGATCGTCGAATGCACCAACCCGGCCGGCACCGCCCGCGCCACCGCCACCGTGGAAGCGATGATCAGTCCCCTGCCGCTCAAGGTGGTCCTCACCAACGACACCGATTCCGCCTACACCGATCTGCACCTTTACGAACCGGACAAGACTCATGTCTACTGGGCCAAAACCGATTCACCCTCGGGAGGGATCTTCTTCCTCAACCAGCAGGGTGAATCGTTCGATGCTGCGGGTTATGGTCCCTACGTTTACGTACATCCGGCACCCCCCGTGGGGGTGTTTCGGGTCGACGTGAATTATTGGCCCGGCGGCGCGGTCCAGCACACCCTGGCCGGCCTTGATATCATCACCGACGAAGGGCTGCCGACCGAAAGCCGGAAACGCATCCGGACGCCGCTGGCGAGACCGGGCGAAACCCGGACTCTCGCCTACCTGGTCATTCGCGGCAATAATCTGCCACCGAAGATCTGGTCACCCGGCCTGGACGCCGAAGCCGATATGCCGCCCGAGGTCGCGGAGTATAAACGGAAGGGTGAGCCGCAGCTCGATGGCAATGACGAGGAAGCCGCCTTCTTGAGTCCGGAGGACGAAACGGCGGTGCGGGAGACGGTCACGCGATTGGCACTGCTCCAGGCCAAAAAACTGAGCCCACAGTGGGAACGGCAGCAGCAGGACTGTTCAGGGCTGGTACGCTTCGCCTACCGAGAGGCCCTGGCGGTCGCGTCCCCGAAAGAAAAGCAGAAGCTCGGGGTACCGAATGCGCTCCACCTGCCGACTGTCTCCGAACTGTCCCGGAAGGTCCTTCCCCAGTACCCGCTCATCTGGCAGGTGGGCATCGCCAGTGACGGGGACCCTCGATTCGGCGCTTTCGCCGACGCGGAAACCCTCATTGGCTTCAACTTTCGAAAAAAGGCCCGCGACCTCCGCGCAGCCCGAAACGGCGACTTGCTGGTCTTTCAAAAGGCCCTGGAAAGCGACCGACCCTATCATCTCATGATCTTCGTTGAAAATCGGCCTGGCGACCTCGTTGTCTATCACAACGGCGCCAGCGGGCACGAAGCCCAAGTGCGGGTCGTGCGGGTGCGGGATCTCATGGACTCCCCCGATCCGGTATGGATTCCCACTACTGATAACCCTCATTTTCTTGGAGTCTACGAATGGAACCGCCTCAGGCCGGGAAGGCCCGAAACCTCCTAGCCGGTCTTGCCCTGACGGCTGTGGTCCTCGTCCTGCTGGTTCTGTGGACCTGCAAAGGACTGCACTCAGCCCGGCTGAGTGAGTCCATACGCAGCGATCTCCCCATGCTCGCCCTCGAGTTGAAGTTCGTCGATATCCACGGAGCCCCCGTTTTTCCTCAGCCATCGCGGCTGGGAGGAACTACCGCCGGCGACTGGGAGAAAGCGCCATCAGCCACCTCTAAACACTGTGCCGAGCTCATCGGCGGCGATACCAGGAAACGGACCACTCTTGGCGCTCTGGAAGACCGTCCCGCAGACTGCCCGAAAACGGCGACCTGGATCGTCAAACGTCATCCCATCGCCTTTTCGCTTTATTTCCGGGATGCCGCCGCACTCCTTGCCCTCTTTGAAGGCGATACCCCCCTGCGCGAGCTTTTCCAGACCCGGCTGATTCAGGGCATCTTCTACGATCCGTTGCACAGCGCCAGCATCCGGGCTGAAGACCTGAAGCTGGACGGACTTCAGGGGGCGTTTCTGGCAACCCTGCTCCGGGAAGCGCTGCAGGCCCGTGGCGAACTCCATTACGACCTGGCTCACGGCCGGAAAGGGTTTGTCTTTTCCTTTGTGCGCGAGGCCTGTCCGTATGCCGCCAAGGCCCTGCCTGCGGCGGTGCGGCTGCTGGCCCGCAACGGCTACCGGATTCCCACCCTCGCGGAACCGGTGGTCGAGATGCGCATTGGCCTCCAGCGCCTCTTCCTGACTCAATACGAAGACCGGGTCTATCTCGCCAATGGCCTGGAAGCGCTTCTCAATGTTCTGGAATGCCTGCCGCCGCCAGCGCAGGATCTTCCCAAGACTCCACTGGTTCTGACCGCGAGAGCCGAGGCCCTGGTCGATAAGCTGCTGCCGGTGATGGTGGGCACGCCCACCTGGACCCTCGATCTCGGCCTCGATTTCTCCCGGGAGGCGCCGGGGGTGCTCCGGTTCACTCCAGGCAGATTTGCCCGGCAGCTCACCTCGAAGATCTTCAAAGGAGTGCTGGCAGGGATTCCTCAGGATGTCTTCGCAGCCGTGGCCACCAGCTTCCACCTGCGGCCCGGCATGGCAACGGCGGATTGGCAGCGGCTGGCGTCCCAGGGCCCGGACGAAATCGCGCCGGGTGAAACAACGGAAGCCGGGGTGGCGATCCTCTGGGATTTCAACGCCGAATATGATCCACCCTCCCATATGGGCGTGGTCATTGCCAACCAGACCAGTCCCGATGAGGTCGACGATTTCAGGCGCTACTTTACCGACCGCGACCTCACCGCCTCCTGCGGCGGCGGCACGGTCTTCCTGGCGGCCACCTCGCGCGGCCTTCTCACCCGCATGAAGGAAGCCTGCGAACGGCAGTCCTTGAGCGTACTCGACTGGGAGCGGGGGGCAAAGACCGAGATGCTGCAAAATGCCCAGCTCTTGCTGTTCATGGACCCGGGCACCGCCATGCGGGAACTTTTCCTGGCCGGCGGCGCGAAGCGCGCTGACGCAGGTGAGTTTGAACCCGAGTGGAAGCAGCAGTATGAAAAGGCTAAGGAAGCCATGCGAACGGACAGCGAGAAAGTGTTCCGCGGACTTCCCATCCTCGCCTATGCCGGCAGTGCGCCCCCGACGGCCCCGCTGGTCCAGCTCCAGGGATTCACCGTCCGGCAGGGGGCCTCCCGATGACCGCACGTGGCTCCCGCCTCTGGCCGGAACTTGCCGGGCGGCCTGGCAAGGTCCCTTTGGCATGATCAAGATTGAGAACCTGAGTAAAGACTACTGCACCATCCAGGCCCTGAAAGGGATCAACCTGCATGTCCGAGAAGGCGAACTGTTCGCTTACCTCGGACCCAACGGCTCAGGCAAGACGACGACCATCAAGATCCTGACCGGCTTGGCGTTCCCCACTGCGGGTGACGCCTATGTGCACGGCTATCACGTGGTGAGGGAAACGCTCGAGGCCAAAAAGCAATGCGGCCTCGTGCCCCAGACCTTCAACCTGGATCATGAACTCACCGTCCACGAAAACTTGGACATCCACGGGCGGCTGTTTCACATGCCCGCCAGCCGGCGCGCGGCACGGATCGATGAACTGCTCGCCTATGTGGACCTCGCTGAGCGCCGCCACAGCCCGGTCAAGCAACTCTCCGGCGGGATGAAACGGCGGGTGATGGTGGCGCGAGCGCTCATGCACGCCCCCAGTATCCTCTTTCTCGATGAACCGACGGTCGGCCTGGATCCGACCATTCGCCGCCGGATCTGGTCGCTGGTGAAAAAGATCCAGCAGAACGGCTCGACCATCTTCCTCACCACTCACTATATCGAGGAAGCGGAATTCCTGGCCGAGCGGGTGGCCTTTCTCGATGACGGACGCATCGTCGCCCTGGACACCCCGCAGAACCTCATGGCCCGCCTGGGAGTCTGGGCTCTGGACGAGATCGTCGACGGCAATATGGAAACCACTTTCTTTCGCTCCCGCGAGGAAGCGAATCGCCACCTCGGGCGGCAGCAGGGGGGCTTTACCCTGAGGAGAGTCAACCTCGAAGACGTCTTTCTGGCAGTAACCGGGAAGAAGGTGGGACCATGAGAGGGTGCCTGGCCGTCTACCGGCGCGAACTGCTGATCCTGAAGAAGAAACTGTTCAAGCAGACCGCTTCCATGTCGGTCAGCCCTCTGCTCTACCTCGTTGCCTTTGGCCTCGGGATGGGGCAGGGGGTGCAGGTCGAAGGGAGATCCTATATGGAATTCCTGATCCCCGGCCTCATCGCCATGAGCAGCATGATTCAGGCATTTGCCATCGCCAGTGAAATCAACATTGCCCGTTTCTACTGGCGAATCTTCGAAGAGTTCCAGGCGGCGCCCATCCGCAACATTGCCTACGTCACCGGCGAAGTCCTGGCCGGAATCACCCGGGCGTTGCTGGCCGTGGCCCTCATCATCGTCATTGCCCTGCTCTCTGGGGTGGCCCTTTCCTACAACCTCTATTTCTGGCTGGCGGTCGTGCTCAACAGCTTTCTTTTCGCCTCCCTCGCCGTCGGTTTGGCCATGCTCGTCAAATCCCACGCCGATCAGTCGCTGCTCACCAATTTTTTCATCACTCCGATGGCGTTCCTTGGTGGGACCTTCTTTCCGGTGGATCGCATGCCCCCTTGGGCTCAGCAGGTGCTGAACCTCCTGCCGCTCACCCACGCCGCGAAAACCATCCGGAGCGCCGCTTTCGGCCTGGAACCCGCCCCTTCCTCCTATCTGCTCCTGGCCGGCCTGGGAATCGGGCTGTTTGTGCTGGCCTTCCTCTCGGTCAACCGGGCCAGGGAATAGCTTGTCAGCGGCTCGGTCGCCCCCTGGGTCTGCCCTTCAGAAGGTCGGCGAGGGTTCCCATCGAGTCGCCCTTGCCGTGCAGGAACTGGGAAAGGTCTTCTTCTTCCTCGGCCGGTTTGTCACCCTTTGCCGGGGTGCCCCTGGACAGCGAGAGCCGCTTGTTCTCCCGATCGATCTTATCGATCTTCACTTCCACCACCTGGCCCTTGGAGACCACCTCGCGGGGGTGATTGATCCGTTTGCCGGCCCCCAGCTTCGAGATGTGGACCAGGCCGTCGACACCGGCCGTCAAGGTGACGAAGGCCCCAAAATCGGTGAGGCGCACCACCGTACCGCGATGGTGTGACCCTTCGGGGAAGTCCTTCTCTACGCTGTGCCAGGGATCGGGCAAGGCCTGTTTCAGGCTGAACGAAAGACGGTCCTTCTCCCAGTCCAGCTTCAAGGCTACCACTTCAACTTCCTGGCCCACGGTCAAACGTTCCGTGATGTCCTCCACCCGATCCCAGCTGATTTCCGAAATGGGAATGAGTCCCTCGATGCAGTCGACCCGCACGAAAGCCCCAAAACTGCGGATGGCGCTGATCGTGCCGGTGACCGTCGCGCCCTCCCGCAGCGTTTGCTTCAGCACCTCCCGCTGCTTCTGGCGTTCTTCCTCCAGAATCACCCGGTGGGAAACCACGATGTTTCGCCCCTTCTCGTCGTACTGGGTGATCCGGAAGGACAGGTGCTGGCCGATCAGATCGGCCGGACTGCCCGCCCGCTGCAGGCCTGTCTGAGAATACGGGCAGAAGGCGCGCAGGTCGCCGGCAAGCTTGATTTCGAAGCCGCCCTTGATTTCCTTCACGACCAGACCCTCCACCGGAATGCCGTTTTCCCAAGCCTCCTGGAGATATTGCCGGACGGCATCGCCCCCCGCGATCCGGGTCGTGAAGCGCAGTTCCTGGTTGGCCGTTGCAAGGAAGTAGGCCTGGACGAGGTCGCCCTCCTGCACCGAAAGGTTGCCTTCCGCGTCCTGCAGTTCCTTCCGTTCGAGATACCCTTCGCTCTTGCCGCCCAGGTCGAGGAAGATCCAATCCTCCGTGATCTTGACAATCCGGGATTCCACCTTCTGCCCCGGCGTGTACCGCTCAGGCTTGACGAGACTCCCCTCCAGCAGTTCGGCGAAGCTTTCTTCCGCCTCCGGTTCGTCGACTTTTTCTTCTTCTTCGTTCATCAAGGTCCCTAACCTCTGAGCCTCCTGCAAAAGCCCATCAGGGCGTCATTCCGGCAGTGACGGAATTTGAGGCTCTTGCAAGTGGCTGCTCTGTGTATGGTCATATCCTGTAAGGTCACCGCCAGCGCTTGATGGCTTCAGTTAAGCACTGGTGACCACGCTACTCTCCGGCGCAACCCTGCGAATCCGGGAGACCGCACCATGCCCGGGCGCAGCCGGGGTTCCCTCAGCCAGGGGAGGTCGGTGCCTGGCAACGGCCGGGTCGCCTCTTGTCATGAGCATACCATGCCCCAGCCGATGGTTGCCAGATTTTCGTGTGACTCTCTGCCCCAGCCTGCCTCCCATGGTTCCTTCTCGAGCGCTCTCGCCGACCCATGCGCCCGCGATGGGCGAATCTTCATCAGACCCTTCTCGCCCGCTCTCCGAACAGGGTCGTCAACCTGCGGCACATCGCCGCCGCGTAGTCGTCGCCGAGGGCATACCCCCATTGGTTTCGCATGAAGACCTCGCGGACCTGCCGTCGGTAGTTGAGGGTATCCAGCAGGACCGAGTCCGTCACCGGTGCCAGCATGGCATGAAGACGCTCCGGGTTCATGGGGAGGATCGGGGCAATGAACACCCAGGTGGCGATGCCCGCCGCGCGCAATTCCTTCAGGGCTTCCACCCGCAGGCGCAGCGGCGGCGCACCGGGTTCCAGCACGCTTCGCACCCGTTCGTCATCGGTGCCGATGGAAAAGCCCACGGAAACCCGCGGCATCACCCCGAGCAGGTCCACATCCCGCACCACCAGCGGCGAGCGGGTCAGGATCTCGACTTCCCAGCCAAATTCGAGCAGGGCCTCGAGGCACCCCCGCGTCAGTCGCCAGTCGTGCTCGGCCTGCTGATAGGGATCGCAAACGCTGGAAAGCATGACCGCCCCCCGCTTCTTCCTACGACCGAGCTCCCGGCGAAGGACGGCGACGATATTCTCCTTGCACTCGACAAAGCTCCCCCAGGGAGCATGGGCATGGGTGCGGGAGTATTTCCGCATGAAGACCGCGTAGCAGTAGCGACAGCCGTGGCCGCAGCCCAGGTAGGGATTGATTACGTGGCTCACCCCCGGAATTCCGGACTTCACCAGTGCGCTCTTGGCCTCGATGGCAACCATATCCATTGCGGATCCCCACCCTTCAGACAAGCTTCTGTGACGCAATACTTGGTTCAAACAGCATTGAGTCAGAGGACCGATGCTGTTGGGATTCAATTCTGAGCGGTGGTCAGGGCGGGGTTCTGTTCGATGGCGGTGATGGCCGCCAGGACACTTGCCCGCTGCGGGCAGCCGGGGTAAAGTTCGAGACCTCGCTTAAAAGCCGTAACCGCTCCCGGAAGATCGTTCAGCTCCATTCGGAAGGAACCAAGCGCCAGCCAGGCCATCGAGTAGTCCGGGTCGAGCGCCAGGGCGCGCTCGGTGGCCGCGATGGCAGGCTCGATTTCCTTGCGGTCATGTAGATAATGAGCCTTCAGCAGATGGGCGTCAGCCACTCCGGGCTGGATTTCGAGGGCATAATCCAGCAGGCTTTCCCCGACATTCCGAAAATGGTCTGACCGAGTTGGGGTACGGGCCAGATAGGCCAGTGCCATGCTGGCATTGAAGCGAGAGAAAGGAGAGGACCGGTACTCCTGCCTGATGTTCTCTTTTTTCACCTGAGTGTAATTCAGTCCATCCTCCCTCTGGATCTCGTCCAGGAGCCTGACGGCTTCTCTCTCTCCTGGGTTTGTCCTGATCGCAATGGTGAGCAAATAGGTTGCCTCTCCTCGTTCTCCTCTTTCCAGAAGTCTCTTTGCGATCCACAGTTCGGCGGATGAGTCACCCGGGTCGTTGATCCCATCGCCGTCAAGATCAACCTGCCGCTCGCCCGCCGTCCGCAGAATCGCGACCAGCATCCCCTCGACCTGCCTTAATTGGTACGGAGAACCTCCCGTCAAACGCACGCTCTGTAAACCCAGCATGGCAACTCGATAGGCCTCGGGCAGATTCCCCAGTTTCAGGTGAGCCTGCGCAAGGTTCAACTGGAAATTGGTGAGTGAACCCGCATCAAATTTCTTTGGGCGATTTTGGAAAAGATATTCTCCCCGCTCCACCACCTCCTCGAACCTTTTCAAACCGGTGAGAGAAACCAGGATCGTATTGGCCGCCACGAAATACTGCTCGTGGTGCTCACGTCCCAAGGCGATGGCCGTTTCTGCCTGATGGATCGATTTCTCATACAGTCCCGCCCGCCCGTAGGCAACGGCAAGGTTGGCGTGAGCTCGAGGATGATTCGGTGCCTTTTTGACCGCGTCCTCGTAGAGAGTAACGCTGCTTTGCCAGGCTTCGTTGCGATAAAAGGTCACAAGCGACAAGCCCGAAAAGAACAGGGTAAATACGCAGGTGCTGATAATTGCCAGGTCCCTCACTGAGCGTCTGGCAAGAAGATAGCTCAGGCCATCCACCAGAAGGCAGACCATCACCAGCGAGATTCCGACGGAAGGAAGATACAGGCGGTGTTCGAAGATCAGTTCCAGAGGCACAATGGACGATTCAACAGCATGATTTAGAAAGTACCACACTGAGCCGTAAGTGATGAGGGGAAACCTTTTTCGGTAGCGGAGAGTCAACCACCCAAAAATCACAAGAAGCATGATGGCCGGAAGAGTGCTCGGAGGGTCCAGCAATGAGACTGACAACACCACGTCATGTTCGAGAGAGAGCCTTGAGGGAGCTGGCCATAAAAAGAGTGACAGATACCAGATAACGATCCGGGATTGGGTGAGAAGGCGTTCCGGAAGAGTGAAATGACGGATACCGTAGCCCGCCGCGAGATCCTGGAAGAATCTCCCCGCGTAGAAGGATACCCCTGCCGCACCGATGAGGATAAGAACCCATATGAACCAGGGAGCCGCTTTCAGCCGTTTCCAGAGCGACTGGTGCAGAGAGGGCGTGAAAAACCAAACTTCGGTCACCAGTAACATGATCGGCAGGGTCGCTGAGTTTTCCTTGGACAAAAACGCCCCAAGAGAAGCAAGGAGGCATGCCAGGTAGTAAGGGAAGGCCTGCTTCGCATGGCCCTGATCAAGGTGTTTGCGCCTCCCCAAGGTATAGAAGGCAACACTGCTGACAAAGAAGAGGGCCTGCATGGCTGCCATGCGCTGGACCAGGTAGGTCACAGCATTGGTCTGAATTGGATTCAAAGCCCACAAACCGGCGACCGAAACGGCACAAAAGATGGGTGGTAGAGTGAAAGCCCGGTCCGTTTCCCTATGGTTCTGGAAGAGCTTGTAAACCAGAAATAACACTGCCAGGCTGGCCAGGATATGGATGAGCAGATTGGTCAGGTGCAGATAGAATGCTTCTCCATCGCCGAACCTCAGATCCAGGGAGAAGGACAACATCGGAAGCCAGCGCTGCAGTCCGAACACGGTCTTTGACGGAGCGGTTAAGCTGGAGAGCGAGAGGTCTTTAAGATGAACGTTTTTCTGGAAGATGAAGGTGTGAAAATCATCCAGGACCGGGGGCGAAGAAAAGGTGTTGCTGTAGGCGCAGTGTAGGAACAGAATAACAAGGGTAGCTAGAAGAAATGAAGCACTCTTCTTTTGGCTCATCAATATACAAACATATCCTTTTGGACGGAATAAAACCATCTGATCGGGGGAGGCTATTTTAGAATTGCCTCCCCCTCCGACAATCAAGCACTAGGCTCTGTCTGTTCAACTAGCGTGTGCAACTACAGACCCAGCTCAGTGGCAAGTGTTCCCGCGAATGACCAGTAAAGCTTTTGCCCAGTTGGAGCTTTCCGAGCAACTAGATAAAACACATTACGATCGTCGGTGCCGCTGCCGATCGCACTGAATGGTGTCTTCCCAGCAGCATCTTGAGCGTCTACTTTGACTGACACCTTTAACTGAGCAGACTCCGAGCTCGAATTCCAAGTACTCTTATCGATGTCAAGATAATGAGTGTCAGCATCGCCAGTGAATTTCATCAAATCTTCATTGCTCGCGATGTCTGGCAACCTACTCTGAATAGCATAATACGTCGAGATATTCGTTTCAATCGAATGAATGGCCGGCATCACCAGACTGGTCAGTCTGGATTTGGCAACATACCGTTGGTAGTAAGGGACGGCGACGGCGGCCAGGATGCCGATGATGGCCACGACGATCATCAACTCAACCAGGGTGAAACCTTTGCTTTCCTTCATCTTGATCAACATTGTGTTATCCTTTCCAATCGTTCTGATTTGTTGTGGTATTGCTCAATCGATCCTTCCGTCAGTTCCTATACATTATCTTATAAGACTACCTGAAAACCCCGCTTGCCCTGTCGTTCCCCCCCCTTCCATGCGATGACTTGTTATCCTCTCCGGTTTTCTTCTATCTGCCGTCATGCCTCTTTCCGATGATGGCTAAGGGGGAGCAATGAACATGCCAAAGAGTTCAGGAAGTCTTCCCAGGGAAAGCCTGATCGTCGGTCAGAAGGTCGCTCAAAACGTCACCCCGGCAGCTTTTCGGCCGGGGTCCAGGTAGTCGTAAAATCGTAAAGGCCTTTGATTCCAGCCATGAGCACTCCGGAATGAGGGTTTTAGGGTTTTTGGTAGATCAATGTAAGGACCCTCAATTTGCGTTCTTTGACGATGCTCTTGGAGGGTTTCTGAAAAGTTGTCCAAACCTTCAGGCAGTCGAAGGCGGCAATATTGTTGAATTAGGCGATGTGATTCCCCAGTTCAACAGCCTTGGGCGAAGGTCCTCTCGCGGGAATAGCCAAAATGGCAGCCGTTTAGCCTCCTTGGATACCCTCGGAACAGCGACAAAATTTGTCGTGGGGCTGACGGATCGTGACAACTGCAGAAAGGGAAAACCGAGGTGGGGATGCAAAGCAGGCACTGCCCCCCCACAAGGCTATTCGTTGGCTCGTCGGCATGACCAAATGAGCCGCGCTGGGGTCTGTCTTTTCTCCAGGAATTTTAACGCCCTCAAGCCCCTGAAAATGGACGTCCTGCGTCCAAACGAGAAGCGCCGTAAGTCTGAGCAGTCGTGTAGATGACACATTCCGAAGAGCGAACTCCAGACTTTTTTAAGCCAGTCGAGCTCCACCTTCAGCTGGCCGATCTGCTGATAGAGCTCGCACACAAGGGCCTCCCGGTCTTGCTTCTGCTTGCGTCGCCTGTCCCCGAGAACCTCAGGCAAGCACTCCATTGCTTGCTTCTTCCACTGGGTGATCTGATTGGGGTGAACCCCGTATTCACTGGCGATCTCTGCAACCGTCCT
>JAPXSS010000032.1:0-28413 GCA_033812955.1 Syntrophobacteraceae bacterium | reverse complement strand
GTCCCCACAACATCAGCAGGATTTCGTTGAGCTCTTCAAGCAGCTCCTCTTCAACAACTACGTCGGTCGAGTGGAGACCTACACCGGGACCAACGAACGAGTGGTCTACGACACGGAACGGATTGAGGGGGATTACGCCCTCGTGAATACGCGAGTGCTCGACTTCAAGAACACTAATGTGCAGATCGATTACCGGCTCAAACTGATCCGGGGCCAATGGAAGGTCTACGACGTGGTCGTCGAAGGGGTCAGCCTGGTGGATAACTATCGCGGACAATTCAGTTCCATTCTTGCCAATCAATCCTTCGAATCCCTCCTCAGCCAGTTGCGGGAAAAGGTGGCTGCCCAAGAGGGTACGCTGTGATCTCCTGATCGGTTCCGAAAAACGGGAGAGCTCACCATGACGACAGGTCCCGAGGGCCATCGGCAGCGGCTTCGCGAGCGATTCCGGCGAAGTGGTCTAGATGGCTTTCACGACCACGAGGTGCTCGAACTCCTGCTCACCTTTGTTATTCCGCGAAAAGACGTCAAGCCCGTGGCAAAGGAGCTGCTGGATCAGCTGGGGAGCCTGCCCGCGGTCTTTGATGCGCCCTTGACCAGGCTCATAAAAGTCGATGGGATTGGGGAACAGGCGGCAACCCTCATCACCGCGCTTCCCCGCCTTTTTGATCGCTACCAGCAGGACCGCTGGAATCAGCACCAGAAGGTGCTCACCACCGAGGACGCGGTGCAGCGGCTGCGGCCCCTGCTGGGAACGGAACGCAGTGAAATCTTCTGCATTATCGCGCTCAACAGCCGGAACGTGGTGCTGGCCGTACAGCCCGTCCAGAAAGGGAGTCTCAACCGCACGGCGGTATTCCCCCGGCGGGTGGTGGAGGAGATTGTCAAGCACCATGCGACCGCGGTCATTCTGGCGCACAATCATCCGGGCGGTGATCCTCAACCCTCCGCCGCCGACCGGCAGCTCACCCGCAGGTTGAAGAAACTCTTGAACGATCTTGATATACATGTCCACGACCATATCATCATCGCCGGCCCCCACCATTTTTCCTTTGCCGAACATGGAGAACTGGAATGAAGGAACCGTTCATGGATGCCATCGTCGTTCACGAATCCGGCCGGAAGGGTGACTGGAACAGCCTTTCGCTCGATAAGGCAGCGCTGCCGACCCTCAACCCAGGGGAGGTACTGGTGAAGGTGGAAGCCTGCTCGGTCAACCGCGCGGACCTGCTGCAGCGGCGCGGACTCTACCCCCCTCCCCCCGGAGCTTCCCCCATCATGGGACTCGACTTTGCCGGAGTGGTGGAGGAAAAGACTCCCCAGATGGCCGACTGGCACCCTGGCGACCGGGTCTTCGGCATCATTGCCGGCGGCGGGTACGGTCGCTATGTGGCGGTAAGGGCCGATCACCTGGTTGCGATTCCTGACAATCTGGATTTTGTCGGGGCGGCTGCGGCGGCGGAAGTGTTCTTCACCGCCTTTTTCAACCTCTTCGAGGAAGCTCGAGCCGTTGCCGGGGAAACCCTGCTGGTTCACGGAGGGGGAAGTGGGGTGGGAACGGCTGCCATCCAACTGGCCCATGCTCGGGGCGTGATCACAATCACCACCGCCGGTTCTCAGGAGAAGCTCGAACGTTGCCTTGATTTGGGGGCTGATTTCGCCATCAACTACCAGACCGAGGACTTTGCCCCCCGCGTCCTGGAATTCACCCGGGGCCGTGGGGTCGATATCGTCCTGGACTGGATTGGCGGCCCTTATCTCAGCAAACACCTCGAGATTCTGAAACCCCAGGGTCGTCTCGTCATCATAGGCCTGATGGGGGGGACCAAGGCGGAAATCAACCTGGCCACAGTGGTCGCCAAACGCCTGCGCCTGATCGGTTCGATGCTGCGCGTTCAGTCCTCGGAAGCAAAGGCTGCCCTGACCAGAAGCTTTGCCGCACAGGTGCTACCCCTCCTCGCAGCCGGCAAAGTGCGACCCGTCGTTGATCGGGTTTTCCCCCTCGAAGCCGTCGAAGAAGCTCACCAATACATGAAAGACAATCGTCATTTCGGCAAGATCGTCCTGGTCTGGCAGTGACGAGCGATGGCCGGAACCGTCTACGAGGGGGTTCCGCATCCGGAAGCAGGCTCCAGCCCGTCGCAGGCTACGACGCCGAACGTGCCCGGTTGCCCGGAAGGAGGCTCCGGATCCGATCTCGAACGAGTTATTCTTTGCGTTTCCATCGTTCGCTCACTGACTACAACCCCACTCACTGAATCGGGCCCCAACCCCGCCCACAGCAACAGGGCTATTTTGTTCCCTTCCCATCGAAATATCGGTCGCATTTGCACCCGTTGCGACAGGTTCTGAAGGCTTCCAGGAAGGCCGTGCCGACTGCCGACCGGGAGCGTGCCGCAAGGCTCCCGGACCGCTCATAAAAACTGGAACGAGTATTGCTTTAGGGTCGCATTCCGGTTAGGTATTTTAGAGGCTCTCGGCTGGTTGGAGTAGCGGTACCGCCTGCCGGGGACTAACGGCGAAGAGCCGGGAGGCCCAGTCGCCAACCTGCAAAACCGATGGAGGAAGCGATGGAGAAAGTGCTCATTATCGGCTGTAAGAAGGCCATGGATGACGTTTGCATCGGCTGTTCCCGCTGCCTGGTGGGCTTCAACCGGCGAGTCGGTGAATTCAGCCGCTACCGGGACGGCGAAGCCGAGGTCATCGGGCTTCTGAACTGCGGAGACTGCCCTGGCGCAACCATTGTGACGCGGTTGGCGCAACTCAATCTGTGGAACAAACCGATGGATGAAAAGGTCACCAGGATCCATCTCGGCCCCTGCCTCACGGATCATTGTCCCCACCGGGAAGCCATCATCAAGAAAATCCAGGACAAGTCGGGGGTGGAAGTGATCTTGGGGACCCATCCCTACAAGCCCGGTAATATTTTCGCGTGAATCCTCCGGCGACAGGGAGCAACCCCATGGCACCCTCCCAACCTCAGTGCGCGATTTGTCCCTACGACTGGTCCGATCGATTCTGTCGCCATGACCAGGGCAAGGCCCCGCCGAATTGTCCCTCGCTCCGCCATCAGGAGTTGACAGCCGACTCCATCGAGGCGATTCGCACCGGTGATGACATCCGGGAATTCGCCAGGCAGGCTTCAATCCAGGAAGGGGAAGGCTATTGCAATCGGGAAAAGGGTTACGGTGCGGTGTGCCCGGCCAAGCCCCGCATCGTTGAAATCATCGAGTTCGCGCGCCGGATGAACTACCGGAAGGTGGCGCTGGTCTTCTGTGTGGGGTTGCGCCGCGAGGCGAAGGTGGTGCACGAGATCTTTGAAACCGAGGGGCTGGAGGTCATTTCCATTGCCTGCAAGGTGGGGAAAGTCCCCAAGGAGACCCTCGGGTTGAGCGAGGCCCAGAAGGTAGCTCCCGGCAGTCCTGAATCCATGTGCAATCCCATCCTGCAGGCCCTCATCGCCAACCGGCACCAGTCTCAGTTCAACGTGCTCCTCGGACTCTGCGTCGGCCATGATTCCCTGTTTCTTCGATACGCCGAGGCTCCCTGCACCGTTCTGGCGGTCAAAGACCGACTGCTGGGGCACAATCCCCTGGCTGCCATATATCAGTACGAAAGCTACTATCGTTATCTCAAGGAGAAACTATGAAGACTACCGTTGTTGCCATTCCTTCAAGCCATCCGGGCGGTCTTGAATCCCCCCTTGGCGCTCATTTCGGTCACTGCGATCTCTTCACCCTGGTGGAAGTCGGAAATGGGCAGGTTCAGAACATCCAGACCCTCCCCAATGTTCCTCACCAGCAGGGAGGCTGCATGGCCCCGGTCAATCATCTCGCCCAACACGGCGTGCAGGTCCTGATCGCTGGTGGCATGGGCATGCGGCCGCTCATGGGGTTCAATCAGGTGGGCATCGATGTGTACTATGGTGCCGACGCCCAAACCGTAGCCGATGCCGTGAAGGCGTTCCTGAACGGCAGTTTGCCTCGATTCACCAACGAGTTCACCTGTGGCGGCGGTGGCGGCCGAATGTGATCGTGGTATCGCGCACGGCGAGACGGGTTCGGCATGGGACTTTTTCCTCCGATGGTTGTACCGCCTTGCCTCATCCCTTGACTGCCGCTCCTGCACCCGTGCCGGGGCTGCGACTGAATCGGCGCCCTGTGGAACAAACGACAAAATGAGATCATTCAACCATCCAAACCAATCAGATCAGTGAGAAATTTCCTATGCCCCTTTATGACTTTCAATGTGAGGAATGCGGAGCCACGAGTGAGATGTTGGTCGCCTCGGCCGACGAGGCGCCAACCTGTAAGGTCTGTGGCAGTGTGAACCTGAAGAAACTGCTGTCGGCGCCATCTTCCTTGTCAGGCGTTGCCAGGACGGGTCTTCCGGGCCACTCCGATACCACCTGCTGTGGCAGTTTACCGGCCCATGCCGGCTGTGCGGGACCCGGCAGCTGTTGCGGCAAGACTTCGACGTAAGTCGCCATCGCCCACGGGCGTGTTTAGCCAGTTTCCGACCCCTGGGCCGGATTGAGGTTAAGGCCGCTTGCCATACCTCGCCTCAGTCCGGTTTGGGCTAATGAAAGATGATCAAACTCCACACTCACGCCTTGTGGGAAGAACGACAAAATCGTCCCATTCCGTCCGGTAGAAGTCCGCCGAGACCGTCAAGCGGTTGGAGAGAGGATTATAGAGGTAAGCTCATCCACTGTACAAGGGAACCAAGATCGCGTGGCCGAGAATAGAAAGCCGAACCTACTGCCGCTCTTTGGCCAGGTTCTGCCGGTAGCGCGCCTGAACGGTCTGCAAGGCTTCGGGGGTGTCCACCCCGGTCACTTCCACCTCGTCGGCGGACACCCACCCGACCGGCAGCCCGTCGCGACTCATCAGTTCCACCAAGTCTGTCAGGAAATACTCTTCGACGGCAACCCAGGCTCCGTCCCGCTGCTTGCGCACGTGATGGGGCTGGCGGGCAAGATGGTCCATATACTCCAGCAACACCTTGCGTTGGGCCGCATAGACCCCGGCATTGCACCAACGCAGCCTGGCCTGCTCGTCAGCTGGCCACGCGTGCCAGTACTTCCACTCCACAATGCGGAGCACCCACCCCCTATCCACTTCGAGCATCCCGTATTGCGCCCGGTCCTCGGGCTGGAACGTCAGGACAGCCAGCGGGTGCACGGCGAGTTTCTCCAGGAGCCTGGTGTAGGTCGTCCGGCGAATGAGCGGCACATCGCCCATGGTGATGATCACCGCCGACGGCCCTGTCGCCTCGAGAAAGCTGCGGGCGGCCAGCAACGCTCCACCGGTACCGTTGGTGACAGGTTGCGGAATGTAGGTCACCGAGAACTGCTGCGTGGCCCGCTCGATATCGCCGGCACAATGATTGACGACGATCCCGACCGGGCCGGGAGGAAGGTTTTGCAGAACCTCGAAGAGCAGCAGCTGCTCGCCTTCATATGCAGAACCCTGGGGAATCAGCGGCAGCAGGGTCTTATTGCCGCCATAGCCGAGCATCCGCGTCCCCTTGCCGGCCGCAAATACGACACTCGCCGCCTCGCTGACAGGTGAATCCGTGGTAGTCATGGTTTCGTCTTCCTTATAGCAGTTGGACGTGGTGATCCGGCCCGCACGGAAATCCGAAGCAAAGCGAACCGCAGAATACCGAACAAGGAACCACAGAACGATGAACGAAAGACGAGCGGGGACAGCGCTTGCTCGGACTTCTTTGATCCACTCGAAGTCCTTACCCTGAAAGCCACCCGCTGCTCCTCTTCCCAACCGACACAACGGCTAGCATCAAACAGTAGTTGTCCAAGCAGTTGTTCATGCCCCATCGGGACACCCGAAGACACATGAAAACGCCAATGGAGACTCGCAACTCTTTGAAGCAGTTGCGACGGTTGCCACGGGGTCGATCCTTCGGCGGTTCCGGTCCACAGATTGCTGGACACTCAGCGAAAAAGTGGAGCCGGGTGTCACCGAGAAACGGGATGCTCCCGAGCACATGGATAGCAAAGGGATCACCCAAAATCAAATTCCTCGAAAAATGTTAATGCAGGTGCGGCAAAGCCTGTCGTGAAGGCTCATGATGGAATCCGGGTTGGTTAAGGGGCTCTTATCCATTGACATCATAGGTCAAAACCGCCAGCGCGATGGATTGCTCGTCAAGATCGATAAGCTGATCGACAATGCCAAATGCTTCGACACTATCCGTAACATCAGATGGCCGAAAGGCATACGCTGCCCAACTTGCAGCAGCGCTGAGGTTGATCGATACGGACATGATCAGACCCAACAGGCTCGCCAGAGGTAGCATTGCAAGGGCTGTGACTCCTATTTCGACGATCTCACGGGAACCATCTTTGAAGGGCACTATCAGCCCCTGCGGATCTGGATACTGTGCCTTTACCTGATGGGCCTGAATCTGTCGAACCTGCAAATTGCAGCCGAGCTCGATCTCAACAAAGATGACGTTCAAAATATGACCAGGGCCCTACGCTAGGGAGTGAACGCTAAAAAGCCCCCCGTACAACGGAGAAGTTGAATGCGGCGAGGTCTACTTCTCAGTGTAGCAGGTCATAAAGGGCATCCTGAAGTTGTCAAAAATAAAGGGCGCAAGGACCGACGAAACCGCCTGAAAAGCGCGCGAGGCCGCGGCACCTTGGAGAAAGAAAAGCCCCCTGTTCTGGGCATCATCCAACGTTCGGGGCAAGTCATGATCAGAATGCTTGAAAACGTCCGACAGGTCACTATTGAGCCCATCATTCGAGCAACTGTAGCGTCTGGTACCAAGGTGTTCACGGATGAATACGGCATCTATGTTCGTTTGACCCAGTGGGGATACGTTCACAGCACAGTCTGCCACGACCCTGGAGAGTATGATCGAGACGATGATGGGGATGGTTTCCATGAGGTCCATGTCAATACCATCGAGGGGTTCTGGTCGCTTCTGCGCTCTTGGCTTCGACCTCATCGTGGCATATCTCAAGAAAGACCCCCCTTTATCTCGGATTCTTCGAGTTTATTCACAACGTCAGAAAGCGCGGGAAAGCCTTGCTCCAGTCCCTAATTGAGGTCTTGGTTACGTAGCAACCCGGATCCCATTATGAGCCTATTTTTCAACAACCACATAAACAAGCAAAATGTGCACGTTGCCTGGCACTACATATTCTTCGTTCAAAAAACACAACCCAGGTTTCATGCGGGTTTACAGACCGAAAAAGGCCATTTTTGGCAAAACACTGTAGAAGAAAAACAAAAACTCAAGCAAAAATAGCTGGATTAGGTAACCTTTTTAACAAGTTGATCTTTCCGGATGGACACAATCTAGTCGGTCTGCAGGCGCTGCAGGCTGAGGTCGAGGCCATTCTCGGCCCCCTTGCGGTCAGGCCTGATGGTCTTGGTGGCCAGTACCACACGGTGGCGCTTGTCGCGAAAGGCCCGCCCGATTTTCTCCTCGCTGTCCAGATACACATTCGCGGTGTCGTAAAGCGTGATTCCCCGGTCATAAGCCCGGTTCAGCACCTTCACGGCCTCATCGCTGCTCAGGCGGATGATGGGGATCGTCCCAAAGCCCACCTCCGATACTTCCAGACCGGTGTTGCCAAGCAGACGATAGCGCAAATCAGACACTTCCCTTACAAACGCCCTCTAGGGCATGTGCTCGA
Organism: Syntrophobacteraceae bacterium; assembly: GCA_033812955.1. GTDB lineage: Bacteria > Desulfobacterota > Syntrophobacteria > Syntrophobacterales > Syntrophobacteraceae > JADGQM01. Next base: position 20,741 of record JAPXSS010000032.1, on the reverse strand, counting down.
CGATGGCCCGGGCAAATTCCGAGCACCTCATTTCTCTCGCCCCGACCATCTGACGCGCCAGGTCGTAGGTCACCAGCTTGTCGGCAATGGTCCTTTCCAGGCCGCCTCGAACCAGCTCGGCGGCTTCCATCCAGCCAAGATGTTCGAACATCATGGCGCCCGAGAGAATGAGCGAACCGGGGTTCACCTTGTCCATGTTAGCGTACTTGGGGGCTGAGCCATGAGTCGCTTCAAACACAGCGCAGGTATCGCCGATGTTGGCCCCGGGGCTCATCCCCAACCCCCCGACCTGGGCGGCCAGGGCATCTGAAAGATAGTCCCCGTTCAGATTGGGGGTTGCCAGAACATGGTAGTCCTCGGGCCGCAGCAGGATCTGCTGAAACATGCTGTCGGCAATGCGGTCCTTGATCACCACCCGCCCGCCGGGAACAATCCCATGATACTTTTCAAGCAGTTCGTCTTCACTGAGCGTCACGTCCGGGAACTCCTTCCGGGCCAGCCCGTAACCCCATTCTCGAAAAGCCCCTTCAGTGAATTTCATGATGTTACCCTTGTGCACCAGGGTCACCGAGGGCAGTCCCCGGGTCAGGGCGTACCGGATGGCGCGGCGCACCAGGCGCTCGGTCCCGAAGCGGCTCATGGGCTTGATGCCGATCCCGGCATCGGGGGGAAGCGTCACCCCGAACTGCTCGCCGAGAATCCTGGTCAGTCTCACCGCTTCCGGCGATCCGGAGGGCCATTCAATCCCCGCATAGACATCTTCGGTATTCTCGCGAAAGACAACCAGGTTCACCTTTTCGGGGTGCTTCAGGGGGGAAGGAAGACCGGGGAAGTAGCGTACCGGGCGAACACAGGCGTAAAGATCGAGAACCTGCCGCAAGGCCACATTGACACTGCGAAAACCATCCCCCACCGGGGTGGTCAGGGGTCCCTTGATTGCCACCCCACAGCGGTGCAGCAGCTTGATGGTGCGTTCCGGAAGATAGCTGCCGGTCGCCCGATAGGCTTTTTCCCCGGCCAGCAGGGCCACCCAGTGAATCTTCCTGGCGCCTCCGTAGGCTTTTGCCACCGCTGCATCGAGGACCAGCCGGGTGGCCGCCCAGATATCCGGACCAACCCCATCGCCTTCGAGGTAACCAAGCCGGGGATCAGGCGGAACTTGCAAAGCCCCCTCAGCTCCCGGCACAACCCAAGTGCCTTCTCCCTCGTGCGGTGTCATTCCAGTCTCTCCCGTTGCGACCGGGCAAACTCCAGCAGACACCACTCACCCGCCGTCTTTCGCCCCCGAAGCTCCAGCCCCTCCTGTTGGTAAGCGCTTTGGACCAGCGCTGCCTGGTCGATGAGAATGCCGCTTAGGACAAGCCTCCCTGCATCTGCCAGGCGGCGTTGCAGGTGGGACGACATGGCCACCAGAGGCAGCGCCTGGATGTTGGCAAGCACCACCTCGAAGTGCCCGGATACCGCTTCAACCGTCCCGAGCTGCAGCACAACCCGGTGGCTCACATCATTGAGTGCGAGGTTCTCCCCGGCAACCCGGATGGCTTCCGGGTCATGGTCCAACGCGAGAATCCGGTCGAACCCCAACAAGGCCCCGGCAATGGCCAGGATACCGGTACCCGTACCCACCTCCAGCAGGGATTGCGAACAGCTCCCAGGCTGGTTTTCGGTCCAGTTTTCCAGCCACTCGAGGCAGAGGCGGGTGGTCTCGTGATGGCCGGTACCGAAGGCCTGCCCCGGATCGATGCGGATGATCCGATCGCCGTCACGGGGCGCCACTACTTCCCAGGTCGGTGCAATGACCAGCCGCTTTCCCACGCGCAGCGGCTTGAAGTCACGCTTCCATTGCTCCAGCCAGTCCTCTTCCGCGAGCAGCGAAAGAGCGTAGCTCAAAGGCGCTGCCGGCTTGGGAAGAAAGGGTTGAAAGGCTTCGAGCAGGTCCTCCAGGGCTTGCCGCCCTGCCTCACGGAAGAAACCTTCCTGGAGGTAGAGTCGAACCCCCTCCGCCAGCACTTCCACGCCCACCCCGAAGGCATCGGCAATCGTACCCGCCAGTTCGTCAGCCGCTTCGGCGTCACACCCGACGTCGATGCATACCCATTGACGATTCATGGACCTCCTTACGCGCTGTCCCTGTCCCGGGCTTATGCCGTCGGCACGCTTGAGCGCCGTCCCAGCAGTGCCTGCTCCCTATTCATCGGCAAAGGGCGTCGGCTGCGGGGCAATGATCCCAAGTCGCTTGATCTTGCGGCGCAGAGTGTTCTTGTCGATATCCAGTTCTCTCGCCGTTGCCATCCGGCGCCACTGGTTTCGTTCCAGGGCCTCCAGGATGCCACGCTTTTCGATATCTTGGAGAGTCATGCCCGCTGCATCAGAAGACGGCGAGAGCCCAAGGCGCAAATGATGGGGAAGGTGTTCGGGACCCACGAAGCCGTCGCGGCACAGAATGAAAGCATACTCGATGGCGTTTTCCAGTTCCCGGATATTGCCGGGCCAGTCGTGGTGCATGAGCATGGCCAAGGCTTCATGGCTGAGGCCAAGGATCTGACGATTCCGGAGGCGATTCAATTTTGCGATGCAGTGCTCGGCCAGCAGCGGAATATCCTCCTTGCGGCGGGCCAGGGGGGGGAGTTCCAGCTTCACCACATTAATGCGATAGTAAAGATCTTTGCGGAACACCCCTTCTTCCACCAGTTGGGCCAAATCCCTGTTGGATGCAACCAGGACACGCACATCGGCCTTGATCGTCTTGGAGGAGCCAAGCGGCTCGTAGCTGCGTTCTTCGAGGACCCGCAGCAACCGGACCTGGAAAGCCGGAGAAACATCGCCGATTTCGTCCAGCAGAATCGTGCCGCCCTCGGCGATCGCAAATCGACCGGAACGATTCCGCTTGGCGTCGGTAAACGCTCCCGCCACATGCCCAAAGAGCTCGGATTCCAGCAGGGTGTCGGGAAGGGCGCCACAGTTCACAGCCACAAAGGGACTGTTGGCACGCGTGCTGAGACTGTGGATGGCACGGCTCAACAGCTCCTTACCGGTACCGCTTTCCCCTTGGATGAGAACCGTGCTGTCACTCTGGGCAACATCGGGGAGAATCGAAAAGATCCTCTGCATCAGGGGGGAGCGGGATATGATGTCCTGGAACCGATAACGGCGGTCGATTTCCTTTCGGAGGGTTTCCTCCAGCGTCAGATCGCGAAAGGTTTCGACACCGCCGATGATCCGGCCGTCTTCATCCCTGAGCAGGGCCGTGCTGATGCTGATGGGCAGCTCGCGACCATCGGCATGGAGGATGGCAATGGGCTTGTCCACCACCGGTTTCAGGGTCTCCATGGTATGCCTGAGCACACAGGTGCTCTCGCAGACGTTGGCGCGAAAGACTTCACAGCAGGGTCGACCAACGGCCTCGGCAGCTGCAATTCCGGTGATCTCCTCGGCGGCCTTGTTGAAGAAGGTGATTCTCCAGGAAAGGTCAACCGTGAAGACACCGTCAGCAATACTGTTCAGTATGATTTGGGTCTGTGGCGATATATCCGGCCTCTTAGCTTCTCCATCCAGCGCATTGTCACCGTCCAAGCAACTTCTCCTGCTTCTTGACGGCTTCTTTTTTAAGCCGGTTCAGGGTTTTTTCGAGGACGGGCAGAACATGCTCCCGGATGTCGCCGGCAACGGCAATGAACATCACATCATCTCCCACCCGCCGTCGCCCCGTAAAGAGGTAGGCCTCCACGGCGGCAATGCCCGGTTCTTCGCGCATTTCCTGCAGGACCTTATCCCACACCGCATGGTCGACATCGATATCGAGGTATTCCGCCAGCTTGCCTTCACGGGAGGTCCCCCGAGCGATCCCGTTGTGACAGGCAATCATCCCAACCTCCAGCGGATTCATTTCCCGCTTGATCTTCTCAACCAGATCGTTCAAGGTCGTCATCCTGCTGCTCCTCTCCACCCGTTGTCTCCATGGCTGCAATACCGGCGATGCACCTTCTTCCTTTCCGCCCCCTGCCGAAAACGGCCGCTGGCATTCAGTATACCTTCTTCCAAACCGGACTTCACCCAAAAAGAACTCTGCCCCCCTCCCCGTCTCATCGCCGCGACGGTGAGGGAAAGATGACGGCAGGCTCGAAAAACCTGCGCCAGAGGGTCTTTTTGGGTGAGCAGGAGGCTGGGAGGCCGGGCACCACGGTGACCACAAGCTGCCTGTGCGAAATGGTGCCGGGCAGGACGGCGGGTTCACGCTCGACAGAGACAATCGATGGCGGGGTCCTGTACGATGATCATGAGGAAGGCGTTAGTGCGGGAGGCTTGCGGACCAGCGGCGTGCCACAGGCCTCGCAGACTGCCTGGTTGCAGGGCACACCGCGGCGATGCGGCACCTCTCTGCCGCATCGGGGGCAGAAACACACCGCAACTCTTTTGAGCTGTTCGGTTCCCCTGCCAGCACAACCATGCCCCCGGCCCTGCCCTCTGCGATGATTCGCAATTCTGCCTTTTTCTCGATTTTCGGACACAACGCCGGTTCCCTGCGCTGCCCCGGGGCGACCTGGAGGCGTCCCGGCCAGGGGCCGGAGCCGCATCGGGCAGCGGCACCCCGGCAATCGAAACCGCGGCTGGTCGAGCGACCCGGCCTGGTAGGCTTCGACGACCTCATCAATGGCGCCGCTTATGCCGCAAATGAATTCCAGGCCCAAGTGCCGGCCGTAGCACAAAGCGTGCGGGCTCACCGCTCCGCAGAGAACAGGTGAGACAGCCCTGCTGTGGAGCACCCGCAACAGGTCGAAAACGTTAGTTTTAACACAGAGCCGTTCTGCTTCCTGCCATGACTTGCAGACGTTTTTCGGAATCAGAACGATGGTCGAACACCAGTCCAGGACTGGCGCCACGCGCGATTGATGGAGCGGAATGGCAATCATCTTTGATCAGCCCGTTTTTGCCCGGTCCTTAACCCGTTTTGGGAAGATAGACCATGAAGGTAGAGCCCTGATTCCTGCTGCTGGAGACCACAACCCGTTCCCCATGCCCCTCAACTATCGATTTCACAATGCTCAGGCCAAAACCAACGATTGCTCAAGCTTCTTCGATGTTTCCTTTACACCTTGGGCTGCGGCGTGTCCGCCAAAGCCTCGGAACGTTGGATGACATCGCTGACAAAATTGGCCAGGGCGAAAGTGAACGGACTCGCTTTTTCGCCTTCAACCAGGGTGCGTCCCAAATTCGAGGCTTGCACGAGGCGCGGATCGAAGGGCAAGGCCCCCAGAAAGTGGACGTTCATCTGCTCGGCGGTCTTCTTGCCCCCACCCTGGCCAAACAGAGGACTCTCCTGTTGACAGTGAGGACAGACATAACCGCTCATGTTTTCAACCAGGCCAACAATCGGCATCCCCAGTTGGTGACAGAAATTGATGGATTTGCGAACGTCCGCCAGAGCGATCTCCTGGGGCGTGGTCACGATGACCGCGCGGGTGCCGGTTATGGTCTGGGCGACACTGAGCGGTTCGTCGCCGGTACCGGGCGGTGAATCAATCACCAGATAGTCCAGCTCGCCCCAATCAACTTCGGCAATGAACTGCCTGATGACCCCGTGTTTCACCGGACCGCGCCAGATAACCGCTGAATCCCGGTCCTCCAAGAGACATTCAATGGAGACGACCTTCACCCGGTCGTTATAGTCATGCGGCACCAAAGCCTGTTGCTGGTCGTTAAAGCGGAACATCCCGGAGATTCCCATCATCCGGGGGATACTGGGGCCGTGGAAATCCACATCGAGCAGTCCCACCCGGTGGCCCAAATGGCCCAGGCCGATGGCCAGGTAGGTGGCGACACTGCTCTTGCCAACGCCGCCTTTGCCGCTCATTACAATCAGTTTGTGCCGGATGTGCGCGAGTCGATCCTGAACCCGCTGGGTATCGTCAGTCGCTGCTTCATGATGGGCGTGATCGCAGGCATTCCCTGCACTTCCTTGACATGACTCCATTTCATTGCACTCCACTGTTCGGTATTAGCAGTAATCTCATAAAATCTCATAAAGCAACCCGCCTTCCACCATTGGTCGGGAGAACACAAGGGTGATGCCGCACATACCCCGCAGATTGAACTTGCCCTCGCCTTTCCCGACGGTTGAGGTGGAGAGTGACCAAGCAATCGGGATAAGCACCTGGGGAGGGATAGCCTACCCGATCACGACCCTTCTTAAAACAAGAACAGTGCCAAGTAGATGGATCTGGTTGACAAGCAGCTTTTCTGGGCAGGATGAGAATGGTGGAAACTGCTGCCGAGAGAATGAGAAGGCTGCAAGGGAACGTAATGCACCCTTGCCCCGGCAGGGATGGCTGCGATTTGCACCTTTTACCGGACTATTCTTGATGGATGTTCGAGAGGACGGGTAGAGACCAACGAATCGAACCCGGCGAGTTTGCTTGATGGTGGCGCAAGCTTTGCTAACTTCCCCATGAGTGAGGTGGCAGGGCGGGTTTTTTTGGTTCCGGGAAGAGAACTGCCAAGCCGAGAGCAGGCCGCTTGCGAGGTGGGGTCGGTACCATGAAAAAGCCGGTTAGAAGCAGATGCGAGAAGAAGGTTCCGTAGCTCATCGAAAGACTGTCGGCAAGCCTGGAAGATTACCTCCAGGTGATCTTCCATTCGGGCCGGCCCCCCGGTGGTCTCAGGGTCGAGGCGGCAGAGACCACCGGGACGCAGTTTCAGGCGGTTGGCCGACTATTTGCCCGTGAAGACCGGTTTTCTCTTTTCGAACATGGCGGAGAGGGCTTCCATGTGGTCCTCGGTGAAATGGCAGAGGGATTGATAGGCTGCCGCATTCTCCATGGTCTGTTCGAGGGTTGAATGGACCCCACGGCGCAGCAACCGCTTGGTCAGGCGCAACGCCTGAGGCGGCCTGACGGCAATTTTGGCCGCAATTTCACGGGACTTCTTCAACAGCTCTTCATGGTCGACCACATGATTGATGAGGCCCAAAGCCAGAGCCGACTCGGCATCGATGCTCTCGGAGGTGAAGATCAATTCGCACGCCTTGGCCATGCCGATGGCACGGGGCAGGGTGAAGGCGCTGCCGTCGCCCGGGATCAGCCCTACATTGAGAAAGGTCTCGCCGAAGGTGGCTTTCCGCGAAGCCACCCGAATGTCGCACATGAGGGCCAGGCCGCAGCCGGCCCCGACGGCGGAGCCGTTGATCGCGGCAATGGTGGGGATCTCCACATTGTGCACCGTCATCAGGACATCCTGGATGTTATTTCGGTATTGCTCCACGATTTCCGCCGGGGTTCCGGCAAACATCCCCTTCCGCTCTTTCATGTCCTTGACGTTCCCCCCGGACGAGAACGCCGGGTCGACCGCGGTGACAATGAGCACCCTCACGTCCATGCGGGAATTGACGTAGTCGCATACCGATTTGATTTCACTAATGATTTCAGGATGCGTGATGGCATTGCGAATGTCGGCCCGATTGAGGGTCAGAGTGGCGATGCCCTCGTCCACTTGAAACAGAATTTCTTTGAATTCCATTTTGTCCTCCCCGGTCACTGAATGAGTATCGTTGCCGCAACCTTCCCAGGATCTCGCCTTGGACCTTGGTGGCGCCCGAACTCGGGTTCCGCTTCCATTCTGCCCGTTGTCGGCTGGAAAGAAAAGTTAATTGTAAAGCCGGCATCGACCACATCACCGGGGCAGTGGGCCGGAGCCGCGAGCGGCTTGCCGTCGCGACAGGATGCCGTTCCTGTGGCAGAGCAGAGGGTCATCAGAGCCGAAACCTTTCCATCGCAACCAGCATGAGAGTGAGGACCTTCAGGCTCAGCTTATCGAGGGAGGTTGAGGGAACAATCCGTATCCATAGAGGGGACAATATGACCCCACAATGAGGTATTGGCCTGTTCCGCGGAGACGGAGCGCAACGCCATCCTTAAGCATATCGGCAGTTGGTATCGGCGATGATCGGTGCTCATTTGCCAAATACCAGTCACATTGAACATCGTGAGTCCTCAACAGCTGGCATGCAATTTGCCCATTGAGATTAGCGGGCTTTAGATGGGAGAGAGGTGCCGACGCTTGCCGTAGTGCCCTTTGCGGCGGCCCCCAGAGTCCCCCTGATTAAAAGAACCCTTTCACACAAGGAGGAACAGACATGCCGGGTGGAAACAGGACTGGCCCGCGAGGACTGGGACCCATGACGGGCAGAGGTCTGGGATCGTGTCGCGGTGCCTGGGAGGGTGGAGTGCCTGGAAGAGGCATCGGGCCCCCCCGTGCTTCCGGCCATGGCTATGGTTATAGTTATGGTTGGGGCAGAGGCTGGCGACACTGCTATCATGCAACAGGACTTCCCGGCTGGGCCAGGGGAGGCAGGGGCCGGTTTGTGGGGGCTGGCTATTCCCCCCGCCCCCACGGGAAGAGCTCAACTACTTGAGAAGCTACACGCAGGAGTTGGAAGAGGCCCTCAATGCCACCAAGATGCGCACGGCTGAGCTCGAGAAGACCCAACGGCAGCGGCGGATAACCCGCCTGGCCCGGATTGCTCAAGCGAAGCTTGAGTGCAAGACGGGACAGGTCGGGTTGATTCGCATTGATAGGCCGCCGGAGGCGGACTGTCAGTGTGAATCCTTTAGCCGCCGCTGCTGATAAGCCGCCTTCGGCGGCTTATCAGGGTGAGTAACCATCTCTGCCGAATGGTCCGGAAGCTGCCGCAGGGTGGCTTTCGGACCGATTTGCATAACCTGGACTATACTCAGGAAAGGATTCATCCCTTCCGAAAGGAGCGTGAGTGAAGATTGCCATATCAGTTGCGGAACCGAGTTTCGAGAGCGAGGTTTATCCTCGCTTTGGTCGAAGTCAGTACTTTATCATTATTGACCCGGAAACCATGCAGTACGAGAGCGTAACGAACCCCAATATCGAAGCTCCCAGCGGCGCCGGTATCAGCACTGCGGAACTTATCGTCAAGAAGGGTGCTTCAGCAGTCATCACCGGCTCAATCGGCCCTAAAGCTCATCAAGCACTGGCGGCTGCCGGGGTCCGCATGCTGACGGGAATCGAGGGGCTTGTCCGGGATGCGGTGGCAGACTTCAATGCAGGCAGGTTGGTAGATAACGCGGGAGCGGGCACGGTTGCGGGAAGCGAGGGAGGTGCAGGAATGCAGCGAGTTCCGGGCATGGGGCGTGGCATGGGGATGGGTGGCGGGCGCGGCATGGGATGTGGCGGCAGAAAAGGCATGGGCGGCAGCGGTGCCGGTAGGATGGCTCCTCGCAATTGGAACGCCAAGCCTCAGGCCGACAGGCTGAGACCGGCAGGTGGGGCGGAGGAGCTTTCTTCTCTCAGGCAGCAGGCCAACCGGCTCTCCGACGAGCTCACCCGTGTCAGGCAACGCCTCGAGCAGCTGGAACAAGAATAACAACAAACAAGCGAGAAGGATCAGGGAAGCATGCAGGATGTCTACCGTGCGCTGCTGGAAAGGGCTCATGAGCTGGCTGCCGCGAGCTCATGCCTTCAACTCGGCTAAGCATTATAATCGCTCCACGGAGGGAGGAACATGTATTTCAAACAGATCACGGTTGAAGGAATGGGTTGTCTTTCCTACCTCATCGGTTGTCCTCAGGCTAAAGTCGCCTGTGTGGTAGATCCAAAGCGCGATGTGCAGGACTACCTCAATCTGGCCCGTGAGAATGGAATGAGGATCACCCACGTCTTTGAAACCCATGTTCACGCCGATCACGTTAGTGGCAACCAGGAATTGCGTTCCCGAACGGGTGCCGAAATCTGCTTTATGGAGAATTCTCCCATTGCCTTTCCCCATACGGAACTCAAGGAAGGCCAGAAAATGGCTTTCGGCAATGCCATGCTCGAGTTTTTGAAGACCCCGGGACACACTCCCCATTCCATGTCAATCCTGGTCACCGACATGCTCCGCAGCCAGGAACCCTGGTTGATCCTGACCGGTGATTGCCTCTTTGTCGGCGATATTGGCCGACCGGACCTGGCCGGTGAAGAGCTTCTCGATGAACAGACGCGCAATTTGTACGATTCTCTCTATCGTAAACTGGGCAACCTGCCTGCCAACCTCGAAGTCTTCCCTGCGCACGGCGAAGGCTCTCTGTGCGGCAAGGGGATGAGTTCCAAATCGAGTTCGACGATTGGTTTCGAGAAAAACAACAATCCTGTTTTGAACCTCACCTTCGACTCTTTTGAGAAACAGATGAAGCAAAGCTTCCCGGAAAGGCCGAAAAGTTTCTCCCATATTATCGAGACGAACAAGAAGGGGCCACCGCTGCTGGATCGCTGCCCGGTAACCAAAGACATGAGCCCCCGGCAGATTAAGGAGCAGATGGAGCGCGGTGCGCTTATTCTCGATACTCGAGATACGGCCGCCTTCGGCGGGGTCCATATTCCGGGATCCATCAACATCGGGTTTGAGCGACAGACTGCCAATTGGATCGGTATGGTGATCGATCCGAATACCGAGCTGATTCTGATTGTTACCGACGAGAAAGCCTTTGACAACATGACGGTGCAACTGCACCGAATCGGTTACGATAACATCATTGCTTATCTCTATGGCGGCATCACAGCCTGGCAGGAAGCCGGATACCCGATTCGCCAGCTCTGGCAGATTTCGGCGGACAAGCTGAGCAGCAAGCTTAAGGCCAGAGAATTCGATTACCTCTATGATGTGAGAACGCCCTCGGAATGGTCAGGCGGTCATATCCAGGAGGCAACCTCGCTGCCGCTGACAATGCTACTGAAAAACCCACCGGAAATCCCAAAAGACAAGGAGATTATCGTTACCTGCGGGGTCGGATACCGGGGAAATATTGCCGCCAGCTTTCTGCAGAGCCAGGGTTTCCAACACGTACACAGTCTGGCGGGTGGCATGAAGGCGTGGATCAATAGTGGTCAACCGATTTCAGTCTAATCCCTCGGTCAGCCGAGCGGAAGCAGAATGGTCGTCAGCACTGTCGGGAGCAAGGACCGGGAGGCCTCGGGCAAGACCCCCATCAGGAGGGACTCTGGAGGAACTGTGGTGAGCACGAAAGGCACGGCGGGATTGAGTGACAGCTTGGAATCTTGGACAAAGGATCACGACCAATGAGTGACTTGGGGCACCTGATCAGCAACCAGACACAAAAACCTTACGGTTCAAAGGAACCGGCAACGAATTCTCAATCGATCAAATTCGGGAGGCTATCGGAAGCAACCTCTTCCGCCAGGATCACCGGGCCCTGCGGCGAAACGATGGAGATCTATCTCCAGATTGAGGGAGAGCAAATCAAGGACGGTTCGTTTTTTACTGACGGATGCGGCGCCAGCAGGCTTTGCGGGGCGCTTGCCTTGATGCTGGCAGTAGGGAAAAACCTTGATGACGCGGCCATGGTTGAGGGTGATACGCTGCTTGGTATGATCGACAATCTGCCCGAAGACCATCGCCACTGTGCCTATCTCGCCGCGGGGACCCTGCAGACGGCGCTTCACAATTACATAGCACCACCGGAGCATCGTCATCATCTGGCATCTTCTTCGCAAGAGAACTAAAACCCGGCAGCTTGGGAGGTCTCCCTTGAAAGAGCCTCCTGCTCAGGACGGTGGGCCCGGGTACGTACCCGGGCCAGGGTCGGCTCGCTCGCCGAGGACGGCGGGCATCGAGACCGATTGACAATCAGGGAGGAAAACCAGATGAAAAAAGTCGCCCTATTCGCCTTCAACGGTGACGCTATGTGCTTTATCCATGTGCTCTTGAACGCCCTGGACATGCACGAAAGACAGGTCGAGGCAACCATCGTCCTGGAGGGTGCTGCAACCCGGTTGATACCCGAATTGACCCAGGACGGCAGCCCTCTCATGCAACTCTACCAGAAAGTCCGGACCCTGGGTCTGGTGGCCGGCGCCTGCCGGGCCTGCGCCACCAAGATGGGCACCATCGAGGCGGCCAAGACCCAAGATCTCACTCTCCTCGATGACATGCACGGTCATCCGAGCATGGCTCGGTTCCGTGAGGCAGGGTTTGACATCATTGCATTTTGACAATAGTTTCAATAAATCCAGTGTGATAAGGAGTAGAGGATGACCAAAATAGCCGTGACCAGTGAAGGTCCCAGACTCGACGATCAGGTAGACCCGCGCTTTGGCCGGGCTGCCGGGTTCGTGATCGTGGACCTCGATACCATGGAAACTCAATATCTCGATAATGGCCAGTCGCAGGTGATGGCCAGGGGTGCCGGCATCCAGGCGGCGGAACGGGTTGCTCGGGCTGGCGTCAGCTGTCTGCTGACCGGCACTGTCGGTCCTAAAGCCTTCGAAGCGTTGACTGCAGCCGGAATCAAGATCGGACAGAATTTGGAAGGGATGACGGTGCGCGAGGCGGTGGCACGGTTCCGGAGCGGGGCAGTGGAGGCGGCCGATCATTCCAACCGCGGGGCCGGGAAATGATTGTGGCGGTGGCGAGCGGCAAGGGTGGGACGGGAAAAACCACAGTAACTGCTTCATTGGCAACGGTTTGGAAGGAACCGCTGGTGGCGGTGGATCTCGATGTCGAGGAACCCAATCTTCACCTCTTTCTCCACCCGACCATTGAGGGGAGTGAATTGGCTCACCTCGAGATACCCGTCCTTGATAAATCCCGCTGCACCTTCTGCGGGGCCTGTTCCGAGCTCTGTCAGTTCAAGGCCATCAGCGTAATGGGGAAAATAGTGATGACTTTTCCCGAGATGTGCCATGGCTGCGGCGGCTGCATCACCATCTGCCCGGAGAAGGCACTTTCGCCGGGTACCCGAGAACTGGGAGAAATCAACTGGGGCCGGACCGGGCGGGATGGGCAGGTCGGATTCCTCATGGGACGGCTGCGGGTCGGCGAGGCGATGAGTCCGCCTTTCATGCGACTGGTCAAGGCAAAGCTGAACGCAATGCTCGCAGCGAGCCCCCGCGATGCCATCATCGATGCCCCGCCTGGGGTAAGCTGTCCGGCAGTCAATGCCGTCCTTGACAGCGATATGATCCTTCTGGTCACTGAACCCACTCCTTTCGGCTTCTATGACTTTCAACTTGCCTGGGAAGCCTTTAGCCCTCTCGAAAAGCCAATGGGGGCGGTGATCAACCGGGCCGGTCTCGGCAATGACGACATCCATCATTTCTGCCGGGATAAGGCAGTGCCGATTCTCGCCGAGATCCCTTACGACCGGGCCATCGCCGAGGCCTATGCCCGAGGCCGGGTCATTGCGGAAGTGTCGCCAACCCTTGCAGCGACCTTCGGCTCCCTGCGAGACAAGATCCACGCTCTGGCCGAAAGAAGCCGGATGCAGGAGGTAGCCCATGCGTGAGATCGTCATCATCAGCGGCAAGGGCGGCACCGGCAAGACCTCGCTGACAGGTGCCTTCGCCCATCTGGCGGCCAGCAAGGTGATCTGTGATCTGGATGTGGATGCTCCCGATCTCCATCTGCTGCTTCGGCCCGAGCGGGAGCGGACCGAGGAGTTTCACTCAGGCTACGAAGCCCGCATCGACCCCGAGTTGTGCAACCGTTGCGGACAGTGCGCCGCTCTTTGCCGTTTTGGAGCAATCCGGGAGGGGGAAGAAGGCTTCACTGTGGACCCCATCCGGTGCGAGGGCTGCAAGGTGTGCGTGGCCTTCTGCCCGGTCGATGCAATCCGCTTCGAGCTGAAACACTGTGGGGAATGGTATGTCTCCTCCACCCGGTTTGGGCCCCTGGTTCATGCTCAGCTCATCCCCGGGGCGGAGAACTCCGGCCGGCTGGTCATGGTGCTAAAACAACAGGCTCGCGAGTTGGCCAAGGCGAAGGGCTTGGACCTGGTGGTCTGCGACGGTGCCCCGGGGATCGGCTGTCCGGTCATCAGCTCCCTGTCGGGAACCCATCTCGCGGTAGCGGTTACGGAACCCACACCTTCGGGGCGGCATGACCTGGAACGGGTGGCTGATCTGTGCCGGCACTTCCAGGTGGCGTTCGCGGTTATCATCAACAAGCACGACCTCAATCCGGATGAGGCGGCCCGAATCGAGGTCTATTGCCGGGAGAAGAGTTACCCGGTGCTCGCCCGCCTTCCGCATGATCCCGTCGTTACACAGGCCATGATCCAGGGCCTGGTGGTCACTGAGCTTCCCGAGAAGGCCTTCAGCCGGGAGCTCCACCAGGCCTGGGAACGGATTGCCGGACTGGTCAACGGGGTCGGGTAGGAGAGCCGGGAAGCAAGATTTTATGATTCAATGAAGGTATTTTGGAATGGTGACGGCGGGGACTCTCCCCCCGTTCCCGGAACCAGGAACAGTTTCAAGAGGAAAGGTGGCGTCTCATGATGCCCCCAAGAAAGTCAGACGAAACAGGAGAAAGTACCATGAAGACTACGGTTGTTGCTATTCCCTCTATTCATCCGGGCGGGCTTGACTCTCCCATCGGCGCTCATTTCGGTCACTGCGATCTCTACACCCTGGTTGAGGTTGTCAACGGTCAGGTGCAAAAGGTTCGGACCCTCCCCAACGTCCCGCATCAGCAGGGGGGTTGCATGGCCCCTGTCAATCACCTGGCTCAGAACGGCGTCCAGATTCTCATCGCCGGTGGGATGGGAATGCGACCGCTTATGGGATTCAAACAGGTGGGAATCGCCGTTCTCTACGGCGCCGATGCCCAGACCGTGGGCGACGCTGTGAAGGCTTTCCTGAACGGCACCCTGCCGCAGTTTACCAATGAATTCACCTGCGGCGGCGGCGGTCAACCAATGGGCAGGATGTGATCACCAGCAGGAGGAGAAAGTAACGTGTCCACCGATGATTTTTCTTTGCCGGACCAGGTGAGTGAGCTGTTTATCGGACACGTGAGGAAGCCGAGAAACCTCGGTTTCCTCGAAAACCCAAGCGGTCGGGGCACCGCAGTCGGTCAGTGTGGAGATTCCATGGATGTGGCGTTGCGCGTTGACGACGGCATCATCACCGATATCAGGGTTGCCCCGCACGGTTGCATTTATACCGTGGCCTGCGCAAGTGCGATGAGCGAGCTGGCCAGAGGGCGCGAGTTGGATCAGGCGTTGGAGCTGGACCCGCAAGAGGTGGTAGCGGCCCTTGGCGGCCTGCCGGAGGACCACCTGCATTGTGCGCGGCTGGCCGTGAACACCCTGGGAGAGGCTATTTCCGATTATTATCGGAATGCTGTGACGGCCCGCTCTGTACCGAGGGCCTAATTTGAAGGGAGGGAAAAAGTTGGCAGGCAGTCGCCCGATCCGTGCCCCGGCGTTCCGGCCGCTTGCCGCTTTCTCTCGGTAAAATAGGAGGAACTATGCTGCACATTCTCCTGGTCAGTACCCGCCCGCAAACCCTTCTGCCCCTGGTCGAAGGCCTTACCGCAGACGGCGAGGTAACCCTCGAGGGGGTTGGTTCCGGTGCCGAGGCGCTGCAGGCGATCCGTACCAAGCCCCCGCACCTCGCCATCATCGACTGTGACCTCTCGGATCGCGAACCGCTGCCTTTGGTACAGGAGTTGCTCACGGTGAACGCCATGGTCAATACGGCCGTGATCAGTCCGCTGTCCGATGAGGAATTCCACAAGGAGAGTGAAGGACTGGGGATTCTGGCTCACCTGCCGGTGCAGCCCGGCAGGAGCGACGCCCTGGAGCTCCTGCGCAAGCTCAGACAAATCCTCGGCATGATCCCTGGTAGTGGCCATCCCGAAGGAAGACCCCATTGACCCCGGCCAAGGTCCGACAATAGGCAACGCCTGCTCGTACTCGGCGTTGCCCTTGGGCGCCGGGCACGAACTCAGGAAGCCATGTTGGCATCAGTCAGCCCGATCAACCCCGCTTCCTTTCATCTTTCCCCACCTGGAACCCGGGAAACATCGAGTCCCTCTGTTCCATCAGGAAAAACCATGCCGAGAGCCGAGTGGCAGACTGGGTGCGGCCCCACTGAAGCAACCGGCTGCCGAAACTTTCGCGGGCTTGGTCGGAGTCGCTCTCAATAGGCGTAAAACCCCCGTCCCGTCTTACGGCCCAGCCAGCCTGCCTCGACGTACTTGCGCAGAAGGGGACACGGTCGATATTTTGAATCACAGAAACCCTGAAAAAGCACTTCCATGATCGCCAGACAGGTGTCCAGGCCGATGAGGTCGGCGAGGGCCAGGGGGCCCATCGGGTGGTTCATGCCGAGGCGCATGACGGTGTCGATGTCCTCACGGGTTCCCACCCCGTGATAGAGGGCATAAACCGCCTCATTGATCATGGGGATGAGGATTCGGTTGGCAATAAAACCGGGATAGTCGCTGGCTTCGGCAGGGGTTTTCCCCATCCTGGCAGCAAGCTCCCAGGTGAGTTTGAACGTTTCGTCGGAGGTTCGCAGAGCGCGAATCACTTCCACCAGTTTCATGACCGGCACCGGATTCATGAAATGCATGCCGATGACCTGTTCGGGTCGTTTTGTTTGGGCCGCAATCCGGCCGATGGGAATGGATGAGGTGTTGCTGGCAAGAACGGTGGTTGCGGGGCAGATTCCATCCAGCTCGCGAAAGATTTGCAGTTTGATGGCTTCATTCTCGGTAGCCGCTTCCACGACGTAGTCGGCCGTCGCCATATCCTGGAGCTGCACACTGGTCCTGATCCGTCCGAGGATCGCCTCCTTCTCGGCGACATCAAGCTTTCCCTTTTCAACGTTCCTACTCAGCACACTGGTGACGTTCCTGAGCCCCCGCTCAACGAATTCTTCTTTGATATCATTCATGATTACCTGCAGGCCGCTCATCGCCGCCACCTGGGCAATGCCGTTGCCCATCTGTCCCGCCCCTACCACACCAAAGGTCTTTACCTCCACGGTCTCCTCCTTTCCTGCGTGCCCACCAATTCCGGAGCTTGATTCCGGTTCCTGGCGGTCGTCAGGTGTTGTCGAAAAATATCTCCCTGGCTTTTCATGCAATCATAATCCATAAGATCACACGAAGACACACGAAGCAATCATCAGGGGGGGCCCGGGGAAAAGGACGATTCATCAGTGGACCAGCACTCACCGCCTGACCACCATCGCCACCGCCGCCCCTCCCCCAAGGCAAAGGGGCGTGAGCCCGGTCTTCCGGTCCTGGCGGAACATCTCGTAGAGCAGGGTGACCAGCAGGCTGCAGCCACTGGCGCCACTGGGGTGGCCGAGGGCGACACTGCCGCCATTCACATTGACCCGCGCGGGGTCGAGCTGCAGTTCCTTCAGCACGGCTAGGGTCGACCCAACCGAGCTTAGCGAGCCGTTAAAGCTGCCAAGAGGAGTCCGCACGGCAGTGACAATCACCGCTTCCCGCATGGTTGCCTCCTTGAAAAACAAGACTTTCACTCTGTCGAGGAGCGCCTGGAAAGTTATTTCTCCTGTCTCCAGCAGATTGTCTCAGGAGATGCGAAGGGTTTCTCCGCGCAGCGGCGCGGCTGCCTATCCGATCCCGGCCCCGTCGAGCAGGCTTGCCAGCCGGTTGACCGCCATATCTCGAACGAGGATGGTTTTACGGCGGGATTTGTGCCCCTGGAGCAGTTCCAGCCGGGACTTGGGAAGGTTCAGCAGCTTTGCCAGGAACCTCAGACATTCCCGGTTGGCTTCGCCCTCGACGGGCGGTGACGTCAACCGGATCTTCAAAACCCCGTCATGGATTCCGCCCAGTTCCGTCTTGCTGGCCCGGGGTTGGACGGCGACCTCCAGGATGGTTCCCTGACCGCTCTCGCGGATGCACGGCAAGTGTGTCATACGGCTATTCTTCAATTCTTCGTTGACCGTTTTCCTGCAGTGATGTTTTATACTCGATTGTGATTACTTTTCCGCTTTTTCTTCCAATCATGCAAGGAGAACAATCATGGAGAAGATTCTGAGGATCGATATGGGAGCTGAAGGTGGTCCCAGTCTGACCGAAGAGCCTCTGGGGGATTATGCCGGGCTGGGGGGGAGAGCCCTGACGTCAACCATCATTGCCAGAGAGGTCCCCCCTTTGTGCCACCCGCTGGGGGCCGACAACAAACTGGTGATTGCCCCGGGAATGTTGAGCGGCACCGCAGCTTCGATGTCGGGACGGCTCTCTATCGGCACCAAGAGCCCGCTCACCGGCGGCATCAAGGAAGCCAACTCCGGCGGGCAGGCGGCCCAGGTGCTGGCACGACTGGGATATGCCGCCCTCATCCTCGAAGGAACCCCCCTCAAGGACGAACTGTATCGCCTCTATATCAACAAGGACGGTGTCAAAATCACGGTGGATAACAGCTTGAAGCTGCTTCCCAATTATGACCTGGTCGAACGCATGAAATATCAATACGGGGCAAAGATCACCTGCATCTCGATCGGCCCGGCCGGGGAAATGAAGATGGCCGCGGCTTCCATCGCCGTAACCGATATGGAACAGCGACCCACCCGCCATGCCGGGCGGGGGGGGGTGGGAGCGGTCATGGGGGCCAAACGGGTCAAGGCCATTGTCCTCGACGATCGCGGCTGCACCATGCGTTCACCCAAAGACCCCGAGAGGTTCGAGGAGGCGAACCGGAAGTTCGTCGAGGGTCTCCGGAACCACCCCGTTACCGGCCAGGGACTCCCGACCTACGGTACCAACATTTTGACCAACATCCTCTGCGAAGCGGGAGGCTATCCCACACGCAATTTCAAAGAGGGCCGATTCGAGGACGCTCACAAGATCAGCGGGGAAACCCTGGCGGAAACCGAAAACCAACGCGGCGGTGCCGGTTCGGCAACCCACGGCTGTCATCACGGTTGTGTCATCCGCTGCTCCGGGACGTATTACGACAAGGATGGCAGGTACGTCACCAAACAACCAGACTACGAGACCGTCTGGGCGCATGGCGGGCATTGCGGCATTTCCGACCTGGATGCCATTGCCACCCTCGATTTCCTGGATAACAACTACGGTCTGGACAGCATCGAGATGGGAGTAACAATCGGGGTGGCCATGGAAGCCGGGGTGATCAAGTTCGGCGACGCAGAAGGCGCGATCAACCTGGTTAACGAGGTGGGCCAGGGAACGCCGCTGGGTCGCATACTCGGAGCCGGAGCAGCGGTTACCGGCAAGGTTTTCGGGGTGGAACGGGTGCCGGTGGTGAAGGGGCAGGCGCTGCCGGCTTATGACCCGCGCGCGGTACAGGGGATCGGCGTGACCTACGCCACCAGCCCCATGGGGGCCGATCATACGGCCGGCTACGCCGTGACCGCCAACATCCTCAAGGTGGGCGGCTTCGTCGATCCGCTAAAACCCAAAGGCCAGATCGAGCTCTCGCGCGATCTGCAAATCGCCACGGCGGCGATCGATGCCACGGGTATGTGTCTCTTCATTGCCTTCGCCCTGCTCGATCAGCCGGAAACCTTTCAGGCTCTGCTCGATCTGCTCAACTCCTTCTATGGGCTCAAGCTCACCGCTGATGACGTGGCGGCACTCGGCAGAAAGGTCCTGACGATCGAACGCGATTTCAATACCCGTGCCGGCTTCACGGCTCAACACGACCGCCTGCCGGAATTCTTCAAAAAGGAGCCGCTCGCGCCCCACAACGTGACTTTCGAGGTCAAGGATGAAGATCTGGATGAGGTCTTCAACTGGTAACGGTCCTCACCGGGCAACCGGGTACAGGATTGGCGCTCGGAAGTGCTGCACCCCTCTGTGAAACGCGAGTCGGCAGGGTGTACCGAACCCGTTCCGAGGGACGGACGAAGGGATAGCCATGGCTGAGACAACCCTCATCGCCTGCCCCGACTGCGACCTGCTTCAGCGGCTGCCGAAGCTCGCCTCGGGGACTTCCGCCCGCTGTCCGCGCTGCGGTAATGTGGTAGCCGCGCGGAAGCCGGACTCGCTCAACCGCACCCTGGCCCTGACCTTTGCCGCCGCCATCGCCTTCCTGGTAGCAAATACCGCCCCCCTGCTCGGGCTCGCCGCCGCCGGACGGGAGGCGAGCACCACCGTGCTTGGCGGCGTCCAGGTCATGTGGGAAGAGGGTCAGGGGCTGGTTGCCGGCATCATGCTGGTTTCCGCCGTGATCGCTCCGGCACTCGATATTGCATTGATGCTCATCATTCTCCTGGCCGTGAGACGGCCGCCCGCCCCGTGGTGGATTGGATGCCTGCTGCGCTATTCCCAGCTCATCCGCCCGTGGCGCATGCTGGAGGTGATGCTGCTCGGCATTCTCGTTTCATTGATCAAGATCGCCGAACTGGCCACCGTCATTATGGGCATCGCCATGTGGGCGGTGGCGGTGCTCATCGTGCTGCTGGCAGCCATGTCGACCAGCTTCGATCCGCATGAGGTCTGGCAGCGGGTGGAGTGGGCCGTAGTGCGGAAAGCTGGCGGAAGCCGGCCGGGAGGAGACCTACCGTGAGGGATCGCTGGCCAGCCGCGGCCCGGTACGGCCTGCTGCATTGCGAGGGTTGCGGCCTTCTCTCGCGGGCCGCGCCGGGAGGACACGATCAGCGGTGCCCGCGCTGCCGGGCCAGACTTCACTTCCGACGGCCGAACAGTATCCAGCGCACCTGGGCGCTCGTGATCGCAGCCGCTATCTGTTATATCCCCGCCAACCTCCTGCCCGTAATGGTAACGACCACCCCCTTCAGCAAGTCTTCGGACACCATCATGGAAGGGGTCGTACTCCTTTGGTCGCCCTCCTCGTGGCCGCTGGCGGTGATTGTTTTCATCGCCAGCGTGACGATTCCGCTGGCCAAGCTGATCGCCCTCAGCTACCTGCTGGTTACCGTGCAGCGGGGTTCCCTGAAGAGCAACCGCGAACGCACGCGCCTCTACCACC
>JAPXSS010000031.1:0-28936 GCA_033812955.1 Syntrophobacteraceae bacterium | reverse complement strand
TCACAGCCCTCCTTGCATCTCTAAATGCCAGCTCGGATTTACTAATTAAATCCGCAGTATGAAGGAAAATCTTGGCAAAAAAACAAGAAACTCAGGATTAGTATCACAGGGCGGCTTTCGAGCAGGTCGTAGACATCCGAGAGGCGGGAGACGCCGAAATGTTGAAGCGCTTCGCGGGGGGGACCGAAATAGACCAGGCGGCCGCGCTGAAGGAGCACCACCAGGTGACAGACGTCGATGTTTTCCAGGGTGTGTGTGACGCAGATGACCGTTTTCTGGTCTGAAGCCAAGCTGTGAAACAGCTGCATCATCCGCTTGTCGGTCCCGGCGTCGAGCCCGCTCGTCACTTCATCCAGGAACAGGACCCTGGGGTTGGCGATGAGTTCCACGGCCAGACTGACGCGCTTCAGCTGCCCGCCGCTCAGCGGTGCCGGCGTATCGATGAGACTCTCGGCCTTATCACCCAAGCCCACCTGCCCCAGCACCCGCTGGATATGGCCGTCGATTTCCCGCTCGGTGGTGTCCTGCGGCAGGCGCAGCCGGGCGGTGTAGAGGAGCGCCCGCTGCAAAGGGATCCGGCGATGGACGATGTCCTGCTGCGGAACATAGCCGATGGTGCCGCGGAAGGCATCGAACGCCCGGTAGAAATCAGCGCCGTTGTACAGCACCTGACCGGAGCTCGCGGGCCGCCGCCCGTTCAGGGCATCGAGCAGGGTGGATTTCCCCGACCCGCTGCTGCCGAACACCGCCGCGAATTCGCCCGGTTGGAAAACCAAGTCGATACCGTCCAGCAACCGCCTGGGCTCTCCCGTGGCACGGTCCCGCACGGTCTTGCTCAACCCGCGGGCTTCCACTTGAACCAGCCCTCCCGTATCGGCCGGTTCCAGGGCTATCCCGGTGAACACAAAGGAAAAAGCGGCAATGGCCACCTTATCCCCGCGCCGCAGGGTTATCGTCCCCATAGCCCGCTGGCCGTTGACGAAGGTCCCATTGGTACTGTCGAGATCCTGGAGCAGCACTTCGCCGCCTTCGCAGCGGAGATTGGCATGATGCCGGGAGACCAGGGGTGAAGGAATCACCAGATCGCACGTTTCGAGCCGGCCGATGCGGACGACCCGCCCTTCGGTAAGCCCGACCGCGGGGGCTGTCTGCGACGCTGTGGCCCCGGGAGTGATGGCGAGGCGCATGAAGACCGAACCCACCGCCAGCCAGTCGCCGTTCTGGATGAGGGTGGCGGCAGTTATGGGGTTGCCATTGACGGCCAGGGGAGCTCCATCGATGGGTTCAATATGCAGGCCGCGGTTCTTGAGGAAAATCCGGGCATGCCTGGCACGGACTTCATCCCCCGAAAGGACAACATCCCCACTGGCACCCAGAAACCGTTCCTCCTCGGCCGACAGGACAAACGACCTGTGCCTGTCCGAACGGCGGGTGCGAAATTCTATCCGGATGCCCATTTCCTTCCGTCCTTCCTGCCCTGGTTTCTTCAGCCCCATCGGTGGGCTCGGCCCACCCCACAAAATCGCATGGTTGTTTTTGGACGGCCGCTTAGCAGGAACTCCGCAGTGCAGTTCTATTCTCCGAGCACCTCGATCATCTGCAGCACCTCCGAGGCATTCGGGGCATCGGGCCGCAGCACCAGGTACCGCTTGAAGTTTCTGACGGCTTCCGTGTTCCGGTGGAGTGCCCGTTGAGTCATGGCCAGGTTGTAGAACAAGGGAGCAAAAGAGTCTTCCAGTTCGATGGCCCTGGTGTAACTGGAGGCAGCTTCTTCGTAATCCCGGGCTTCATAGGAAACGTTTCCCTTTTCATAGTACTCCCTTGCCAGCTCTCTTCGCTGCTCATCACCGAGGACCGGCTTCTCGGGAGGAGGCGCTGCCTTGACGGGACTGGCGGGCTCCACGCTCTGCGGCTGGGTTCCGGCAGTGTGCATCACCAGGTTCAGTGGTTCTTCTTTTACGAACTGATCGAGTTCCGTGGTAAAGATGACCGAAATGGGAATCCGCATGCCACTCCTGATACCACTGCCCAGAACGCAGAAGAATTTCAAGACCTTCACCGTACCCGGAGCCATCTTTCCCAGGTCGAATTCTTCGGGAGACCCGGCGGCAAAACCGACACCCGGTCCGAAATTCAACTTGGCCCTTGCTTTGTCGACCGTTCCCGGCCCCGGGTTGGTGATGGAAACGGCGATCTCAACCCGATCCCGATGCAGGGCCCGAGAATCTTTTTCAACCTCGCCGAGGACTACCTGAGTGACCTCCAGGTGCGAAGGCGGCGAGGACAGGGTGTGTGCTGCATGGGGGCTCCCGCCGCCCTTCGGAACAACGGCGGGTGTGGTTGGCGGGGGGCTCGGGCTCCTTTCCGACTCCTTATCGGGAGGGAGGGGCATAGCCAATTCCACCTTTTCGGCGCCGCCTCCAACAGTGGATGCTGAGGCCGATGGAGCCTGCACCTCCGAGCTGAGGGTGTTGATCACCAGCAGTGCTTTGTTGGGTCGCAGTGACCACAGGCGGACGGCGCTATCTGAACCCAGTGAGACGATCTGTTTGCTGTCCGGCGCAAAGGCAAGGGTCTTGACCCGTCCTGTGTGACCCTTGAGGGCTCCCGCGCGTCTTTCCTGTTCCACATTCCAGAGCCAGATCTCATCATCGGTTACGGAAGCAAGCAGGGACACGTGAGGCCTGGGAGAAAAAACGAGGGTTTTTGCGCCTCCTTCAACCCCGATGGGGGGACTCTGGCGCCGTTTCATGTTCCAGATCAGGAGCCCCTCGGCGCTCGACGCTGCCAAGAACTCTCCATCAGCGGAAATAGCCAGACCCGCAATGGGTGCATCATGGCCCTTGAGGGTGCCGACGAGATCGCCCGTTTGGACTTTCCAGAGTCGGACATTAGTTTCGTCGCCGTCGGAAGCCAGGAGCTGACCGTCGGGGGAGAACGACAGGGCGCGAATGGCTGATCGGCCTTCCCGGGTGCTCTTGAGCAGTCGCCCCGACTGCACTTCCCAGAGCTTGATGGTCCGGTCGCTGCTGCCGGAGGCCAGCAATTCACCATCCTCGGAAAACGCCAGGGCGGTAATGGCTGCTTCATGGCCCCGGAGGGTCTTCCGGCAACGACCACGTTCTACATCCCACAGCTCGATGGTGCCGTCGGCGGCGCCCACTGCCACCGAGTCCGCACCCGACGACGAGGCCATCATCGTGATCCCCGTCGATTCGCTCTTGAACCAGCTGGCGGGTTTACCCGATTGACGGTCCCAGATCGTTAGAACACCGTCTTCATGGCCGGTGACGATGGCTTCACCCCTTGGTGAAAAGACGACGGCGGTAGCGGGCGTTCCCGGTCCGTCGCCGGAGGCTGCCGCAGTCGGTGGGAGAAGGGTGAGCGGAAACATGATGAGGCATTGAATAATCAGGAAAGCGAGCCATGAATGGCAGCATCTCTCCCCCAGCGAGAGCTTGAGATGTTGGCCGGACGGAGAAAAAAGCGTAACCATGAGAACCTCCTGAAGCAGTGTCGCGGCTATGAGACTGTCCAGTAACAAACGTTAATCTTGATCCCAGCGTAGGGTGGGCTGTGCCCACACGCTGCGCCAGCGGGGGGGCGCAACTCACCCTTGTCAGGCCCTTGTTTCTGGACGATTACTGTCGCTAGGGACCGATCTTGACCGGCGCGATTCCTTCCGCAAAGCTCAAGGCTTCCGAAAACTGGGGATTGACAGCATAGTTCCCATTCCGATCGATGTAGCCCCACTGGCCGTAGACTTCCACCAGGGCCAGCCCGTTGGCAAAGCTCAAAGCCCTGCTGAACTGGGGTTTGACCGCGAACTCACCCTTCTTGTCGATGAACCCCCACTGCTTGTCAGGGTTTTCCACCGCCGCCAGCCCTTCGGAAAAAGGCAGGGCCCTGCGGAACCGAAGGCTCACGATGGGTTCACCATTACGGTCGACGAAGCCCCACTTCCCGTTGAGATGCACCTGGGCGTATTTTTCGCGAAAACTGTAGGCACCGTCGAGGTAAGGCGTAATGGCCAGTTCCCCCTTGTTGTTGATGAATCCCCACTTGGTGCCCTTCTTGACCGCCGCAAATCCTTCCGAAAAGCTATAGACCTCGGGATATTGAGGCCTCACCACCGACTGCCCGTCGAGGTTGACGAAGCCCCAGCCGCTTGCGGTCTTGACTGCTGCCAGGCCCTCGGAATAGGAGAGAACCTGCTCATAAGAAGGGGTCGTCGTGGAGTTGCCTTTCTTGTCGATAAATCCCCAGCGGCCATTGACTTTCACGGCGGCCCGGCCCTGGGAAAAGTTGAAGACTTCCTCAAAACGGGGGGGTACGACCAAGGTTCCGTCCCCATCCACAAAGCCCCAGCGCTGCCCGCTCTGGACGGCGGCAAGCCCTTCGGTGAAGCTGAGGGCCTCGGAAAATTGTGGGTTGATGACGTAGCGTCCCTGCTTGTCCACATACCCCATGACCCCGCCGATGCGCACCGCCGCACGGCCTTCGGAGAAAGGCAGGGCATCATGGAACTGGGGCTTGATAGCCAGGTTGCCGCTCCGGTCGAGGTATCCGTATTTGCCATCCACCACCACGGCGGCCAGCCCCTCGGAATAAGGCAAGAAGCGGTCGAAAGCGGGCGGCGCAAGGTACTTGCCGCTCTTGTCAATGCACCCCCATTTGTTGCGCTGGGATATGGGAGCGCCAGCGCCGGGAACGGAAACGGATTGCGGTGGTACACAAGATGCCACCAGCAGCACTGAAAATACGCAACACCCAACCCAGCCAATCCATTCTCTCATGGTCGCCTCCTCAGCTCCAACTTGCTCTCATCATTTGGCTCAATAATCCGCTCCCCACCTGTCTCATTTGTTCCACCTGATCAGGACCCGCTATTCAAAATGCCTTTCTCTTCAGCAAAACCGAAGGCAATGACTCACATGAAAAAGCAATGACAAGAAACTTGTGCCCGCTGAAAATATCAGGATCAGGGCACCGGACTTACTAAGAGTCATTCAACGAATTGTTGCTTCAAGAAATGTGGTCACCGATATCAGAAACCGAGCCGCCTATACCACATAACAGCATGAATGGGTTCCTTGCAATCGTTTCGCCACCACGCGAGGGCGAGAACGGGCCCATAGTGACGCTGCGTAAACGATGCGTTGGGTATCTCAAAGAGATCTCCGAGCTCGATATGAGCGACCACATCGTCAAAGCGAAACTCCTCACCCTGCCAAGTCAGTGTGGCGCTCTTGCTCGTCCGCAGAAGGAACTGCGGATGGCTTCAACCCCTTTTTCTTGTCACTTATGTCTGGCTCCATTCAGTGCAGTTTTGGCAACATACACTGACAGATTTGAGCACGAATGCCCCGAAAAACGAATAGGTTGGCCGCTCAGAAAGAAAAACCGAAATTCACCGTTGGACGAAAATGTGTCCGGTAGTGAAACGTGGAATTCAGAGCGTGAATCGGAGATGAACACCGAGCCATCGACTCAACAATCACACCAATGTCTTGAAATATACAATGCCTGTACGAACAGAATCGGCATCCTGAAACAAACCGATAACAGAAAAATGAGCTCACCCAACTCAGGCAACCCGACTGTCCTGGCAACAGCAGATCCTGGACTTTCAGCCGCCAGCTGGCGGTGGGGCTGGTTTTTTCTGAGTTAGCCATTTGGTCGCACACGACCGATAGAGAGTCAAGGCGTATTTTGGGGAGTACAAAAGGCGTATTCAGTATACGTATAGTGTTTTATAAGTAGTGTATTATCAAATATATAGTTATTTCTTCAAAGACCCCTTCGATGACGTTCATCCAGGCGCTTTCGGGGTTTCGAGAACCACAAAACGCTTCAGCAATCTGATTGCCTTGAGCCGCTCGTTGCCGAACTCCGCTTCGAAAAGTTCCAAGTTGCAGGGAACCCCGCAAGTGGTTGCGCTGCCAATCCGCTCCAGGATTTGGCAATCGTGTGAAGGGGGTGACTGCCCGAGTGACTGCCGGCGAGCGGGAAGGCGGATGTTCAGCCGGTTTTGACCAGTACCGCCAGGATTCCAACCAGTTGGCACTCCAGTGCGTGGCGGAGGGAGAGTTGCGTTCGGTTCAGGGACTCCTTAAGGTCGGCGCTGGAAAAGCGGTCGCAGGTGGGATGGAGCAGGATATGACGGGCAACGAAGTTTTGGTAGACGGTCGGATAGATTTCCTCGAGGAAATAGATTCCGCCAACCTTCAAGACCCTGGCAACCTCGGCCAGAGCGCGCCGCCAGTCCGGAACGTGATGCAGGACGCCGAACCCGAAAACAGCGTCGAACGATTCATCGGGGTGAGGCAGGTGCGTCAGATCACCGGCATAGGCCACCACGCGTTCCGCGTGATCGCGGGGGAGATAACCCCGGATGCGGCGGATCATGTCCGGGTCCAGGTCCATGGCGCAAATCCGCTGGACCTGAAAACGCTTCAGGATGAGATCAGCTCCCGCCCCCCGACCGCACCCGGCCTCGAGCACGGCCGCTTCGGCCGCAAGCGGCATGCGACGCTGCAGCCAGCCGATTTCCAACCGCTGCTGGAAGACCCTCGAGGGATTGTTCATGACCCATCGTTCAGCCCAGTTCAGTTTCATGGCGAGTTCCGATCAGCGGTTCACGAGCAAGGGCGCTATACTGTGCACGGGTAAAGTCCGGACTATTGTCAGCTCGAACGAATGTGCGAGATCTCAAAATATCTCCCTACGGTCGAAATGACAGGGATCCCGGATTCCAGCCTTTCGTGGTATAAAACAG
Organism: Syntrophobacteraceae bacterium; assembly: GCA_033812955.1. Lineage (GTDB taxonomy): Bacteria > Desulfobacterota > Syntrophobacteria > Syntrophobacterales > Syntrophobacteraceae > JADGQM01. Next base: position 22,158 of record JAPXSS010000031.1, on the reverse strand, counting down.
GTTGCCGATCCCCGCCCGACGTGCGGAGCGGAATAAACGTATTGCTGAAACGGCCGTCAGGGTTTGGTGCCCAGATGGATGACAGCGATGCCGTTGGTGAGGCGCCGGTAATGCACCTGCCTGAACCCGATGGTTTCCAGAATGGCTTTAAGGCCGTCCGGGCCGGGGAAGAGCCGGATCGATTCCGGCAGATAGGCGTAGGCGCGCCGCGACCCAACGAGGAGTTTCCCGAGAGCGGGCATGAGGTAGAAGGAATAGAGATCGTAGAGGCAACGGAACCATGGGGTAATGGGATGGGAGAACTCGAGGCACATGATCTTCCCCTGCGGTTTCAACACCCGGAACATTTCCTCGAACCCCTTTTCCATGTGGGTCAGGTTCCTGATGCCGAACCCCACCATGGCGGCGTCATAGCAGTCGTTCTCCAGGGGCAGCAGTTCGGCATCGGCTTGCAGATAGGTGATGCGTCGGCCCCACGGCGAGGCGGCAACCTTGGGGCGACCGCTTGCCATCATCTTCCAGTTGATATCGCACAGAGTCACGAGACCAGTCGGCCCGACCTGGCGTGTGGCCAGCAGCGACAGGTCCGCTGTGCCGCCGCAGACATCCAGCACGCGATCCCCTTCGCGCAGGGCCATCATCCGGACGGCAAGTCGTTTCCAGAGATAGTGGATGCCGAAGCTGAGAAGGGTGTTCATGAAATCGTACTTCTCAGCGACGGTATTGAAATGCTGACGCACCCAGGCCACCTTTTCCCGTTCAGGAACGTCCAGGAGGCCGAAATGAGTCAGACCGGATGGTGAGTTGTGATCCACCAGCAGCGTTTCCGAATTGTGGGACCGCCCCAAAAGAGTTCTTCATCCGCTAAGAATAAGAAGGCTTCACCACCAGGCCCGTGCGAATGCAGCGGGTGCATACCCGGACTCGGATCACCTGCCCGTCGCGACCGACATGACGGACGGACTGCAGATTGGGATACCATACCCGCTTGGTCTTGTTGTTGGCATGGCTGACGTTATTGCCCACCTGGGGAGTCTTTCCGCAGAATTCACACTTCCTGCTCATGGAGCCGATTCCTTTCCCATGCAAGTCCGGGGAGCGGCTGCGGGGCCGCTCCTCCAACCGAGCGCCAAACTCGGGTAAAAACAGTTAGGTTAGCCACCAAATACTAAAAGAAAACACCTTACTACCATACCACATTGAGGAGGGCAAGTGCTTTTAAGTCGTTTTCAGGAGTCCCAATTGCTCCCTGGCAGCGCCTACAGGCCCTTGAGATGACCCCGGAGGCCCTGGATGGTTTTTCGGGTAAATTCCCGGTCACGATAGTAAACCTGCTGAAAATCCTCGACGAATGGCCGCGCGCGCGCCTTGAGATCTTCGCGGTCGATGCGCACGAGGAATTCTCCGAGCCCTTCATGTGGGGATTTGGCGTAGCCGTGAGCCGCCATACGTCGGAGGAAGCCTGCGAGGAGGCGCTCTTTGCGTCTTTGCCGACCGGCCACGAACAAGGCCCACAGCAGCAGACTGCAAGCAAAGAAAAGCCCGATTCCCACCGAGATGTTCCTGAGGCTAGCCAGGTCTGGCGTAAAGTGCAGGTCCGACCGGCTGATGCGCTCACGAATGGCGTTCACCATTTGTACCTGGCGGGTAAAGTCGTAGTCGATGATGACTTTGTGCCAGTAGTAATTGAAGGTATCCAGCAGCAGCCGCAACTGCAGGAAGACCTGACGGTTCAGTGGGTGCGAAGCGACGGCGGCCGCCGCCGGAGTGGGATCGAGGCGCAGCCAGCCCAGGTCGGGCAGATAGGCCTCAACCCACACGTGTGCGTTGCGCTGACTGACCAGATAATATTTCCCGGCGGGGTTGTAGTGGCCCCCCTTGAATCCGCCTACGAGGCGCGCCGGAATGCCGGCCATCCTCAGCATGACCGCCAGGGACGAGGCGAAGTACTCGCAGTTGCCCCGTTTGGTGACGAACAGGAAAGCCTCGAGAGGGGCCTCGGAGACCGGAAGATCTTCCAGAGAATAGGCATAGGCGCCACGCTGCAGGAACGAGAAGAGCATTTGCACCCGCTCCTTCGGCGGCTTTTCTCCAACCAGGCTCTGAACCAGCGTCCTCACTCGAGGCGCAAAGCCGTGGGGAAGCGCCAGGTAGTGAGCTCGATCAACTCCAGGTTGCGGAAAGCTGGTGGCCATGAGCGAGGTGGCGCGGTATCGAATTCTTTCGAAGATTTTGGTCTTGAAAGGGGTGATCCGATTGCGGGAATACTTGTTGCGGTGGACTGCAACCGTCATGGGCTTATCCAGGGCGAACAGGTACCGATTTCCGTAAGGTTCGAGATAAACGGTCTGCTCGATCGTAGGCCCAAGGAGCCTTTCAGACCGGACCATCTCCTCCCTGGCTGCGGCTGGGGTGCTCTGCCACCTGAGGCCGTCGAACTCATCCAGGACCACTCCCCGCCAGAACAATCCGCTCTCGTCGACCCGTTCCATTTCGGCGCGAAAAATCACCGCATGGTCTTCCTGGATGGCAGCCACCTGGCCGAGCGAAATGGTGTCCGTGAAGCCGGACCGGGCGCCACCGGTCTTGTTTAGAAAAGTGAGAAAAGGATAAGCGGTTCGGGGGAGGATGAGGAACAGGAGGACACTTATAGGCAGGGACAGAGAAAACATCAACAGGGACTGTAGCAGGACCTTCCCGAGAGTTGCCTTGCTGATGATCATCTCGGGGTTGTGGGCACAATAGGCAAGCAGGACGAGAGCGGCGGTCACCAGCATCAGGAAGAGGGAGAGGGTAACCAGGAAGCTGATGCTGAGCGAGATCAGAGTGGAGCCTACCAGCAGAAACAGGCAGATCAGGTAGATCTGTAGCAGGTCGCGGCCTTTCTTGTCCTCGAGGAGCTTAATAGCCACCAGGATTACCAGGGCGTCCAGGATCGGCTCGATGAGAACCTCGGGAGTGATGCGGAACGCGGCCAGGACCAGAATCCCAAGGGAACTCCCATTCAGGAGCCACCACGGGATCTCAACCACGCGCCGCTGCTCGCCGGCGATGGCCAACAGGGAAAGGCCGAGAAAGCCGAGCAGATGAAATTTTTCTAGATGCTCGGCCACCACGCCAACCGCCAGGACTACGCAACCGTAGGTAAGAACTTGGAGGAGGGTTCTAATTCTGACCATGGAGTGCCAGCCTGGTTAGAAGCATGGTTTTGTGGGCCTGGGTCGTGGACGGTTGGTACGATTCGCTGTCGATGATGAGTCCCACCGGGGTGCCAGCGTGGATTGCCCGGACGATCAGAAAGGCGGTGCCGGAGAGCGCCAGTTCGACATTGGGTTCTCTCAGGCGGTTGAAATCGATCAGGATGTTGGGAGACTCGGGCGCTGCAAGTTCCTTGGTCTTGAGCTGGCCAGTTTTTGCTGTTGCCTTCCAGTTGATGTATTTCAGCGAGTCGCCGAACACATAGTCACGGATGGAGAGGAAGTCGGAGTCCGTGCCGGGCCGATCCGAAGGAGCTTCTCCGGACCATCGGGTCCGGTCCGCCAGCAACGACTGGAGGGTGCACGGGCGGAGACCGGGGAATACGATCAGGTCAAGGTTGTGAGGAACCCGGCGGTAGCGGGTGAAGAAGTTGAACGGGAATATGGATGCGAGGGTTATCCCCGACAGGGTGTGCCGACCCCTCCGGTCAAAGATCATATCGAAATGGAGCAGCAATGACGTTCCAGGATTGACGATCGGGAAGAGCACTTCTTCGGTGCCGATCATGACTCGGGTCAAAAAGGCGGGCATGAACCGTCGCCGGTTGATGAGCCTTACCCCCACCGGGACCGGGGTGCCGGCAAACCGCTCTTCCGGAAATTCCAGCACGACGTCAAGGCCGCGCAGGTTCCTTCGGCCGAAAATTCCGGATACCAGCATATAGCTGAGGAGCGTTGACGTCACGATGTAGAGCAGGTTATTGGCGGTGTTGACTGCCGAAAAGCCAATGAAGATGGTCAACAGAATATAGAGGTACCCGGGCTTGTTGATCCGGATCAAACCGGGATGGGGATATCGGCGAGCAGCGATCTCAGGATCTCCCTTTTGTTGACGCTTTCATATTCATCACGGGCCGGCATCCGGTGGGGAATGACAAATTCAGCAACCTTCTTGATGTTTTCGGGTATCAGAAAATCCTTGCCGGAGAAATAGGCGTGGGCTTTGGCGGCATTGATGAGGGCAAGAGCGCCCCGGGTGGAGAGGCCGGTGGAGAAGTAATGGTTCTTTCTGGTTGCCTCGATGACATTGAGAACGTATTCGAGAATCCGGTCCGAGACAAAGATGCCGTGCCGGATCAAGTCCTGGATCTGCAGAATTTCGTCAACCCCCATGATGGCATCGAGCTGGTAGAGTTCGCGCCGTTTGCTTCCTCCTTTCAGGATTTCTCTTTCCGCATCGCGTTCCGGATAGCAGATCTGGATCCTCATGAGGAACCGGTCGAGCTGAGATTCGGGGAGAGGGAAAGTGCCGTAGGATTCGGAGGGATTCTGGGTGGCAATGACGAAAAAGGGTTGAGGAAGATCGTAGGTTTGCCCCTCGATGGTCACCTGTTTTTCGCCCATAGCCTCAAGCAGCGCGCTTTGAGTTTTCGGCGAAGCCCGATTGATCTCGTCCACCAGCACAATGTGGTTGAAAATCGGACCGGGCCGGAACTCGAAGGCGTTGACTTCCTTGTTAAAGATCGACAGGCCGGTGATGTCGGTTGGCAGGAGATCGCTGGTGCATTGCACTCGTCCGAAGGTGAGGCCGAGGATTTTGGCAATGGCGATGGCCAGGGTGGTTTTGCCGAGGCCGGGAGAGTCTTCGATAAGGAGATGGCCGCGCGCGAAGAAGCAGGTGAAGGCGAGCCTCAGGGCTTTCTCCTTGCCGTGCAGGTAATGGGAAAGCTGACTGATGGCCGCTTCTAGTCTCGAATGGTTGGTTTCCATTGCTCGATCTGCGATGAGGCGGAAGGCGAGCGGACAGTTCTAGCCGGCAGCTGCCAGCCGAATGGGAACATCATGGCTTTCCCGGGGGACGATCTCACCGATACGGGAGGCGTGCTGTCCCATGCCGTTCAGCAGGTCGATGAGGTCCTGTGATTCGTGGGGGGGGACCACCAGGACAAAACCGATGCCGCAGTTGAAGACGTGATAGAGTTCCTCCTCCGAAATCCCACCGTGTTCCTGGAGAAAGCGAAAAATGGGCGGCACTTCCCAGGTGTCTTGGAAAATGACGGCCTGACAGGCGCCCGGCAGAATCCTCGGGATGTTGTCATGAAAGCCGCCGCCGGTGATGTGCGCCATACCGGCAATACGGAAGGTTTTCATAACCTTCAGCACCGGTTCGACGTAGATGCGAGTGGGTTCGAGCAGTTCTTCCGCGGCCGTGCGGCGGCAGCAGCCGAGCAGACTGTCGGGTTGGAGCTTGAGCTGGTCGAAGACAATCCGGCGTACCAGGCTGTAGCCATTGGAATGAAGGCCGCTGGAGGCCAGGCCGATGATCTCGTCGCCCACATGAATGGTCGAGCCGTCAATGATGTCGGCATTGTCCACCAGTCCGACCGCGAATCCGGCCATGTCGTATTCGTTGTCTTGATAGAAATCGGGCATTTCCGCGGTTTCGCCGCCGAGCAGCGAGCAGCCGGCCTCCTTGCAGCCGGTGACGATGCCGCCGATCAACTGCTCGACAAGATCCAGATCGATCCGGCCCAGGGCAAGGTAATCGAGAAAGAAAAGCGGGCGAGCTCCTTGTACGATGATGTCGTTGACACACATGGCAACCAGGTCAATGCCGACGGTATCATGTCGATTCGCCCAGGAAGCCACTTTCAGTTTCGTGCCGACCCCATCGGTGGTGGAAACCAGGACCGGGTTGTCCAGTTCCGTGCAGTTGAACGAGTAGAGCCCCCCAAAACCGCCGATATCGGTGATCACCCCGCCGCGAAAGGTACTCCGGACGAGCGGCTTGATCCGCGTTACCAGTTCATTGGCTTTGTTCAGGTCGACCCCCGCTTCACGATAACGGTTCGCTTCCATGGATCGTTGGTCCTCTCTCCGTTTCAAGAGCATGGCTGACTCCCGGCGGGTGCCGCCGGTGACAGATCACAACCCCTCGCCAGCCCCCTGAAAATAAGTGTGTGGGCGATGATATCACGCCTCTGCGGTACAAGGGAATAAGCAATATTCCGAGGGTCCGTCATTTGCGCAGGAAAGGTCAAGATCTTCCATCGCTTCCTTATGAGCGCAGATAACGCGGATAGCACTGATGAACCACGATGCCTCTCTCAAGTTGAGGCCAACCCTGTTATCCATGCAGCCTCCTGCAAATGTCTCAGATTCGGTCACCCCGGCATGCTTCCAGCCGGGGTCCAGGAACCTTCCAAGCCAGGGACTACCCATGGCCCCTGACGGTGGGTGCGGGCATGACTTGCGGAGGTCCGGTCGTGGTTGCCGCTCGGTTGGGTTCGTGGTAAAGGGAAGGAGTCCTCGGGAGGGGTTCTGATGGCAAGTCTTACCAGCGTCCTCAAAAAGGGATTCACTCTGTTCTTCGTGGGTTCGGTCCTGGTGGGAGGGGTCGTGGGGATGATTGCTTTCAAGTTTTGGCTGTTCCTCCATGCACCCGGCAGTTCCCGTCTGGGAATCCAGGAGGTGACCATCACCGCCGGCATGGCTGCGGCGCAGGTGGCAAAGCTGCTCCATGCCCAGGGCGTCATCGCCGATGAGGAGGCATTCGGGCTACTCTGCTGGTTCGACGAGGCGGGCCATAAGCTCAAAGCCGGCAGCTATGCTTTCCTGCCGCTTTCCACCCCCGGGCAGGTGCTCGATCAGATCGTTGCGGGCAGAGCCGTTATCGAACGTGTTACCTTTCCGGAAGGGGTCACCATGTACGAGGTGGCAAAAACCCTCGAGGAAAGAGGCCTGGCTCAGGCCCAAGAGGTGTTGCGGCTGATGACCTGTCCCGTCTTTGTGGTGGACAATGCCGTGCCGGGGGCTACCCTGGAGGGATTTCTCTTCCCCGACACCTACTTTTTTCAGCGCAACCAGAGCGAAGCGGCCATGCTGAAAATGATGATTCGCCAATTCTGGCGTCATCTGCCGGAAGACTGGGAACAACCGGCGGCAAAGCTCGGTCTCGGCCTCCACGAGATCGTTATCATGGCTTCCATGGTGGAAAAGGAGGCCGCAGTGGATGCCGAACGGGCCCTCATTGCCGGGGTTTTCTACAATCGCCTGCGAGAGAGGATGCCCCTGCAGAGTGATCCTACGGCGGTATACGACCTGCCTGATTTTGCCGGGCCGATCACGACCACCCACCTGAAGCGTCAGAGCCCCTACAACACCTATCGGAACCAAGGCCTGCCGGTTGGTCCGATCTGCAATCCCGGCGCGAAATCCCTGAACGCGGCGCTGTTTCCGGAGAATACCGCCTATCGGTATTTTGTGAGCAAACGGGATGGGACTCACCAGTTCTCGCAGACCCTGGTGGAACACAGCCAGGCAGTCTCCCACTGGCGGTCGAAGCGGGTTGGAGAACCCCCCGCTGACCCGTAGGGTAGGTCTGGAAACGGCCAACAAGCGCCACCTGTCCGTCGGCAATCTCGCCGGGAGGGTTGATTATGGTGTTAGAAATAAAGAGACTAGGCTTGTGGAGGTGACTTATGCCGGAGCTCATGAAAACGCCCCGTACTAGCGCAGGGAAGATGCAACTGCGGTTCCTCGATCCTCCCGGGAAGCGCGCCGAAGCTGTCGCGGCCCTTGAAGCCATGGGGTTCATCGAGATTACCGACTCGGTTCCTTGGCGTGAGTCTTTCCCGTAAACCGATGAACATTTGCCCGGAATTACTTTGGCTGGGCCAGAGGAAAGGAAGGGCTAACCCAGCGGGAACTGGCGGCACTGACGGGCATTCTCCAGCGACACCTTTCCGAAATAGAAAACGGCAAGCGACCCATCGGGAAGGAAGCAGCCAGGAAGCTGAGGAAAGCGCTCAGTATCAGCTATAAGGCCTTTCTCTAGGTGCGGCTCTGCGCGATAAGCTGTAGCATTCGCCGGTGCAGGGACCTTTGGAAGACCGTGAGTTGTTGCCTGCTTCATGAATTCCTGGAAAAACGGGAGCTTGATTGCTCCAGAATACCCTTTGTCATCGACCACGCAGTAGACGGCCTCACCAAGCCTTTCTTGGGGGTGCTTCTTCGGACACTCCATAATCTTCATGTCGAGCGTCATGATAATTCCCCCCTTTGGAGGGGGTAGTGATCACGATAAATCACCCCCGTGATCACGTGAATTCCCCCCGTTGCCGGGGAAGCAAAAGAATAAACTGATCCTATACTCTCCGGGTCAATGGGTAATGACCTTGGGAGGAGGGATCATGGCAAGGAGGGAGATAATGTCTATCAGCTCATGCGCGGTGGCTGGGCAAGGTGGAAGGTTGAGAATGAAACCTTCAACACCCTGAAAAACCAAGGTTACAATACCAAGGGCAAGGGAACAGTCAGCTTTTTTGAGGCAGGCTTGCGGTCTGGACGGCCGGTCGATAATGGTAGAGAAGCCCCCCGGTGATGGCGGTGAACGGTGCTACCGTCACCAACCCGAAGCTACCAACCAGGGTTTTTAACACCTCCGCGGCGACGTGGTTGAAATTAAACATGTTGGCCAGCGGAACTCCCTGTCCCATAAAGAGCATGAGCATGGCCGAATAGCTGCCGGAATAGGCCAGGAGCAGGGTTGTCGTCATGGTGCCCACCACGGCCCGCCCTACCCTCATGCCTGATTCGACATGTTCCCGCCATCCGATATCGGGGCGTTTTCCCGCGAGCTCGTCCATGGAGGCGGCGATGTCCATGGCCACATCCATGATGGCCCCGGAGGAGGCCAGGAAGATACCCGAGATGAAAAGACGCGACAGGTTCAGTTCGTAAAACCCCGAGTAGAGCAGGGTCTCGGCAAAGGGAGCAACGGCGCCGTGGAGGGCAAAACGGCGGGTGAAGAGCATAGCGAGGCCGCACGTGAGCAGGATGCCCAGAAGAGAGCCCAGAAAGGCGGTCAGCCCCTTGCGGTTGAGCCCCCCCACCAGGAAACAGGTGGCGCCGAGGAGGGCCGCCGTGACCCCGATGGTCAGCGGTATCGGGTCAATCCCTTTGAGGTAGCAGGGGAACATGACCTTCCACAGCATGAGTACCGCCAGGACAAAGGAAAGGAGTGCCTTGAGGCCGGTGTACCCGGCAACGGCAACGAGTCCCAGGGCGAACAGCAGCATGAGCATCAAGGAGATGTCAAGGCGATAGCGGCCGCGGGCCACCGCTGCGGCAATCGTACCGTCAGGCTTCAGTGAGCATTCCACAAGAACCTCGTGGCCGGGGGCAAAGATTTCATCCACATCCATCTTCCCCATCAGGTTATTGAGCACGGAAACGAGAGTACCGGCGTAGGGTCCTTCGAGGATTTCAGCACTCAGATGCTGAGAGCCGCTCTTCACAATGAGGTTGGAACGCAGGTGGGAGTTGTCGACCGAAAGCACCCGAGCCTTGGTGTGAAGCGAGTTGGTGGGCTGTCGTTCTTCAAAGCCGGTGGGGAGCCCCAGAAGCCCCAGGCAAACGAGAACCAGTAATACGACGAGAACCGAATCCGCCCTGGATGATGAACCATAGTTCATGGTTGTTTTTATCCTCAATTCGTGTTGAGCCATGCTTAGATATGAAGCCCCCCCTGTCTCTTTGATTGTCAAAGGGAGCAGGGGGGGAATGCGAGGTCTTATCGTGAGTCACCCGTTCAAGCAGTTCAGGGAGAAGGAACCGTCCCTGTTTCGAGGACCCGCCCCTCGAGAGCCTCAGTCAGGCAAGGTGAGGCGCATGGCCCTGGCAAGCTTCTTGGCCACATCGGTGTTGTCATAGAAACCCTTGAAGGCGCCCGCCCCGAAACCGTGAGCCATTACCGGTACAGGCACTCCCGTGTGAGCATAACTGGTCCAGCCGATACCGGCCTTGTTGTTGAGGATATGAGTGATGGTTATCGTCAGCGGGGTATAATTGCCATAAAGCAGGGCATCTTCTTCGGTCAGGTTCGGGGAAGTGCGACCCAGGCTCTTGTCATAGGCATCCTCGAGACGCAGCTTTTCGAAGTTGTTGAGGGTTGCGTAGTCGAGACCCAGCAAATCGTTGATCTGGGTTTTCAGGCTCTCGTCGATATCCGCAGGGCAGCCGGTGCCGCATGCCGTCTTATAGGCGGTCCAAATCTTGTCGAATTCGAGGAAGCTAATCTTTTGATTCTCCAGTTTTTCGAAATACGAGGTGTAGGCGGTACCCGCCCAGCCGATTGTCATGCCGCCGGTTTCATGATCGCCGGTGACCACGATGAGGGTGTCCCAGGGATGGTGGTACATGAACTCTAGAGCAACCCCGATGGCATCATCGAAAGCCACCATGTCATCGAAGGTGGTCCGGGCGTCGTTGGCATGGCAGGCCCAGTCCACCTTGCCGCCTTCAACCATGAGGAAGAACCCATCCTTGTCTTTCTCCAGGAGACTTATGGCTCGAGATGTGAATTGGGCCAGAGTGAGATGATTAACGGACTGGGCAGAATCATTCCCTATGGCGTGGGTGCGGTCGATGTCGTAGTAGAGAGCCTTGTCATTGTCGAGCATCGGATTGATGGCAATGGCTTTCTTGCCGCGTTTGAGGGCATCTATTTCAGCTTTGGTGTCGGCGATGACGTAGCCCGCTGCCTGAGCAGCAGTGAGCACATTGCCGCGGGGGTATTTGGTAGCATCATCGTCAGTGCCGGGAGTCTTGAAGCCGCCCCCGCCAAAGAAGTCAAAACCGCTGGTGTAGGTCTGGTGGGCAATATTGTAGTAACTGCCGCGAAGCGGTTCATGCGCGTAAAAGCAGGCCGGGGTCGCATGGTCGATGGATACGCTCGAGATGATGCCCACCTTCATGCCGGCGGCTTTGGCCTGCTCCGCAATGGTGGTGTAGGGTATCGTCTTGGTGGGATCCATGGAAATCACCCCGTCGGCGGTCTTCTTGCCGGTTGCCAGGGCCGTGGCCGCCGGCGCCGAATCCGTAATGTAACTGTTCCAGGGAAACGTGGTGCACATACCGTGAACCGAAAGCTTGCTCATGTTGAGCAGTTGGGCCTTGTTTTCTCCACCCACTTCATCCCGCTGGTTCTTGTTGGCCAGATAGGCTTCCGTGGCGTTGATCTGCACGCTGGCCATGCCATCGCCGATGAACAGGAACACATACTTTGCCCGAGAGGCAGCTTGGGCTGTTCCCAGGGTCACCATCCAGATGAAAAACGCCACGCCGATACTTAGACATACTTGCTTTGTGCCTTTCATACTCTCCTCCTGAGTAGATCAATCGTTTCCGTTTGGATGTTGGTCTCATAGCCTGAGAAGTCTCTAATAGGCCATTGACGTCAGCTTATGGTTACGACTCTTTTAAGTTCTTGTGACCTTTAGGTTACAGACCGGCGGGGTCCCCTGGCTACTCACAGGGTTGGTACGGTCTGCATTGTCACGCAAATTCCACGCATCCTTCGAGAGACCTTAACATTCAGCCTTTACATATACATCTCAGAAAACCCTTGGTCGTCTGGCCCCGGCAGCGTGGGGGGGAGGCAGTACTCTCCCAAAGGCCTTCCCCCGCCAACTCCCAACCACGGACAGGACGGTGGCCTCGTTCGAACGAAGGGTAAACATGGGTAAACAAAGGAAGTGTCAGAACAGCCTTTGATGACAGGCTGAGCAGAGTGAAGCAGGGCAGGGAATGAGAGGAACCACGAGTGGCGGTGAACGGGTATTCGGAAAGGTGGGCGGAAGCCTGAGAAGGGGGGAAAGAAATGGTCTTGATGATGCTGATAATCGGTGTCGTTTGTGGACTGGTTGCGGTGATGGTCGTCGCAATCAGAAGGGTTTGGAGCTATGAGAGCTATTTGCCGGACTATGAGGACATTCTTCTATGCGAACAGGTAGGTGACGGAAGTTAGGAAGCTGCGGGAAGAATGCTGCAGCAAATCTCCCTTCGCCACACAGATTTAACCCGCTCGTAACCAGTTTGTAACAAATCTTCATTCTGTTGCTGGAAGATAAAGGATAAACGACGAAATCATTTTGCCCGAGTCTGGTTACAGACTGATGGCGACAGAGTGAAGAATGGATGAAATAAGAGCGGAGAGCAGACTTGAAAATATAACGAGATGGGCGCGTTTGTGTAAAACAAATACTTCAGTCTCATAAGCCCACACCGACACGGTTGGACCACTGGGATTACGGCGGCTCGCTGGAAGGAGGATAACCAGTGCATCAGAAAAAGAATATTGCTTTGGTAGCACATGATAACTGCAAAAGGGCTTTGACCGAATGGGTCGAGTGGAACTTCAGGTTATTGCTGGGTCACGCCCTCGTTTGCACGGGAACGACGGGAAAACTGGTACAGGAGACCTTGAAGTGTAAATCCGAAGAGGAAGGAGAGCCTCTCGATCGGATCGACATCAAGAAGCTCAGGTCAGGGCCTCTTGGAGGGGATCAACAGCTTGGAGCAATGATCGCGGAGGGTGAGATTGACATGGTGATCTTCTTCTGGGATCCGATGCAACCGCATCCCCATGATGTCGATGTGAAGGCCTTGCTGAGAATTGCGGTGGTCTACAACATCCCCATCGCGTGCAACCGCTCCACCGCCGATTTCATGATTTCCTCTCCGCTGATGAAGGAGGAATATCACGTTCAGCTTGAGGATTATTCCCGGTACCTGAACCGGGAGCTCCCCGACTCATGAGCTCCAGAGGGGTAGAAAGCCTCCAGGGTTGGCCATTCGAAGCGAATCCCGGTGCCGGGACAGACTCTCGGTGGGGGCAAACGACACGCTGCCCCATGGCCTGATGATCAACAGAAGGAGCAAAAGATGCTGAAAGAACGTCTTGCCGTTCCAGTAGGGTTCATAGTTGCCTTATCACTTCTGTCGTTTCCTCTTCCGAGTGTTTCCGAGTCCGATGTCTTCCTCTGGGGCACAGGTGCCACCTTTCCGTACCCGCTTTACCAGAAGTGGATCGAGGTGTACCAAGGGCAGAGCGATGTCCGGATAACGTACACGCCTTCCGGTTCCGGCAGCGGTATCAGACAGCTTCTTGAGCGACGGGTGGACTTCGGTGGTACCGACGTCTTTCTCTCTACAGAGGAAGCAGGCCAGTTCCCGGAACAGGTGCTCCATATTCCGACGTGTGTCGGCGCGGTAGCGGTGATCTACCACCTGCCGGATGAGCCGGCGCTCAAGTTGACTCCCGAACTGATTGCCGACATCTTCTCAAGTGAGATAACCCAATGGAACGATCAGCGCATCGCCCGCGCAAACCCGGGGATCACTCTGCCCAAGTTGCCCATCACTACCGTGTATCGTTCCGAGGCGAGCGGCACCAGCCATATCTTTACCGAATATCTCTCCAAGACCAACTCCCGGTGGAAGGATAAGATCGGTTTTGGCAAGACCGTCAACTGGCCCACTGGACTTGGCGTGGAAGGCAACCTGGGCGTCGCCGAGTATGTGGCCAAGATCAAAGGGAGCATCGGTTATGTGGAGTTGACCTACGCAGAGAAAAATAAGCATGCTATGGCTGCGGTCATGAATCGATCGGGGAATTTCGTCAAACCGACGCTCGAATCGGTTTCTGCCGCCTCAGAGGGTGAGCTGCCGCCCGAAGCGAAGATTCTCATCACCGATCCACCCTCAAGTAACGCTTATCCAATCAGTGCTTTCACTTACATCATCTTCTATCGGGAACAGGCCGGGCGAGAGCTGCCCCTCAAAAGAGCTCAGGCCCTAGGCCGGTTCTTCTGGTGGATAACCCATGAAGGCCAGCAATCCTGTAGGGAACTTCTCTACGCTCCCCTTTCCAAAAAGGCCGTCTCCCGGGCGGAACAGGCTATCAGAACGATGACTTATGAAGGAGAGCCCCTTGTGTTTTGGTAGAGGAAAACCAGCGCTGCAGAGGCGTCAAAGCCATGCGAGATGCATGGCCACCGTCGAATTAGGTCTTATCCTCGTGGTGCTGCTGTTGCTGGATGCCTCGGTATGCCTGGGCGGTAAGCAGGTCCGGGTTGGTGTCTATGATCTTCCACCCGTATCTGAAATAATCCGCAGTGGCCCAGACGCTTCGGGAAGCGGACAGGAAGCGTCGGGCCTATTTCCGGCTCTGCTCCAGGCCATCGCTGCCGAGGCTAAATGGGATCTGTCATATGCAGCCTGTTCCCGCAGAGAATGTCTGGAGGGTCTCATCAGTGGGAACCTCGACCTGCTGGTGGCGGTGCCCTATGCGAAAGACCCGGCTCCCTACCTCACCTATACCCGCGAGACCGTCATCGCTACGTGGGCTCAAGTCTATGCCCATAGTGAAGTGACGATTCAGTCCTGGTTCGACTTCAACTCCCGAGCCTTAGGTGTAGTAAGGGACGATCCCTATAATGAGGAAGTGCGGGCGGTTATCGAGCGCTTCGGCATTGCCTGCAAATTCGTCGAATTCAAGGACTACCAGGACATCTTTAAAGCCCTGCAAAACGGCTGGATTGACGTCGGCGTCGTTGACCGTTTACATGCCATGTCCCTGGAGGCAGGGGAGAAAGTATTCCGTACTCCTATTATCTTTGCCCCCATTGAGCTCCGTTTTGCTGTCGCCAAGGACCGGAAGGAAGAACTGGTAGCCACACTGGACTATCATCTCCATGCCCTGAAAAGGGAGCCCCATTCTGTATATCATACTCTCCTCAACCAGCTTTTTGGCCAGTCCCAGGAGTTCCGGCTGCCTCTCTGGGTCCTTTGGGGATTGTCCTTTGGGGGAGGGTTTCTGGTTCTGCTTGTCGGGGCAAATCTCCTCTTGCGGCAACGGGTGAGTGCCAAGACTGCCGAGTTGGCTCAGAGCAACGAAGAGTTGAAGAAGGAACTCCTGTTACGGCGTGCGGCGGAAACGGCGATGCTGGAAAGCAACCGGAAATTTCAGGTCCTGTTTGAGTTCCTGCCCGATGCTGTCCTTCTCCTAAGCGTGGAGGGACACATTCTGGACTGTAATCTTGCAGCGGAAAACCTGATGCAGTATTCGAGGGATGAGATGTCGCAAATGTCCATTATGGACCTACTTATATCAGAAGCGGAAACGGACCCATCGCTGCCTCCCGCCGACTTGTTTTCTGCCGAGGTCACATCTCGGCAGATGTTTGTCAAACGTGAAGCAGGAGGAGTTTTTCCGGCGCAACTTGGGCTGAAATACGTGGAGTTTGACGGAATCAGAGCGCTCTTGTGTGTTATCAAGGATCTGACCCAACAGAAGCGAATGGAAGAGGAGATCCTTCGGGTCCGAAAGCTGGAGGCGATCAATCTCCTCGCCGGGGGTATCGCTCACGATTTCAATAATATTCTGAGCGCCATTTTGGGGAATGTTTCCCTGGCCAAGATGAATACGAAGCCGGGGGACAGGATTTCAGTCTGGCTCGAAACCACCGAGAAAGCTGTGATGAGAGCCCGGGATTTGACTTCCCAGTTGTTGACGTTCTCCAAGGGGGGACTTCCCGTCAAGGAAACGACCTCGCTGGTCAGTGTCATTCGAGACTCATGCGACTTCGCCCTGCGGGGTTCAAACGTGCTGTGCAACCTATCCGTAGCAGAGGACCTCTGGCCGGTGGAGGCGGATGTTGGCCAGATCAGCCAGGTTCTTAACAACATGATGATCAATGCCAAAGAAGCGATGACGGACGGGGGAATTGTCGAGCTGGTTGCAGAGAACAAGCTGCTCGACAGCGCCGATAGCATCCCCCTCCGCTCGGGCAGGTACGTCCTGATTGCCATTCGGGATCGCGGAACGGGTATTCCCCAAGAACACCTGAGCAAAATATTCGATCCCTACTTCACGACCAAGACGACGGGTAACGGGCTCGGACTCGCCACCTCCCACTCCATTATTAGAAAGCATGGCGGACACATTATGGCCGAGTCCCACCCAGATGCTGGTGCCATTTTCAAGATTTACCTCCCGGCTTCCAAGCGGGAACTCCCGAAGGCGACCGAAGCCAGGCCGGTGCCCGTTGCGGGACGGGGTAAGATTCTGATCATGGATGATGAGGAAATGATCAGGGACATGGCAGGGGATATGCTCAGGCATCTCCAGTATGAGGTGCATCTGGCCAAAGACGGCCCCGAAGCCATTGCAGCGATCAAGCAGGCGAGCCTATCCGGCAAACCTTTTGCAGCCGTGATCATGGACTTGACCATTCCTGGAGGCAATGGAGGAAAAGAGGTCATCAAGGAAGTGCGGAAAATCGATCCGAAGGTGAAAGCGATCGTTTCGAGCGGTTACTCCAATGATCCCATCATGGCGGATTTTGCGCAACACGGCTTCGACGGAGTTGTCATCAAGCCCTATGGGATTGAAAAACTTAGCGAAGTGATCCACAAGGTCATATCAAGCCAGGCTCACGGCAGTAGCCGCGATATTGCGATGGGGAGCTAATCCACAAGATCGGCTTCACTGGCCTCGAAAAAATAGGCCAGGAGCATTGGCTGTTTCCCATCCGTGATGAACCATAACGATGTGGCCTGCCAAAAGAATCTTGGCCCCAAGACCCATGCCGCCGTTCGCGCCATGACAAGGTTCGATTGGCAAAAAATGCCGTAGCGGGATCGCTCCCATAAATCCCTGACTATCAGCTTCAGGGATTCAGCATCAAGGGCGGTTGGATTATGTGGGTGCGCATCAACTCGGGTTGAGATTTCTCAGCACCTCGGGGTCGTTGCAGATGAGGCCGTCGACCCTCATGGCGAGGAGCTTTTCGGCTTCTTTGCGGGTTGTGATGGTCCAGGGAAAAACCCTGATATTGGCTGCGTGCACCAGGGCTACCTGAGCGGGGGTGAGAGCGCTGAACCGCGGATGCCAGGAGAAGGCCCCTAGGGCAAGAAGCCGGTCGAGCATCTTCCGGTCGGCGCCATGGTTGGAGATGCCGGCGAGAGCCGGGGGGTGTTCCATCGCCGCAATGCGCTGGAGCATGCGCCAATCGAAGCTGGAGACGATCACCCACTCCATGGTCCCGCTGCCTTTCACCAGCTCCACAACCTGGTGCTCGACGGTATCGGGCGGTCCGCTTGCTTCATAGGCACTCGCCTTGATTTCGATATTCACCAGGCACCGGTTTCCGGTGAGCTCGAGCACCTCGCCCAGTTCCGGAATGCGCTCCATTGCAAAGCGTGGGTCAAACCAACTGCCGGCATCCAATCGCCTGATTTCCTCCAGACGGTGAAACCTGACCGGTCCTTTGCCGTTGGTCGTGCGATCGAGGGTATCGTCATGGATGACGATCACCTTACGGTCTCTGGTCAACGTGACGTCCAGTTCGATCATGTCACAGCCAGCGAGGATGGCCCCCTCGAAGGATGCAAGGGTGTTTTCCGGAAATCGGGTCGGGTAGCCCCGGTGGCCGATGATGAGCGGACGCGACCTGGAAATCTGGAGCGGATCTGTTGCCATAATAAAGCCTGCCCTCTTTGAGCCTCCCACTGCTGGCGTAACCCCCAAACCATGTCGGGGGCTGGCGGCGATTTTCCACCCAGTGCAGGCTTTTGCCCCTTGAGGTGTAGGGTTTTGCCTACACTTCAGGCCTTGGAGGAGAGCCCACCAGCGTCACGATTCCCCCCGGTATCCCGTGTCAGGACGCACGAGCTCAGGTCTGGAACGCTTGTTGCTTAGCAACTCGGGTGCCATGATTTGCTAATTGCAGGGCGATTCATGGCAGCCTGCACATCTTCAGCAGGAAGGTAACAGCCTGATCGGCCAGGGCGGAACCCGCCTCCGATGCTGTCCCTGCTGAAAACCCGAAGGGGGGAATGGATGGCCCGAATCCTGGTTGTAGATGATGATGAAGTGACGCGAGGCATTGTCGCCGAGTTTCTCTCGGGTCAGGGCCATGAGTGCACCCTTGCCAAAAGCGTTGCGCAGGCTTGTGTGCATCTGCGTAGGCAGAGGTTCGACCTGACCATATCGGATTTCAATATGCCATCCCGCAACGGTCTGGAGCTGTTGAGGCAGGTAGTGCGGAACTGGCCCGACAATTCCTTTATCCTCATCAGCGGCCAAACCACTTCCCGCCTCAGAAGGAAGGCCCTTGCCCTCGGCGCGGTCGCTTGTGTGGCCAAGCCCTTTAAGCTGCAGGACCTTCTGGACTGTGTGGAGTATGCTCTGCAAGCGCGTTACTCTCTTCGCTCAGGGCAAAGGACTATCATTCTGAGGAGACCTGAGGACACCAGAAACGCGGTGACACCGGCTTTCTCCTGACGAGAAGACCGGCAGACACGACGCTTGAGAGGAACTGGTGACCTGGCGCTGGACTCCTCTTATCAAGCCAATCGCAATAGAGGTTATCGCCTCGTCATTCCGGCGTGGTACCGGTTTTGGCCGGAATCCATAAGTTATCTGGATACCGGCTGCCGCCGGTATGATGAAAGGAGGGTGGATACCTGTTTCTGTAGTGCGGTGCTATGGGGTCCCCAGCACCTCGCGCAGTTTCGTGAGCAGATCCTTCAGTTTGTATGGCTTGGCGAGAAAGGCACTGGCTCCCTCCTCGATCAGCTTCCTTCGTTCTCCGCGAACAGGATAGCCGCTGGTTATGAGGATCTTGACGGTGGGGTGAGCTTTGCGCAGTTCTTCGACGGTTCTTTCTCCACCCATACCGGGCATATTGAGATCCAGGAGGATCAAATCGACCTTCAGGTCCTTGTTGTTGTGAAGCAAGGCAATTGCCTGTTCTCCCTGGCTTGCTGTGAATACCTTATACCCATAGGGTTCCAGGAGGTCTCGAACACTGTCAAGGATCAATTCCTCGTCATCCACCAACAGAAGAGTCTCGCTGCCCCCCAGGAGCTGCTGCGGTACCGGAGGATCAATACCCTCTCTCTCGGACACTGCTTTCACAGCCGGGAAGTGGACGAAGAAAGTGGTTCCCTGGCCTGGTCTACTGTCACAAGCGATATATCCCCCATGGTTCTTGACAATGCCGTAGACGATTGAGAGGCCCAGTCCGGTGCCGTGGCCGACTACCTTGGTAGTGAAGAACGGCTCAAAGAGGTGTGCCTGGGTCTCGGCATCCATGCCGGTCCCGCCATCGGAAATGCTCAAGCATGAATACTCGCCGGGAGTTGCCCCCAGGTGGTTCTTGCAGAAGGCCTCGTCAAAGACCATGCGTTTGGTTGCCAGCACCAGCTCTCCCCCTTCCGGCATGGCATCCCTGGCATTGATGCACAGATTGGTGATGACCTGCTCGATCTGCGCCGGGTCTGCCTTGATGGCATACAGGTCGGGGCACAGCTCGAGACGGATGTCGATCATCCGAGGCATGGTGTTCCTGAGGAGCTCAACGAGTCGCTTCAGCAGGTCATTGAGGTTCACCTGCTTGAGCGTGCTTTCTATTCTCCGACTGAACGTCAGCAACTGATAGATCATTTGATTGGCACGCTCAACGGAACCAAGGACCTGGGACAATCTCAGGTAATCGGGATGATGTTCGGTCTTGTCACTCAACAGCAATTCGGTAAGCCCCAGGATGAGCTGCAGGACGTTCTTGAATTCGTGGGCCATGCCTCCCGCCAGGGTTCCGACTGCTTCCATCTTTTGAGCATGCTGGATTTGTCTTTCCAGCTGTTTGCGAATGGTGAGATCGCGTGCGGAAATGAGGACGGCGTCCCTGCCGTTGTGGGTGATCGGTGAGGAGTTGATCTCGAGCTCGATCTTGCTCCCGTTCTTTCCCAAAATACTGATGCCCAGATGATACTGGGGGACTTTCCCCTGGAGGATGGCAGCAACGGTTTCATGATCGTTATCGGCACCAGCGCTGTCCACCAGCATGGCGAATGGCATGGCCTGGAGCTCTTCCTTGGTGTACCCGGTAATCTTCTGATAGGCGGGATTCGTATAGACATGGATGCCATTGCCGAGAACCGCAATGCCGTCATAGGAACTCTCGGTCACGGTCCGGTATTGATCCTCCGAATACTTGAGTTTTTCGTAGCCGATGGCAGTGCGAATCGACAAAGCCATATACTGGACCAGGATGCTCAATAAATTGATCTGGTCCGGAGAAAAAATACCTCTTCGGGCGTGACAGAGGTTCACCACTCCGATTGAGGCCTCTGCCGCCACCAGGGGCAGTGACAGGAGGCTGCCGATGGTGCCCGGGGAGCTGCTGCCAAAGGCGTAGCCAGGCTCGTCCGCGACATCCTCCAAAAGGATCGGTTCCTGGGTCAGAGCCGCTTTCCCGGCAGTACCCTCACCGATCTTGCAGCAGTATCGGATCCCTTCCTTAGAAATGACCTGACGAGCATCGACCACGTATGCTTCCCGTTCCGAGCCGTCGGCGGCTACCAGGAAGAGCTGGTTCGTATCCGGATCGATGAGCATGATCGAGCAGTTCTGAACAATCGTGTTCCTAGTGATGACTTCGAGGATATTTATACAGGTTTGCCTGAAATCGCTGGTGCTCAGCAGCGACAGGGCGACTTCCTTAACCGCCGAGAGCTCAAAGATTTTCTCCTCATAGCGATCCCCGATCTTTTTCAGCTGTGTCTGGAGGAGCTGATTTTCGAATTCCACGGCGCGAACCTTATTTTCCGGCATTTCAATGGCTCACTCTCATCTGATGGCGGTGAGAAACTCTTCGACGGCGGTGCGCTGTGCCTTCAGGGATTCAATCTCCATTTTGATGTCATCGGTGGTCAAGGCCAGCCCATCCCGCACAGCGATTGAAAAGGCTGGCTTTGGGTTGCCGCTGTGACCGATCTGAGCAATGTGACAGATGAAGCTAGCCAGTTGCAGCACCATGGCACCCGTCTGGTGCGGCTCATGGCAGGCGGTGGGGCTATGATGGTAGGTGCATGGCAGCGAAATGCCCTCGGGGAAATTCCAGCGATCCATGAGCATCCCGGCGATTCGAGCGTGATCGAGGCCCAGTAATTCTCTTTCTTTCTGGTACAGCGGGACTTGGGCACTGGCAGTTTCCCGCAGCACCTTCTGATATTCTTCCGGAAAATAGACAGCAAAGATCACCTTGCCCACGTCGTGCAATAAAGCACTCAGAAACAGCTGTTCTTCCCCAAATGCATTTTTCGCAAAGGCTTTTCGCGTGCCCGCATGGTTTGCAAGCAACCTCCGCAACAGCCTCCTGGCGGCAAAACTGCAGCCGATGGCGTGGAGCCACAGACCGTTCATGTCCAACAGTCCGTGCAGATTGGATCTGGAAAGCGAGGAAAAGACCCCCATCCCAATGGTCAGGCTGACTATTTCGTTGAATCCGATCACTACTATGGCGCGCATGATCGAATCAACCTGCCTGGACGATCTGAAATAGGCTGAATTGGCCAGCCTGAGGACCTTGTTGGCCATGGCCTGGTCTCTGCCGATGAAATCGGCCAGGACCGACGCCGATGCCGTTTCGCTGCTCGCGATCTTCATGATATTACTCAATACCACGGGCAGGGTCGGTAATTGTGTCTTCGGGTCCCGGACCAGATCTGCGATTCGTTCCTTGATGTTCATTCGGCCCCATGCACTGTGGTCAAAATGAACCTCCCGGAGATCCTTCTCAAGCGTCAAGGTGTGAACAGGCGATGACCGCGTGGTGTTCAGCCGTTACCCGCAGTACCAGCTTTGCTGTCATCGCAGCAGGCTGCCGATCCAGACCTGCACGATCAGAAAGCTTATGATCCATACGCACCGGAGGCCGCTCAGCCACGATACGACCGGAGCGGCTTACCAAGGTGAATAATCGTCTTGAACCAAACCCCAACATGTGGGATGGCAGTGCCGCCTGTTTATGGCATCGGGAGCCAGGTTATGGAAAGAGAACCGCGTCCCTTTACCATGTTCCCAGCATATGTGGGAGAAACATGAAAGGCAAGCAAAAATCCAGGCTTACCTCCAGGGCTCGTCTCGGTAACGCTGACCGAAAGCCGACAATGATTGATTCTGCCTCGCTTTGGGATACGCGCGCTGAGACTAGTGTCCATCCGGAAACCCCGTGTTTTGTATTTGCTGACCTGACGTAAGAGCTAGATTGGGAGCTTCAGAGGTCAGAAAGGCATCCGAGATCCAGTGATTTAAAGGTTGATGCATGAT
>JAPXSS010000030.1:0-29253 GCA_033812955.1 Syntrophobacteraceae bacterium | reverse complement strand
AGATGTGTATAAGAGACAGGCGTTATTTCGTGCGTGCTTACCGCACCGAGGGTTCCGCCTGCGGGGGCTGCACAGGCTGCTGTTCGCAGAACCCTCCAGTCACTTCTGACCCGATTTGCCCGGGAGGGACCGCCACGCCTCTCATTTGCCGGGAGCAGAAACCTCATGACCCTGAAACTTGTCCTTGACCTGCCGGGAACACCGCCTTTTTCATCTCATCTGGTCATTGACCGCGATGGAGACGGTGCCTTTCCGACCACCCTCGAATCCTGCCTGCAAGGCCGCGTCGCCTACTGGATCTGGGACGAAACGGTCTTCACCCTCTGGCGGGAACGCCTGGAGGGCCCGTCCTTTCCCACCATCGCTCCGGCCCACATCATTCGCTTCCCGGCCTCGGAAGCCAATAAAAGGCTCACCATGGTGGAACGTCTGGCGGGAGACCTGCTCGAACGCGGGGCCGACCGGGGCAGTGCCCTGATCGCCGTGGGCGGGGGGGTGACGGGCGATGTGGTGGGGTTTCTGGCGGCCATCCTGTTGCGCGGCATTCCCCATATCCAGGTTCCCACAACGCTTTTGGCCCAGGTTGACAGCAGCGTCGGCGGAAAGACCGGGGTCGATCTGGAACAGGGAAAGAACCTACTGGGCGCTTTTCAGCAGCCGCAGCTCATTTGGATGAACCTGCAATTCCTCGAGACGCTCCCGCCCGAAGAATTCCGCCAGGGCATGGCGGAAGTCATCAAGACCGCTATGCTGGGCGATGCAAATCTCTGGCATTACCTGGAAGCTCACCCTGGCGAACTCCGGCACCGGGAACGCGAGGCACTCTGCCAGGTCGTCACCGCCTGCTGCCGTCTCAAGGCTGAGGTGGTGCAGCTGGATGAAAAGGAAGCTGGTCACCGCCGGGTTCTCAATTTAGGCCACACGGTGGGACATGCCCTCGAAAGACTCAGCAACTATCAAATCCGACACGGTGACGCTGTCGCCATCGGTCTGGTAGCGGCGGCAAACCTGGCGGTGTCGCTGGGGAACCTGGCAGAGGAGAGCCTGACGCGCCTGGAAACCCTGTGCCGGACCTGGGAACTCCCCGTACGGATCCCTCCGGGCTTTTCGCCGGCAGCCCTGCTGCGGGCCATGCAGACCGATAAGAAGCACATCCGGGGGCGGTTGCATTTTATCCTGCCTGTGCAGATTGGCCGGGTGATGGACTATGATGAACTCCGTCCGGAACAGCTCGAAGCGGTTCTCGGGAAACTGCTGGAACACTGAGGGCGACTCTGTGAAGGGAGGCACCCGCGGGCCCTGCTCTATTCGCCAGACTGGGCATCGAGGTCAACGAGGAGGGGAGTCTTCTTCGCTACCGTGATGAAACCGGTGTGGGCAACCATCCGATCGATGGGACGCGCGCGCCGTTCGTCGATGAGCCAATCACGCTTCAGGAGTTCAAAAGACCTGATATTGGCAAAGCCATGGGTTTTAAGTTCTTTATAGACCAACTGGATTTGGCCGACATTGGGGCTCAGACTGACCAGCAGCCCGCCCCGGCGCAGGAGGGGTGCCAACGAGCGGATGCAATGCCAGGGTTCAGGCAGATCAAGAAAGACTCGATCAACCATGGTCTTCAGGATAAAATCTTGAATATCGGCGAGGATGAGGTGATGGTTGGGTGGGTGGTATCCGAAGAATTTACAGATATTCTCGCGGGCCTGCTGGGCAAAACGCAGCCGCTTTTCCACCGAAATGAGTCGGCCCTGCTCGCCCATCGCTTTAAGCAAGGCCAGCGCCAGTGCTCCCGAGCCGATCCCCGATTCGAGAACCGTGTCCCCCGGGCGAATGTCGCCATAGAAGACCATGGCGCTCAGGTCCTTCGGGTAGATGATTTGCGTCGGTCGGTCCATGGTGAAGATGTACTCTTCCAGGGTCGGGCGGAACAGGAAGAGCTTGGCCCCTTTGTGGGTTTCCAGACAGTCCCCTTCTTCTCTGCCAATGACCTCCTGCATGGAAACCACCCCAAGGTGGCAGGAAAAAGGAGCATCCTCAACCTTCACCAGCCATTTCTTGCCTTTCTGGCCGGTCAGCAGGACCCATTCGCCAAGATGAAATCTGGCCATTGCCGCACAACCCTCTCTTCCGGGATGCTGCCCGCGTTCTCTCCGGCTCCGGTCACTCCTGCTTCCTTGCATGGCAGCCAACAAATGGTGCACCATAAAGAAAAGCGCAACGGGAAGTCAAATTGATTTTCCCAAATCCAATTGCCAACAGGCGGATAAGAATTTATGGCTCATCGCGGATTTGCGTGGAAAAGGCCTGTCATGTCCTTGGTGTCATTCCGAGCGTAGCGAGGAATCTAGTTGAATTGCCTCAAGAATCGATATTCCTCGGCCCTTGGCCTCGGAATGACAAGATGGCTTCTCTCACGTTAATCCGCGATGAACCGAATTTATCCTAACGCCTACAGTTGCGAGGGGCTCCAGGTATGGCTCCCGGCAAGCAAGACAGGGATGGTGGAGCCGAAAGTCACTAAACAGCGAGCGGCGGAGTACCTTGACCGGAATAACGTCGTCCACGCCTCCCTGGACGAGCCTCTGAGCAGCCTGTCCGGCAGCAACATGCAGAAGGTGGCTCTGTGCCGGGTTTTGGAGGGATCGTCAAGCCTGGTGATCCTCGAACACCCGAGCCGCGGGCGTGGCAGTAGGACCTCTCCATTTTCTGGCGGTCTGCATGAGCGGCACCCTGGCAGGCCTTGGGGGCGCCTATCTTGCCATTGGTGAACTGTCGCAGTTTGTCGAACAGCTGATCCAGGGACGGGGTATCTCGCCATTGCGGCCCTTATCCTCGGTCGCTGGCGGCCGATGGGGGTCCTCGTGGCCGCGTTCTTTTTCGGATTGGGGAAGCCGTATCAGAGTTCCTGGCGGTTCGAATCCCCGCCTTCTCCAGTCAGTCCTTCCTTGTTCCTTGCCCTGCCATATCTTCTCTGCCTCTTGCTGCTAACCTCATAGGTCAGCAAAAGGCTGCCTCCCTCGACCCTGGGAAAACGGTGAGCGTTGCGGGACAACGCCCCCGCTGAGTAGAACCACTGCAAACGATGCGTTGCCCGGATCACCATGAGCTGGCTGGGATCGATTGGCTGACACCGTGGGAAGCACAGGATCATGCCGAACGGCTGACTGAAAAAGCGACCTGCAGCGGCGAGCGGCCCCCGCAGGTCTGGAGGTCGGTTTCTTGCATCGAGGTTCCGCTGGTTCAATCGGTGATGTGGTTGTGCACCTTGCAGGCTTTGACGGTGTTCTTCATGAGCATGGTGATGGTCATGGGGCCGACTCCGCCGGGGACGGGAGTGATGGCACTGGCGATTTCCACTGCCTCATCAAACGCCACATCGCCCTTGAGGATTCTTTTCCCATCGGCGGTCACACCAACGTCGTTTACTCCTACGTCGATCACTACGGCGCCAGGCTTGATCATATCCCCTTTCACATATTCCTTGACCCCCGCCGCTACAATCAGGACATCCGCGCGCGACGTGTGATACTTGACATCCTTCGTCCGGGTGTGAACCACGGTAACCGTCGCATTGGCGCCTTTGGCCTTCTGCATGAGAATGGCCGCAATCGGTTTGCCCACGATATTGGAACGCCCCACCACAACCACTTCGGCCCCGGCCAGTTCGACCCCGGAGCGCACCAGCAGTTCCTGAATCCCTGCCGGGGTACAGGGCAGGTAATCAGGCTCGCCGATCAGGAGCTTTCCTACATTGACCGGATGGAAAGCGTCCACGTCCTTGCTCGGATCGATGGCCAGCAGGACCCGGTTTTCGTTGATGTGTTTCGGCAATGGCAACTGTACCAGAATGCCGTGGATCTTCGGGTCTTTGTTATATTGGTCGACCAGCTGAAGGAGCTTCTCTTCACTCAGGTCGGCGGGTTGATTGTCCTGAACAGAGTAAAAGCCCAGTTCATGGGCAGTCTTTTGTTTCCCCCTGACATAGCTCTGGGAAGCAGGGTTTTCACCCACCAGAATCGTTACAAGTCCAGGGACTATCCCATGTTTGGCCTGCAACCGTTCCACTTCAGCCTTCAGTTCAGCCCGGATTTCTTTGGCCACCTCGGCCCCTTTGATCAGTTTGGCTGGCATCGTCGCTGCTCCTTCCAAAAGCGAGAGAAGGTCTGCCCCGCCTTCCCCGAAATCTTGCCCATGAAATCGCCGTAAGGGCAGGTAGGAACCCGCCCCCGGCACCACCAACCTATGCAAACCGTACTCGCCGCCAAGCCGGCCTGCAGGACTCCGTGGCTTAACAGCTTGCCGCACTTGAGTTAGAACAATCCCATCACCTTGCCGGTCTTGACATCCACATCCACGCGACGAAACGCGGGGTCGGAGGAGGTCCCGGGCATCAGGCTGATGGCACCGGCACAAGGACAGAGGAACTTGGCGCCGGAATAAATCAGCACATCACGGATGGGCAGGATCCAGCCTTTGGGCACCCCTTTCACGGTGGGATCGTGGGTAAGACTGAGATGGGTCTTCACCATCATGGTGGTGTAGTCATCATACTTGGAATCCCCCTCCAGCATCTTGGCCTTCGCTTCAGCTTCGGGAGTCCAGGCAACTCCGTCGGCACCGTAGACTTCCCGGGCTATCGTTGCCACTCGGTCTCTCAGTTTCATCTCCACAGGATACAGGAATCTGAATTCGTTCTCTTCGTTGCAGGCATCCATCACCGCATCGGCAAATTCGAGGGCCCCTTCGCCTCCCTTGGCCCAATGCTCGGACATCGCGCACCGTGCCCCCGCGGCTTCGGCGTGCTTCCGCACCAGGGCAATTTCATCCCTGGAGTCGGTATGGAATACATTGATGCAGACCACCGGATTGATCCCAGATTTCCGGATCGTGTTGATGTGGTGGACCATATTGGGAATGCCCTTTTCGAGCAGCTTCAGGTCTTCCTTGATGTAGGCCTCGGGGAGGGGAATACCCGCCACTACTTTGGGCCCGCCGCCGTGCATCTTGAGAGCGCGAATGGTCGTCGTGAGCACGGACACATGCGGCTTCAGACCACTGTAGCGGCATTTGACATTCCAGAACTTCTCAAATCCGATATCCGCCGCAAACCCGCTTTCGGTGACATGATAGTCGAACATCTTAAGGCCGATCCGGTCGGCAATGATGGAAGACTGACCGACGGCGATGTTGGCAAAGGGTCCGGCATGAACCATGCAAGGCTGATACTCGGCGGTACACATGAGGGTAGGATTGATGGTATTGCGCATCCAGGCGGTCATGGCATTTCCCACTTCCAGATCGCCGGTTGTCACGGGATTGCCGCGCCGGTCAAAAGCTACGGTGATGTTGTTCAAGCGTTCCTTCAGGTCCGCCAGGTCTCTCACGATCGACAGAATCGCCATCAGTTCGGAGCTGACGGCAATCCCGAATTTGGATTGCATCATGTAGCCGTCCATGCGACCGCCCATGCCGATTACGATGTTGCGTAGCGACTGAGCGCAGAAATCCATGACCCAGCCCATTTCGACCCGGGTGGGATCGATCTGCAAACGACGCATCCGGGTGAGCCGCTGCAACTGCTCGTCGGTGTAGTTCCGCTCGTGCTGCATCCGGGCCGTAAGAGCCACCATCGCCAAATTGTGCGCATTCATGATATCGTTGATATCACCGGTCAACCCCATGGAAAATTCGGTCATGGGGATGAGCAGCGAATTGCCCCCGCCGGCGGCAGTTCCTTTGACATTCATGGTGGGCCCGCCTGAAGGCTGCCGCAAACAACCGCCGACATTGACGTTGCGCATTCCCAGCCCTTCCATAAGCCCGCACGAGGTGGTGCTCTTACCCTCTCCCAAGGGCGTTGGGGTAATGGCCGTCACCTCGATATACTTCCCGTCGGGCTGGTCCTTCAGGCGCTCCATGATCTTGAGAAAGTCGAGCTTGCAGAGGCGCCCCATGGGCAAAATCTCTTCCTTTCTTAACCCGAGCTTTTCCTGCCACTCCCACGGGGTGGGCATGTTCTTTTCTGCTGCCTCAGAAATCTGCCAGTCCTTCAACTGCGTTGCATCGTAGGGCATCTTTGACCTCCCTTTTGCCGCGTCCCGATTGACCGCCCTGTTTTCGTTGTTTTTGATAATAATATAAGTCAGTTATGCCAGACCCTCTGTCACCCCCTTCTCAACTCAAAATGGCATTAACGCGAATACTGAACATCTCGATAAACTGATTATGGAACGAATGCAGATGATAAGAAATGAGACGCGGAAACTGACGGTGGCGGTGGGCAGCGCGCAATCAGATTCAGTCCAACCCTCGTTTGCCTCGTCCACGAAGAATACTGCTTCAGCAATAACCGCAAGATCCTCCTCAATGCGCGGGCATGACCCTAATGGATCTGCCGTCGGTTGTCAACAGGAAATGGTCCCACTCCGCAGAAGTCATTTTGAGCGACGGCCGAAAGATGTCTGTTTGAAAATTCTTGACCTTCGCCCTGACTTCTAATACACGGAGTTTTTGTCAGAGCAAAGAACAGTGATGGAGAACAATTATGCCGAATAAAAACATGGAAGACAGTCCGATCATCGAAGAATTTGACGATGATGGCAGTCTCGAATACGACCAGCAGGATGAGCTGGATTTTGCGGCCGATGAAGATCTTCTGCTCGAAGAAGGAGAAGACGAGGAAGACCTTGTGCCATCGGTACTCTACAAAGGAGTATCGCGGCCCAAGACCGATGATGACTGGCGGCAGCTCCTTCTCGAAGCCAGCCGAGAGAATGTCCCGCCCTACCAGTTGGCGGAAATGTATCTTGAAGGCATGTTGATCATTCACCCCCAGTTCGGTCTGGGGGTTGTGGCCAAGGTCATCTCGCCCCACAAGATGGAAGTCATCTTCGAAATGAGCAAGAAGCTCATGGCCATGAACCTCACCCTCCCCGCCTGAAAGCAACGGGCTTTTCTTCGTTTGCTGCCTGCTGCGACACAGCACCAACATCCAGCCAGGGTTGGAGAAGCCCACAGATGAGGGCACGCCCTCTTTCCATCCTGATTTTAGAGCACTCGTGCCCTGTCCTCCAGACCACAACAAAAAAAGTCGGGCAACGAAGGCGTTGCCCGACTCAAAAAAAGGGTGAGAGGCGTGGCGTCTGATACGACCCAATATTACATGGCTCTTCATTCATAAATAGGGCAAAGCCTGTATTCTGCTGTGAGAATCACCGTATTTATCAGGGTTGGCAGGTAGGGTCGAAAGCTCAGACATTGCCTGTTTGCTCATTCTTGAGGGGCAGCACGAAGTAGAACAGATTACCGTAACACTGAGGTTCACACCCCACTTGGCCACCGTGGATTTCTACCACATTGCGCACGAAATTGAGCCCATGCCCACTGCCATGTTCCGCGCCGGATGCCGATGCCCGATATCCTTCTTCAAAAACTCTGTGGGCTTCGCTCTCGGGCAGCGGTTTGCCCGTGGTGAAGAAATTAAACTTCACCCCCCCGATGTCCGGACCGAAAACGTCTTTGAGGATTTGGCGATTGTAGGAAAGTAGCTTAATCTTGTTTCCGAGTTGATCCTCCACCTCCTGAGTGTATTTCAGGGCATTGGCAAACAGATTGTCAAAAACCTGAGATATCAATCCCTTGTCCACATAAAGCGTGATCTGTTCATCCGGCACTTCGTCCAGGCTGTTGTCAACGACAATCTCCTTCTTCTTGAAAAGTGGCAGGTAGCGCTCGAGGAGCGGTTCAATGATTTCCGTCCGGAAGTTGCAGGACTGTTTTCGCAGTACATAGGTACCCTTCAGGAAATGGTCACGGCGAAGAAGGGTTTCCAGAAAGAGACTGGTGTGCTCGTAATGTTTGGTGAAGGCGCGTGCTTCTTCACCCAGCCGCTCACTGTTCTCACTTAACGCATGATAGAGTTCATCCAATTCTTTGGACAGGACCTTGTTGCCATTTTGAGGAGAGAGGATGAACCCCCGAATCCGGTCCCTGATACGGTCAAATTCGGTAATCAATTTGTTCAGCCGAAGGAGAAAAAGCTTGTAGTAGATGTTGGGCGAGATGACGTTATGTTCGATATCGGAAACCAGTTGATTGATGAATTTGATGTGGTTGATATTCTGCTGGATGAGCAGCTTCTGATGGAGGTTATAGCCGATGCGGTTCGTCAACTTCTCCAGGAAGAAGTGTCCTTTTTCGTCAACCTTGTCTTTGGGATAGATTTCAAACAATCCCAGGATCTGACGCTGGTCCAGATAGGGAATCCACTTGGTCAGCGCCTGGTTGCCCCTGATCGGCAGAATCCATGCGTCATCCGTTTGATAGGAGCTCTCGGCAAGCGGCAGCTCCACACCAAACCGTTCCTCCATCGGAATAAGGCCCGTATCGGTGCTGCATACCTTTTCAAGACGGGAAGTCCGGCTGTCGATCACATACAGGCGGCTTTCGAGTCCAAAGAATTCCTTGGGGACCGCCACGCAGATCTGATAGAGGGCATCGATCGTGGTATGCTCTTGTGCCAGGTCGAAGAAGGTGGCAAATGCCTCCTCCTGCAGCCGTTCAAAGTTGTAGCGCCGGTAACTCTCTTTCTTCTCTCGGACCCGTTCCAGGACGCTCGCCATCAAAAGCTGTGACATAATCCCTCGAGGCTCTGCGATTGCCGTTCAGGCAATCTCCAATTCTTGTTTTAGACTGCGCTCCATCAGCTCCCGCACGGCCGTTTGAGGATGCTTGCCGGCGTGGATCACCTGGTAAACCTGTTCCGAAATGGGCATCTCAACACCCATCCGCTCGGCCAGGAAATGGACCGACTGAGCCGTTTTGACTCCTTCCGCCACCATCTGCATTTCCGCGAGGATCTCATCAATCCGGCGACCCTGACCCAGCTTCAGGCCCACTTGGCGATTGCGGCTCAAATCCCCGGTACAGGTCAAGAGTAGATCACCGATCCCGGACAAGCCTGAAAAGGTCAAAGCATGGGCTCCCATCTTCACTCCCAAGCGTGACATTTCGGCCAGGCCACGGGTGATCAGGGCCGCCCGGGTATTATGCCCAAAACCCAGACCATCGCTGATACCGGCCGCTATGGCAATAACATTCTTCAGTGCCCCGGCAAGTTCCACGCCCTTCCGGTCAAAACTGGTATAGACCCGAAAGGTGTTCGTCGAGAAGGTTCGCTGAACCCGCCGGGCGACCTCCAGATCCTCACCGGCAACCACAATCGCCGTCGGCGTCTGGCAGATGACTTCCTTCGCAAAGGAGGGACCGGAAAGCGACAGCACCCGGACGAACGATGACGACGGCTGCAGTTCTTGCCAAATATCCGACATCAGCAGCAGGGTTCCATTTTCGATCCCCTTGGTGGCACTGACGATCACCGTGCCTTGCTCGAGATGGGGACGCATCTGAACGACGGTTTGACGATAAACATGCGACGGCACTACCATCACGATCAGCTCATGGCCCCGTACCACCCGTTCCAGTTGCGCATGTGGGACAAGGTTGTCGTGAAGCTGAAAACCCGGCAGATAGATGTTGTTTTCACGGGTTTCACGCATGGTCCGGCAGAGGTCGTCCTCGTAAACCCACAAGTCAACCCGATATCCTTTGGCGGCTAAATGCTGGCTTATGGTGGTACCCCAACTGCCTGCTCCCACAACCCCAACCGAACCGACGACTTCCATCAATTCTCCGCTTCCTCTTTGGTATCATCCGGTTCCGCCGAGATAGCCAGGTCCATGACCTGTTCCCCCTCATCCAGTGCCATCAGCTTAACTCCCTGGGTCACGCGCCCGATTTTGCTCACCTGCCCCGCAGGCATCCGGATCAGACGTCCCCGGTTGGTAATGATCAGGATCTCCTCTTCCTCACCCACCTGGCGAAATCCTACGACGTCACCGTTTTTCTCCGTCACTCGGACGTTCAAAACCCCCTTGCCGCCACGGCTCTGGCAGCGGTAGGCCTCCTCGGGGGTACGCTTGCCAAAGCCCTTTTCGGTAATCACCAGAATGCTCTTCCCGGCATCGATGACGTCCATTCCCACCAATTCACTGCCATCCAGGTTCATGCCCCGGATGCCGCGGCTGACCCGTCCCAAGGGGCGGAATTGCTTCTCCGAAACGCGGATTGATTTCCCCGATCTGCTCATCAGGAACAGATCACGCTCACCGTCGGTGATCCGCACCGCGATCAGTTCATCATCCTCATCGAGATTGATGGCCCGGATGCCGGTTGCCCGGGGATTGGCATAGGCAGTGAGATCGGTCTTCTTGACAATCCCGTTCCGGGTCGCCATGACGACATATTGGCCATCCTTAAAATCCTTCACCGGCAAAATAGCCTGGATCTTTTCCTGCGGCTGCAGGGCCAGCAGATTGACGATAGCCTTGCCTAACGCCGATGGTCCGACTTCGGGGATCTCGTACACCTTCAACCAGAAAACCTGGCCCCGGTTGGTGAAAACCAAGAGATAATCATGGGCAGAGGCAGTGAAGACGCTGGTAACCAGATCCTCCTCACGGGTGCTCATCCCACTCCTGCCCCTGCCTCCACGTTTCTGGCTGCGGTAGATGGAGAGCGGCGTCCGCTTCACATAACCTGCCTGCGAGATGGTGACCACCATCTCCTCGTTCGCAATCAGATCCTCGATACAGATGTCTCCAGCCTCGGCTATGATTTCAGTCTTGCGCACATCCCCAAACTGGGTCACCAATTCCTGCAGTTCTTCCCGAATGACCTGATCGACCAAGGCGGCCGAGGAGAGAATCTGTCTTAACCTTTCCATTTCCTTAAGTATTTGATAATATTCCTCAATAATCTTGTCCCGTTCGAGCCCGGTCAGGCGCTGCAGTCGCATCTCGAGGATGGCCTGCGCTTGGTCCTCACTGAACTCGAAGCGGGACATGAGTTGCG
Organism: Syntrophobacteraceae bacterium; assembly: GCA_033812955.1. Lineage (GTDB taxonomy): Bacteria > Desulfobacterota > Syntrophobacteria > Syntrophobacterales > Syntrophobacteraceae > JADGQM01. Next base: position 18,342 of record JAPXSS010000030.1, on the reverse strand, counting down.
CTCTGGCCTCCTGGGGGTTGGCCGCAGCGCGGATCAGCTCGATCACTTCATCGAGATGGTCCAGCGCCCGCTTCAACCCTTCCAGGAGGTGAGCCCGTTTCTCCGCTTGATTGAGCTCATATTGGGTGCGACGGATGACGACCTGCCGTCGGAAGTCGAGGAATTTCCGGAGCACCTCCTTCAGGTTGAGAACTTCGGGCTTGTTGTCCACCACGGCCAGCAGGATGACTCCAAAGCTGTTTTCGAGCGGGGTGTGTTTGTAGAGCTGATTCTCGATGACCTTCGGTTCATCCCCCTGCCTGAGGGTGAGGACGATTCTCATGCCTTCGCGATCGGATTCGTCGCGAATGTCCTGAATGCCTTCAATCTTCTTCTGCTTTACCAGCTCGGCGATGCGTTCGAGCAACCTAGCCTTGTTCACCTGGTAGGGAAGTTCCGTGACAATGAGGTGGCTGCGCCGACCCGATTCCTCGACTTCAATGCGGGCCCGCATCTTAATCGTACCCCGACCGGTTTCGTAGGCCTCCCTGATTCCTTCACATCCGCAGATGAAACCGGCAGTCGGAAAATCGGGCCCCTGAATATACCGCATGAGTCCGACTACGGTGATTTCCGGATCGTCGAGCAGGGCCATGAGCCCTTCACAGAGCTCCCGCAGATTGTGAGGCGGGATATTGGTCGCCATCCCGACGGCAATCCCTGAAGAACCGTTGAGCAGCAGGTTGGGAACCCGGGTCGGCACCACCAGGGGCTCCAGAAGGGTGTTGTCGTAGTTTGGCTGGAAAAGGACAGTTTCCTTTTCAATGTCTCGGAGGAATTCATGGCCAAGCCGGTGCATGCGGATTTCGGTATACCGCATGGCAGCCGGAGGGTCACCGTCCACCGAGCCGAAGTTGCCTTGCCCGTCAATGAGCGCATAGCGCATGGAAAAGGATTGTGCCATCCGCACCAGGGCATCGTAGACCGCGGCATCGCCATGAGGATGGTACTTACCGATGACATCACCCACAATACGTGCCGACTTCTTGTACGGCTTGTTGAAGTCATTGCGCAGTTCATGCATGGCAAAGAGGATACGGCGATGAACCGGTTTCAAGCCATCACGCACATCGGGAATGGCACGACCGATGATAACGCTCATTGCATAATCGAGATAAGAAAGCTTGATCTCGTCTTCGATATTGATTGTTCTTGGATCCATGCTGGTGTTTCCTCAGTGTCGGCAGGTGTGGGGGACCGGGCCGTCAGATATCGAGTTCTCGAAAATCGAGCGCATTGACCTGAATAAAGTCGCGGCGCGGTTCGACACGATCCCCCATCAAGGTGGTGAAGAGCTCATCGGCCAGGTACTGGTCTTCGATCCGCACCTGTAACAGGGTTCGCTTTTCCGGATCCATCGTCGTTTCCCAGAGCTGGCCGGGGTTCATCTCCCCAAGCCCTTTATAGCGTTGGATGTTGAGTCCCCTCTTGCCGTCGTCCATCAATGCCTGAAATATCTCCCGGGGAGTCGTAAAACCCTGTTCCGTCTGGCCGCTGCGGACTACGCACGGCATCTGCTGGAGAACCTCCAGAGCATGGTAGAGTTCCAGGAGTTTCCGAAACACCATCGATTGAAAGAACTCATGCCCCACCTGGATGGTCCCCGGTCCGTTAGATTCTGCAGCAGCTAAAACCAGCTCGTAGTCCCCAGGCTCTTCACCCTCTCCTGCCGATATGACCTCGTAGCCAGCATTTGCCAGCTCTTCCTGCAGCACCAGCGCAGCATCACCCTGTTCCGATGACTCCAGTCTACGCTGACTGTGGATTCTCAAAAGGTCCTCGATCAGGCCCTTCGGGATGCCCTTTCCCGCCTGACGATCGAGAAATTCTTCATATCGCGAGAACGTCTTCAACAACTGGATGAGCTGGGTTCGAGAAAGAGGCTGATCCGAGCCGCCCAGATAGACCTCCTTTTTTTCTACCGCTCGGGAAAGAACGTAGCTGTTGAGGCCCTCATCGTCTTTCACGTAGCTCTCCTGCTTCCCAACCGCCACCCGATACAGAGGCGGCTGGGCTATGAACAGATGGCCCCGTTCGATCAACTCCGGCATCATTCGGAAGAAAAAGGTCAGCAGCAGCGTGCGGATGTGAGCTCCATCCACATCGGCATCGGTCATGATGATGGTCTTGTGATAGCGGAGCCGGTCCGGGTTGTACTCGTCCTTTCCGATCCCGGTACCCAGCGCCGAAATCATGGTTCGAATTTCCTGATTCTCGAGCATCTTGTCGAAACGCGATTTTTCTACATTGAGGATCTTGCCGCGCAACGGCAGGATCGCCTGAAATTTGCGGTCGCGGCCCTGCTTGGCAGACCCTCCGGCCGAATCCCCCTCGACAATGAAAATTTCACTCTTTGCCGGGTCACGTTCCTGGCAGTCCGCCAGCTTTCCGGGCAGTGAATGTTCACTCAGAATCCCCTTCCGGCGCGTCAGTTCCTTGGCGCGACGTGCCGCCTCCCGCGCACGCGCCGCCTCCAGCACCTTGTCCAGGATGATCTTTATAACTCTTGGATTCTCTTCAAAGAAAGTGGAAAGCTTATCGTACAGCAGATTTTCCACCAACCCCTTCACTTCGCTGTTGCCGAGCTTGGTCTTGGTCTGGCCTTCAAACTGAGGCTGGGAAAGCTTAACACTGACCACCGCAGTCAGCCCTTCGCGCACGTCGTCCCCAATCAGTTTATCCAGATCGCTCTTGGCCATCTTGGCCTGCACAGCATACTGCTTGATGGAACGGGTCAAGCCGGCTTTGAACCCCGCCAAGTGGGCACCACCTTCGTTCGTGTTGATATTGTTGGCAAAAGTGAAGATCTTCTCGCTATACGTGTTGTTGTATTGGATCGCCGTCTCGATCCCGACATTCTGCCGCTCACCTGCAATGTGGATGACTTCCGGATGGAGGGGTTCCTTGTTCTTGTTCAGGTATTCGATGAAGGACACCAGCCCGCCCTCGTAGCAGTAACTGCGCTCCTTGGGAATTCGATCATCGGTAAGGTCGATCCGTACCCCGCGATTCAAAAATGCAAGTTCCCGCATGCGCTGGGCGAGAATCTCAAAACTGACTTCGGTCTCGGTGAAAATGATCGGGTCCGGTTTGAAGACCACCCTGGTACCACGACGCGCAGTCTCCCCCTTGATGATCAAAGGGGTCTTGGCTTCTCCTCGTTCGTAGCGCTGATAGTAGATTTTACCATCACGCCGGATTTCCACCTGGAGCGACTCGCTGAGGGCGTTCACCACTGACACGCCCACGCCATGCAGTCCCCCCGAGACCTTGTAGCTGCTATCATCAAACTTTCCTCCGGCATGCAGCTTGGTCATCACCACTTCAACCGCCGGGAGGTTTTCTTTCTCGTGCAGGTCCACCGGGATGCCCCGGCCATTGTCTTCTACACTCACCGAGCCATCAACGTGCAGTTGAATCTTTATATGCGTACAAAACCCTGCCAGGGCTTCGTCGATACTGTTATCAACAACCTCATAGACAAGATGATGAAGACCCTCGGTGGAAACGTTTCCAACATACATGGAAGGACGCTTGCGCACGGCGCTGAGTCCTTCCAGGACGGTGATCCGCTGGGCGGTATATTGGCTTTCATTGCTATTGGCAGTACTACTCAATTCGGTCATGACTGACCCCCTCACTCATTATTCGCCGGGATTGCCTCGCGGCTGTTAGACCAGGACCAACCCAGGTGACCCGTACAGTCCCGTAGATAGAGCTGGATTAGCTTTTTAAAACAGGAATATACTCTATTTTTCAGGATTTTTCAACGATTTTTCGTACCAGACAGGAAAGCTCGTGTTGGCTTCGAGTGCCTTTCCCTTCACGAGACGATCATCGGCATGATCAGGCTGAAATAGTTTGGATCATCGGGACCTACAAAGACTCCCCCGTGAAAGGCATCCAGCCACTCAAACCGAACTTTGCCACTCTCGATGCTCTGCATGGTTTCGAGAAGGTATTTCACGTTGAAGGCAATCGTGAATTCTTCGCCATGGTACTCCACATCCAGGGCATCATCAGCATTACCGATTTCGGGGTCTCCCGCGCTGAGTTCCAGAAGGTTTTCCTTGACGGTGAACCGAACATGTCGCCACCGGGGGTTAGTCAGTACGGCCATCCTTTTGAGCGCCGCGAGAAATTCTTCCCAGCCGAGTTCAATCGAAAAAGGCCTTTCATCGGGTATGATCAGTTGATACTCTGGAAAAGCGGTGTCGAGCAACTGAATACTCAGGATGGTGTTGGCGCCTTTGAGGATCAGGCAGTTCTCGTCACGCGACAGAAAAGCCTCTTCTTCCTTTTCCAGGAGACGGATGATCTCCTGCGCTCCCTTACGTGGCACAATGATGCCGTTCTCAAGGTCCAGGGGGGCGGAAGATGCTCCCGGAAGGTCGAAGTAGGTCAGGCGGTGTCCATCGCAGGACACCACCCTGCAGTGGTCGGCTCCGGTGGAATGCCAATAGAGGCCGGCCACACTGAAATGATCGTCATCCGATGGAACTCCGTATAGCGTCTTTTCGAGGGCAGTTCGCAAGAGCGAAGTGTCACAGCGCACAAACTCGGCGTTTTCATGAAAATTCACATGAGGAAAGTCCTCTGGCGGGATCGTTTGCAGTTCAAATCGGGCACGCCCGGCATGGACCAGCAGCCTGCTGTCCGCCTGGTCTTCCAGGGTGACCGTCTGATAGGGCAATTCACGGATCACATCCAACAGCTTTCGCGCTGAAACCGTTGTCATCCCGGATACTTCGAACTGAGCCTTGATTTCGGTGCGAACGCTTATTTCCAGATCGGTGGCTGAGATTTCCAGTCGATCCGGGTTCAGGGTCTTGATGAGGATGTTCGAAAGAATCGGGATGTTGGTTTTCTTTTCCGTGATGTTGATGACTTTTTGGAGAACCCCGCTAAGTAGTGCCGTTTCAATCTGGATTTTCATGTTGAGTTCCCGAGTGGAGAGTTAGAATTGAAAATATCTTTACTACAGAGCCTCTTGCAAAAGTGTTAGTGACTGAGATTCCAGATGTGTCTCCCAGGTTCAAAGATGCCAAATTGAGGGAACAAACAGCTTTGAAGATTTCCCAACAATCATGATATTCCTTGTCCGAACTTCATTGGCGCCTCCCGTAGGCGAATGCCGTTTCTGTCGTCAGCACTTTACCACAGGATCGTTGATGAATCTTGCTTTTCAGTCAATGCCACTACCTGAATATGACTTTTACAAGAGGCTCTAAAGATAAAAATCTTAATAAAGCGCTGTTCAAATGTCAAAAAGAATAATAACTATTGGTTATTATTCACTATGTAATATTACAGGGTGAGAACATCAGGTGTGCAATGGCTTCGTCTTCTGGACGGTTCAGCAGGTTATCGACAAGATCTGCACAAGTTCTTGACCGGTAATTGCACTGAAGTGGACAATGGTGACTGTGGCCATGGTATAAACCCCAGAGAGGTGTTCATCTTGAGTGACCGTCAGGAACGCGGGTTGGAGCGATTGGACGATGCGCATAGCGTATTTTGACTGCTTTTCCGGAATCAGTGGGGATATGGTGTTGGGGGCATTGCTGGATCTTGGCGTGCCGCTCGAAATCCTGGAGCGGGAGCTGAGAAAGATCCCCCTTACCGGTTACTCGCTCCGCGCGGCAAAAGAGGTGCGCGGAGCGATTGTGGGTACCCGGATGTTGGTCGAGGTCAAGGCGCAGTCAGCGCGAGCATTCCATCGGATACAGGACGTGATTCGGAGCAGTGAATTGGCGAAAACGGTTCAGGAGAAGGTCCTGGATGTTTTTGAGATCCTTGCCAGGGCTGAGTCCAGGGTCCATGGAGTACCGGTGTCCGAGGTGCACTTTCATGAAGTTGGGTCGGTTGATTCCATTGTGGATATTGCCGGGGCGGTGATCTGCCTGAACTGGTTGCAGGTGGACCAGGTCCAGTCTTCTCCGGTTCCGGTGGGTCGAGGCTTTGTGAAAACCCATCACGGGGTTTTGCCTCTTCCGGCGCCGGCTACCGCGTACCTCCTGCAGGGCGTGCCGATTTGTGGCAGCACGGCTGCCCGTGAACTCGTGACGCCTACCGGGGCAGCGTTATTGGCTTCGCTGGCGAAGGCCTACGGTCCTGTTCCGGAGATGACCCTGGAAGCTACTGGGTACGGGGTTGGCCAGGATCCGGCGGTGGATCCGCCCAACCTGCTCAGAATCATGGTCGGTGCGGTAGGCGGGAGATGGGAGACGAGGCGCCTGATCTTGCTGGAAACCAATGTGGATGATATGAATCCCGAGTTCTACGGTCACCTCATGCACCGGCTGTTTGCACTGGGGGTGTTAGACGTCAGCATGATCCCGGTGCAGATGAAAAAGCAGCGGCCGGGTGTCATCCTGCAGGTTTTGGCTGAACCGGACGTTGAATCTCGGGTGGTCGAACTGGTTTTTCAGGAGACCACTACCCTCGGGATGCGCATTCAGGAAGTCAAACGGGTGGAGCTCAAACGGGCGCTGGAGGTGATCGAGACGCCCTACGGAGCGTGTGAGGTAAAACGGGTCTTCCTGCCTGACGGTCGCACCCGGGTGATCCCGGAATATGAAGCCTGCCGGCGTCTTGCCGTCGAGTTGGGACGACCCCTGCGCGAGGTGTATGATGAACTCCTCTTTCTCGGGAAGCAAATGGAGTAAAGGAAAGACATGGCAAAGGAACTGAGATCGATCAGGGGCGCACTGATTACCATCGGGGATGAGATCCTGTTTGGCGACATTCCCAATGGCAATGCTCATCATATTGCGCTCGAGCTCCGGGCTGAAGGGTTTCGGCTCGACCGGATGGTCACGGTGGGTGATGATGAAGACGAGATTGTTAAAGCGCTTACGCGATGCCACCAGGAATCGGCTTTTCTGATCGTCACAGGAGGCCTCGGCCCGACCGACGATGATCGTACCAATGACGCGGTGGCGTGCGCCTTTAACCGTAACCTGGTTCTTGATCCCGGCTACGCTAAATGGCTGCGTGAGCGTGTTACCAGCCAGAAGCGGCCCTGGACTGAACAGGTGGCCAAGATGGCTCACATGCCGGAAGGAGCGGTAAAATTGGGAGTTGGGATGGCTGGCTATTTTCTCGAGCATCAGAATATACCATGCTTTTTTCTCCCGGGGGTACCGCACGAAATGAAGAGCCTCGTGGCAGAGTTTGTCCTGCCGGAACTGGCAAGGCGTTTCCCTGAGCGCTTGCTGCAGGTCAAAGAGGTTCTTCACATCGAGGGGTTTTTTGAGTCGGAATTGAACCGGCGGATCAAGACCCTCGAGCTTTCTCACGCTGGGGTTGAAATCGGCTATCTGCCGCACGATGCCGAAGTCAGACTGACGCTCATGGCTGCTGCGGAAAGTGTGGCGGAGGCTGAGTGCCGTGTAGCGGAGGTCGAAGAACAAATTATCGGGGTGATTGGCCGGGAGCATCTCATTGGGAGAAACGGCGAAACCCTGGAACGTGCCGTTGGCACCCGCCTGAGAGCGCGGAAGTGGCGGGTGGCGCTGGCCGAATCCTGTACCGGGGGGCTGGTGGCCCGGAAGATAACGCTGGTTGCCGGGTCCTCGGACTATTTTGAAAGAGGAGTGGTCGCCTACAGCAATCAAGCCAAAGTGGATCTGCTCAAGGTGGGGGCGGACGTCCTTGCCCGTCATGGCGCGGTCAGCGAAGAGACAGCGCGGGCGATGGTCCGGGGCATCCGGGCGGAAGCCGGGGTCGAAGCCGCTTTGGCGACGACCGGTATTGCCGGTCCCAGCGGCGGCAGTGACGGCAAGCCGGTCGGCACGGTTTTCATCGCCTGTGCCACACCGGACCGGGAAGTGGTGGTGGAATACCATTTCAGCGGCTCTCGGGAACTCATCCAGGAACGCACAGCCCAAGCGGCGCTGATCCTCTTATGGAGGAATTTGTAGATGGTTCGGAGCTTTATTGCCATCGATCTGCCTCCCCGCCTGCAGGAGGCACTGGGCGCGTTCGGCAGGGAGCTGCAGGAGGCGCGGGCCTCTGTGACCTGGGTTAAACCCGAGAGGATTCATCTGACCCTCAAATTCCTGGGAGATGTGGCGAGTGAGCGCATCCCGGATATCCAGCAGAGTCTCGAACAGGTTGCTTACCAAACCCCCTCGTTTCGTCTCACCGTAACTGGCTGTGGCGCTTTTCCAACCCTTCAGCAGATGCGGGTGATCTGGGTGGGGCTGCAGGCCGACGGCACCGCTTTGAACAGGCTCCAGCAGGCCGTGGAAGAGGCTATGGCGCAGCTGGGTTACAAACGGGAACAGCGAGCGTTCAAACCTCATCTTACCCTTGGCAGGGTGAAAGGTCGGCACCATCTGCACCTGCTTCAGGAGCTGCTGCTCCAGCGGCAGGACTTCACGGCGGAAGCTTTTGACGTCACGGAGCTGGTACTGTATAAGAGCGAGTTGAGGCCGGAAGGTGCCCGTTACACTCCCCTGTTCCGGAAAAGACTCACTGGTGAAGTGGCGGCGGCTGAGTGATCTTTGAGTCTTGCCGATATCTTACCCTCACCGGTGAGATGAAGCGAGTTCGAAGAAGGACTTCCCTATTTTCCGGGATCGTCTGTTTGCTGCCAACTCCCTCGCCATGAAAGGAAAGGCAACCATGTCGTCGGTAGATGATCGTCAAAAGGCCATCGATGTAGCGGTGTCCCAGATTGAAAGGATGTGTGGCAAAGGCGCGATCATGCGTCTCGGGGAAGGCGCTCATCCGGTTGAAATCCCAGTTATTTCCAGCGGCTGTCTGTCGCTCGATCTGGCCCTCGGGATTGGGGGGGTGGCTCGTGGGCGGATTGTCGAGATCTTTGGGCCGGAGTCTTCGGGAAAAACCACCCTTGCCCTGCACATCATCGCTGAGGCGCAGAAGCGCGGCGGGTTGGCGGCTTTTATTGATGCGGAACACGCCCTGGATGTCAATTACGGACGGAAGGTCGGCGTCGTTGTAGAGGATCTGCTGATCAGCCAGCCCGATTTTGGTGAACAGGCCCTTGAAATTGCTGAAATCCTCGTCCGGAGCAATGCCATTGACGTGATCGTGATCGATTCGGTGGCGGCCTTGGTCCCAAAGGCGGAGATCGAAGGGGAAATGGGCGATCCGCATGTGGGTCTCCAGGCGAGATTGATGTCACAGGCCTTGCGTAAGCTGGTTTCAGCCATCAGCAAGTCCAAGACGTGCGTCGTGTTCATCAACCAGATTCGGATGAAGATCGGGACCATGTACGGTTCGCCGGAAACTACCACGGGCGGTAATGCCCTGAAATTCTACGCCACCATGCGCCTCGATATCCGCCGCATCGGACCGATCAAGGAAGGACAGGACATCGTCGGCAATCGGACCCGGGTGAAGGTCGTGAAAAACAAGATCGCACCACCCTTCAAGGAAGTGGAATTTGACATCGTCTATGGACGGGGAATTTCCAGGGAGGGTGACATTCTGGATCTGGCCGTGGATGGCGGCCTGGTGGACAAAGCCGGGACCTGGTATTCCTATAATGGAGAACGTCTGGGACAGGGCCGTGAGAACACTAAAGGTTTCCTGCGGGAGCACTCTGACCTGCTTGGCGAAATCGAACAGAAGCTTCGGCAGCTCCACGACATCAAGATTTCGGGCATGCCCGGGGAACCCATAACCTCTGAATGATGATTGCCGGCAAGGCGAGGAGAACGGTCGGATGAAAGCCGGACAAATCCGTAAAGGATACCTGAGTTTTTTCCAGGACCGGGAACACACCATCGTAAAGAGTTCCTCGGTGATCCCTCACGATGATCCCAGCCTGCTTTTCACCAACGCCGGAATGGTGCAGTTCAAGCGCACTTTTCTCGGGGAAGAACGGCGCCCCTATCATCGTGCGACCAGCAGTCAAAAGTGTATGCGAGCTGGTGGCAAACACAACGACCTGGAAAACGTGGGGCGTACCGCCAGGCATCACACGTTTTTCGAGATGCTCGGAAACTTTTCGTTCGGAGACTATTTCAAGAAGGAAGCCATTGAATACGCGTGGGATTTTCTGACGGAGGTGCTGGGGCTTCCCAAGGATAAGCTCTACGCCACCATTCACGAAGGCGATCCGGGAATGAAGCTGGGTCCCGATGATGAGGCAGGCAGCTTCTGGGCCCGCTATCTGCCTTCGGAACGGATTCTGACGTTCCCCACCAAGGACAATTTCTGGGCCATGGGCGACACCGGGCCGTGTGGGCCGTGTTCGGAGGTCCTCATCGACCAGGGCCCGGAACTGGGGTGCGGCCAACCCGATTGCCGGCCGGGCTGTGATTGCGACCGCTATCTGGAACTCTGGAACCTGGTCTTCATGCAGTTCAACCGTCAGCCTAGCGGAGTCCTGGAACCGCTTCCCAAACCGAGCATCGATACGGGGATGGGGTTGGAACGAACCGCCGCGGTGATCCAGAAGGTGCCGTCCAACTATGACACCGATCTCTTCTCCCCCATGATGGCGAAAATCGGTGAGTTGAGCGGCTACTATTATGGCGGGAGTGCGGAAAAGGATGTTTCCGTGAAAGTCATTGCCGACCACAGCCGCGCCGCGGCCTTTCTCATCGGTGACGGGGCGCTGCCCAGCAATGAAGGAAGAGGTTACGTCCTGCGCCGGGTCATTCGCCGCGCCCTGCGCCATGGGCGGTTCCTGGGTTTGAACCGGCCTTTCCTCGGCGAAGTGGCAGTGGCGGTGATGGACGCCATGGAGGATAGTTATCCCGAACTGCTCGAAAATATCGATTACATTACCCGCGTGATCCTGCACGAGGAGGAACGGTTCAACGATACCCTCGATTTCGGCCTGAAGCTCCTCATGAATGAAATCAAGCGGCTCCAGGATGAAGGCGCTGGCTGCATTCCCGGTGCCCTGATTTTCAAACTCTACGACACCTATGGGTTTCCAATCGATATCATTACCGATATGGCCAGAGACCTGGCTTTTCAGGTGGATGAGGCGGGCTTCAACCAGCTCATGGACCGGCAGCGGGAACAATCCCGGCTGTACTGGAAAGGCAGCGGTGAACGGGAGCTTTCCGCAGCCTACCGGCAGCTGGCGGGTCAGGGGGTGGCGACGGTTTTTCGAGGCTACGAAGACCTGGAAACCGATTCATCAATTGTTGCCGTGATTCAGGATGGCGTCATGGTGGGAGAGGTTGGAGCGGGCGCCGCGGTTGAGGTGGTCACCGGGGAAACGCCCTTCTATGGCGAGGCGGGCGGGCAGGTGGGAGACCGGGGTGAAATCGTCGGTTCTTCGGGGAAACTGGTGATTGAGGAAACCTTGAAACTGCCCGGCAGTCTTTTCGTCCATGTGGGGACGGTGGCGGAAGGGAAACTCGCCGTCGGCGATCCGGTTCACCTTAAGGTCGAGGAAGAGCTGCGACAGGATACCCAGCGCAACCATACGGCAACCCATATCCTGCATGCAGTTTTGCGCCGGGTCCTCGGCGACCATGTGAAACAATCCGGCTCCCACGTGGCTCCCGACCGCCTCCGGTTTGATTTCACCCATTTTGCGGCGCTCACCCCCGACGAAATTGCTGAAATCGAGCGCCTCGTCAACGTGGAGATTCGCCGCAACCATGTTCTCCAGGTCCACGAGATGGATCTCGAGGAGGCGCTCAAAACGGGGGCCATGGCCCTGTTCGAAGAAAAGTACGGTGATCGGGTGCGTCTTGTGGAAATCCCCGGTTTCAGCCGGGAATTGTGCGGTGGTACCCATACCCGCCAGACCGGCGACATCGGCCTCTTTGTGTTGGTTCAGGAAACCAGTGTAGCGGCCGGTGTGAGAAGGATCGAAGCCCTGACGGGCCGTCATGCCCTGGATTATCTGCGGCAGCAGCAGAGCCTCCTCCAGCAGACGGCCGGACTCCTCAAAACCAGCCCGGGAGAGGTTGTGGAGCGGGTCGAGAAAATGCTGACTCAACAAAAGGAGCTCGAACGGGAACTCGAGGCGCTGAAGGCCTCCATGACCACCAAACGCTCGACCGACCTTCTGGAACAGGCCGAAGACCTTGACGGGATCAAGCTCCTCATTGCCCGCGTGGACGCCGACAACCCTCGGGTTCTGCGGGAAATGAACGATCAGTTCAAAGACCGCCTCAAGAGCGGCGTCATGGTGCTCGGCGCCGCTCGCGAGGACAAAGTCTACCTGCTCGTCGGGGTAACGCCGGATCTCACCGGACGAGCGCACGCGGGCCGGCTGATTGCGGAAATTGCCAAAGCAGTGGGCGGCAGTGGCGGAGGGCGGCCGGATATGGCACAGGCCGGAGGAACGCGCCCGGAAAAGCTCGATGAGGCCCTGAAGCTCGCGCGGAAACTGATCCGGGACCGCCTGGAACACTGACTGCCGTGCCCCAGGAATAAGTGTCCAGGCGCTCATGATGTGTCACAGGCTTCCGGCCTGTGAGATACACGGGCGAGATGCCCATACCACAAATAACGGTCACTGCTTTCCATGGCGCGGGTACCGACGCAGCATCTGACGGGGAGGGGGAGACCGATGCTGAAGATAACCGACGGCTTGGCTGTCCCTCTGGACGAACTTCGATTCACGGCATCCCTCAGCAGCGGGCCGGGTGGTCAAAATGTCAACCGCGTACATACCCGCATCACGCTTTGGTTTGATGTGGTCAACTCACCGAGCCTGTCAGAGGATCAGAAAGTGCTCATCCTGAGACGTCTGGCGAGTCGGGTGAGCAAGGAGGGCGAGCTTCGCGTCGTCTCACAGGACACTCGCAGTCAGGCCGCCAATCGCGAGGCGGCGAGCGAGCGGTTCGCCGAGCTCCTTCGTACCGCTCTACAGCAGGAGCCTGTCCGAAGGAAAACCCGGGTGAGCAGAATGGCCAAACTGAAGCGGCTTGCCGAAAAGAGGCGGCGCAGCATCCTCAAGCGGGATCGTTCCAGGCAGCTCCAGATCGAGGACTGAGCGGCAGCGTCGGTTCGGTGCAAAGGACTTGAGCAGGCCCGTGGGGTGTGGTTTTGTGAACGACAGACAAGTTGATTGTGCGGATCATTCAAGAGAGGGAGGATCGACTATGGCGAGGGTTGGGGTATTGCTTTCAGGATGTGGTGTGTTTGATGGAACTGAAATTCATGAGGCGGTGTTGACGCTGCTGGCGCTTGACCGGGCGGGGGCAGAGATTGTGTGCATGGCACCCAATGTGGAACAGGCGCATGTGATCAATCACCTGACGCAGGAAGTGACCACGGAAACGCGGAACGTGCTGGTGGAATCGGCCCGCATCGCCCGCGGCGAGATCAAGGATCTCAAAGACGTGCAGGCGGGAGACCTCGACGCGCTGATCATGCCCGGCGGCTTCGGAGCGGCCAAGAATCTGAGTGATTTTGCTTTCAAAGGGCCGCAAGCCACCGTCCATCCGGAAGTCAAGCGGCTCCTCACCGATCTTGCCGCAGCCGGCAAGCCCATCGGGGCCATCTGCATCGCACCGGCGACCCTGACCAAAGCCCTGGCGGACCGGAAGCCTGAGGTGACCATCGGCACCGATGCCGGCACCGCTTCCGCCATTGAAGCCATGGGCGGCCGGCACAAGAGCTGTTCGGTCGATATGATTCATCTCGATGCCGGCAACAAGCTGATCTCGACCCCTGCCTACATGCTGGGTCCCGGTATCAAGGAGGTTGCTCAGGGGATCGAAAAACTGGTCGCCAGAGTAGTGGAACTGGCAAGCTAAGGTTAAAGCGGGGAGCGCTTCATCATGGCGGGTTCAGTTAATCCCGGCGAGCAGCTGGTGCCTGCTCTGTTCGTCGATGATGTGGGAAAAGCCGTGACTTTTTACCAGTCGCTGGGCTTCACCGTGGTGCGAGATGAAGGCACCTTTGTCGAACTCTGCTGGGATGAGGCGTTCTTGTTTCTCGTCGAAAAGCAGGGTCGCCCGACCAATCCGCCCTATCGCTTCGGCGACCTGCGGATTCTGGTTCCTGACGTGGATCGTCACTGGGAACTTGCGCGGCAAAAGGGATTGAAAGTGATCAGCCCGCTTGCTGACCGGAGCTATGGCTTGCGGGATTTCCTTCTGGCAGGGCCGGGCGGCCTCGCCATAAGGTTTGCCACGCAGCTCTCCGATCTCGAACCGCGCAGCGCGTGACAGCAATCCTTCCAACCTGAAGAGAGCGCCATGAAAAGGAGGCCCTGGTTTTGGCTGGGGATGTTCCTGGTCGTCTCCGCGAGTTTTGGGAAGACGGAGTCGATAGCCGGCGACCCGCCACCGGTGAGAACCGAGAAGCAGATCGAGACGACCGTCCTCCATGTTGACAAATACGGCGTTTATGCTCCCAATCTGATCTTCTATTGGGATCCCGGCATGAACAAACAAACGGTCGAGGCGCTTTCCGGGCTCGCGAGGCGGCTGCGGAACAAGGAGGTCGTGATCACCTACTCGACCGAGTCCGAACTTGGCAGAGACCGGCGTCCGATTCTGGTGGATCTGACGGCGGTGCAGCGCGAAGCGTCGCCGGGAGACACCCGCCAGACAGATCTGGATGCTGCCGGTGCCGCCCTGGCCAGGGAGGAAAAGCCGACGACCTCACCAAGTACTGCCGACCCGGCGGCGCTGAGCGAACCCGAGGAGCCCCCCAAACCTTCCCGTGAGGCCCCGCCTGAGCCGCGTAAGCCGATGCCTTCCCCCTATGCGGCGATCAGCCGGGCGGAGGTGGTGAGTTTCATCCGGGAATGCCTTGAAGCCACCCAGGACAAGGACCTGGAACGATCGCTGGCGTGCTATGGAGACCAGGTTGACTACTATTTCAAAGGAGTAGTGGACAAAGAGTTTCTGCGCCGCGACAAGGGATATTTCTTTCGGAACTGGGACCAGATCCGGTCCTCGCTCGAGGGTGAAGTGGTGCTCATCGTGATCGACCAGCCGGATGTGAAGATCGCCAAATTCAACTCCCGGTTTCTGGTGCAAAATGCGAGGCATACGGTCTCGGGCCGCGCGGAAAACGTCTGGAAAATTCAGAAGTTCGACAGTGAGCTCAAAATCGTCGAGGAGAAGCAAAAAATCATCGAACGGGATCCGCGCTGAAGACAGGACCGACTGACACGGAACCTTGCCTGGTCTATGTTCCCTTTACCCGCAAGGGCCCGGAATTGATTCAGCCGAGCCTACGGCTGAGCATTAGCGCTAATGCCTTCCAGTGGGGGAAACTGCTGTAAAAAGTTGCGGGTTGCGAGAGGTGGGCAGTATTCTTCATGGGGCTTCGGATGTCCGGAGGAAACAGGAGTTACTGTAAACCACGAGGAGGTGTAGCCATGTTCATCATGATGGTGCAGGTGCACGTCAAACCCGAACACGTCGACGCGTTTTGGGCAGCAACCATCGCCAATGCCGGCAACAGCCTCAAGGAACCGGGGATCGCCCGGTTCGACGTGATCCAGCAGCAGGACGATCCCACCCGGTTTGTGCTGGTGGAGGTCTACCGCAACGCCGAAGCGCCGGATCGGCACAAGGAAACCGCCCACTATCAGCAGTGGGTCGAGACCGTTGAGGAGATGATGGCCAGTCCCCGCACCAGGACCTTCTACTGCTGCCTGAAGTATCTTCCGGTTCGGCGAGAACTGAAACGGCGAAGCACTCTCTAATCCCCTCCCAGCATCGAAAGCTGACGCGCGGCGAGCTCATAAAGCACCGGTCGCTTGTGCTTGTTGATGAGCCTGTCTTTAACAGCTTGATTCAGCCAGTCTTGGAGTTGCTTGCCATTTAATTCTGGGAACAACTCCCTAAGTTCTTTCTGCTGCCGCGGCCGTTCCGCCAAAAGGCTTCGGAGCTCCATGCAAAAGAGTGTGTAGAGAGACAAGTTCTGCCAGGACTCAATACCTGGCTGGTCATCTTTGGCTGGCGCATGCGCGGAGACGATTGGTGCCATGGGTTCGGAGACCATTTCCGCCGTTGCTTCCGGGAAGACTTCCCCTGTTATTGATTCTTGGGATTTCAGCTCATCAACTCCCTGCGCTACAAACAATTCTTCCTGTGCCCTTTCAGGGAAATCATGCGAGAGCCAGTGTCCACCCAGTCGGACCAGCTCCGCATTGCCGGTAGTCAGGCCAGTCGATGGCTTGACCCACAAACGAACCCATCCTTTCCTCAGGTTCTCCGTAGCACCGTTCCAGGTTCCCCCGCTCTTGCCCGATTCCACGACCACCGCAGCATCGGAGAGGCAGTAGATGTATTTATTGCGGGCCATCGCGCTACCGGCATTGAATCCTGCTTCGGGGTTGAAAGGAGAGACCAGTACGAGGTTTTGCCGGCGGATGCCCTGGCGGTACTTCTGAGAGATAGCTGCCCGGAGCAGACTGTCCGCCAGAACGCCAACGACTGTTCCCTCTACCTCCAAAGTCCCGAGCATGGACGCTTCGTCTATTCCTTTGGCGCCCCCCGAAATGACCGTCATCCCTGAGGCTGCAATCTTTTGGCCCAGGGTTCGGGCAAAACAGAGATTTTCTTCATTTGCCTTGCGCGATCCGACTACGGCAATCCCGCCCGCATTGAGCAATCGTCGGCTTCCGCAACCGAACAATACCGGTGGTGCCTGAACATCAAGGCGCTGTTTCAGTCTCCTCGGATAATCCAGATCGGATCGCGTCATGATCCATATGCCGGCGCGCTGCCAATTTTCGACTGCTATGGCTAGCGCGGTACCACGCTTCAAAAGGGCCTGCAACCGATCAAGCGAAATCGTACGATCCTGCCAATCCGCTAAGGCTTTGAAAAGCTCATCGGCCAATAACTCCCCCGGTCTGACATTATGGCCTTTCAGCCAGGAAGCAAACCGACCCCATTCGGTTGGCGTGAGCGGTTTTGGCTCTCCTCCGGCAGGCTTGCCAAAGTGGGAGGTAAAGAGAAGAATTGCCTGCGTATCGGTATTCAGTGTTTGCATAGTTCTACCCTGTCGTACTGTTGGCAAGAGCCAAAGGATATACTGCACCGGAGCCGGCTTGCCTCAATAGAGCGGTGATGATCGTAAGGGTCCAGCGGGAATCAACGACATCGTCGATCAAAATTACCGGGCTTTGTGGCACCTCACCATGAATCTCGAATACACCATCGAGGTTGCGGCACTGGTGGAAGGTATTGTTCATCAATTTCTGGGGCCTGTTCTGCCGCACTTTGCGTACGACCTCAAGGAATGGCATGCGCAGAGCGGAAGCGACCCTTCGGCTAAAATCAGGAACCAGATGCGGATTTCTCAAAGAAGGCACGCAGGTAACCCAGCATGGGGCGGGATCAGGAAGCCAGCGTTGCTGAATCATTTCAACAGTAGCTTTCACCAAGCGATTGTCGAAGCTGCCCGCATGTTTTCCCGCCGCCACCAGTCCACCCCACCCCGCATCGCCCCAGCGCGACAAGATGCGTCCGGTTTCCGCGGTGAGGTCCAGGTTCTTTTTGCGCAGCCTTCCCTGAAAAGTGTAGTGGGAAAACGCTCCAGCCGGCACTTGCTTTTTTAGCTCCAGGGGAAGCTCGCTATGTCGAAGGAACTCAGTCGCTTGCGCACCAAGTTGGCGGGAAATCTCAGATGAGAGCGCATTTGCTGGATCGCAGTTGGCACACTTGCCGCAAAGAGCGTGATCAGGGTCGTCCAGGGCATGGCGCAGGAAGGCCATGAGGCAACCAGAGTGGTCAATATACCGTTGCATCTCCGCCCACTCCAAAGCGCGCTGCTCAGTCAAGAAGGTAATGCGGTCACGATCCATCGCGAAGTCTTCGGTGGTCCTGTACCAAAGGTTGCCTTGCCTGATAACCGGGGCTGGATTTTCCACGCGCAAGAGGTTCAGGACTTTGTCAATCTGGCTCCGGGTGAGGTTCACCCTTTCCTGCAATTCAGTTAGTGAAAGGCCGTCCGAATCCTCCAGCACCTCAAGGATTTTGTTCACGTGAGTCTCATCGGGAAATGCCGTTCGTCGGAAGTAGTCGTGGATCTCCTCGTCTTCCCGGCCGGAGAGCAGCACCCCGTGAGCATGATCGATGGCGCGCCCGGCCCGGCCGACCTGCTGGTAGTAGGCTACAACGGACCCCGGCGCCTGATAATGGATGACGAACCCGAGGTCCGCCTTATCGTAACCCATGCCCAGTGCTGAAGTCGCCACCTATTAACAGCGGCCTAAAAGTCAGCTACTTCCAGCGGCGACGAAGTCGGCCAGGCTGATCGGTGCCCAAACCAGCCAATTGTCTTTTCTTCCTTTTGCACATGCAAAATCCTTCTACTTCCCTGTTTTTGATTTCTTCCATATTCTTCCGGCCCGCCCCTTTCCAGCGGCATGGGGGGCGTTAT
>JAPXSS010000029.1:0-30075 GCA_033812955.1 Syntrophobacteraceae bacterium | reverse complement strand
GAGGAGAACCGGCCGCTGACCTATCGCGAACTGGCCGCACAGCTCCCTACCTACCTGAGTGAGATGGGCTTCACCCACGTGGAATTCCTGCCGGTGATGGAGCATCCCTTTTTCGGTTCATGGGGTTATCAGACGACTGGCTATTTCGCTCCAACCACCCGGTATGGCACACCTCAGGATTTCATGTTCCTGGTCGAGGAACTGCACCGTCATGGCATCGGGGTCATCCTTGACTGGGTCCCCTCTCACTTTCCCAGTGACGAGCATGGTCTGGTGTACTTCGACGGGACCAATCTGTTCGAGCATGCCGACCCCAAGCAGGGCTTCCATCCCGAATGGAAAAGCTACATCTTCAACCACGGCCGCTACGAGGTTCGATCATTCCTGATCAGCAGTGCCCTGTTCTGGCTCGACCGCTACCACATCGACGGACTCCGGGTCGACGCCGTAGCCTCCATGCTCTATCTGGATTATGCGCGGAAGGAGGGAGAATGGATTCCCAATGTTCACGGCGGCAAGGAGAATCTCGATGCCATTTGCTTTCTGCAGCGGCTCAACGAGATTGTCTATGAGCGCCATCCGGACGTACAGACCATTGCCGAGGAATCGACCTCATGGCCGATGGTATCACGACCTGCCTACGTCGGCGGACTTGGCTTCGGAATGAAATGGAACATGGGATGGATGCACGATACCCTCGATTATTTTGCGAAAGAACCGGTCCATCGCAAGTATCATCACAACCAGCTCACCTTCAGCATCTGGTATGCTTTCTTCGAGAACTTTGTGTTGCCGTTGTCCCATGACGAGGTGGTCTACGGCAAGGGTTCCCTGCTTCGGCAAATGCCGGGGGACGACTGGCAGCGCTTCGCCAATCTGCGGTTGCTGTTCGGCTACATGTACGGTCATCCCGGCAAAAAGCTCCTGTTCATGGGGGCTGAGCTGGGCCAGTGGGATGAATGGTATCACGAGAAGAGCCTGGACTGGCACCTGCTCGAGTATCCTTCCCATCAGCAGATTCAGAGGTGGGTGCAACACCTGAATGCTATTTACCGAGCCGAACCAGCCCTGTATGAGGCGGATTTTACGCACGATGGCTTCGAGTGGATCGACTGCCGTGACGCCGATAACAGCATCATCAGCTTCATCCGGAAAGGAAGGAGCACGGGGGACGTGATCCTGATCGCCGCCAATTTCACACCGGTGCCGAGACTTCGATATCGGTTGGGGGTGCCCCGGGGCGGTTTCTGGAAAGAAATCCTCAACAGCGACGCGAACATCTACGGCGGCAGCGGCCACGGAAACTTTGGGGGCATGAAGGCAGAGCCGACCGCGTCGCATGGCCGTCCCTGGTCGCTGCCCCTGGTCCTGCCTCCCTTGGGAGTGGTGTTTCTCAGGAGTGAAGCACCGCCAAAGGAACCAGCAGCGCCACCGGACCAGCCGGAATCGCCTCCGGGACCGGACTCGGTTTCTGACGTTTCCGCGGCAGCCCTGCCCACGAAATCAGAACCAAGAGAAAAGGGCTCATCGCGGATTTGCGTGGAAAAGGTCTGTCATGTCCTTGGTGTCATTCCGAGCGTAGCGAGAAATCTAGTTGAATTTCCTCAAGAATCGAGATTCCTCGGCCCTTGGCCTCGGAATGACAAGATGACTTCTCTCACGCTAATTCGCGATGAGCCGAGAAAAGTCGGAAGTACGACAGGAACAAGTGCGGCCGAAACCAGGAGAAGTGGAAAGCGACTTCGATCTTACCTGAAAAAACGCCGGTGCGGGCGGAGGTGGGTGTATGAATAGACGACGCAGCGGTATTCTGCTCCACGTTACTTCGCTTCCTTCACGCTATGGCGTGGGGGATCTGGGGGAGAGTGCCTACCGCTTTGTGGATTTCCTGGCGGAGGCGGGGCAGAGCCTGTGGCAGATCCTGCCACTCGCTCCCACTTCCCCTTTGAGCGGAAATTCTCCCTACACCTCGGCTTCGGCTGCCGCCGGCAATCCTCTCCTCATCAGCCCTGACCTCCTGGTACAGGACGGCTTTCTCGTACCCGCCGACCTCGACCATGTTCCCTCTTTCAGCGCCAGGCGAGTGGATTACGAGGCAGCCCAACGCTTCAAAACAGCCCTGCTGCAGACTGCCTGGGACAAGTGCCGCGACCTGCGCACTGACCCGGACTTTGTGGCATTCTGCCGTGAGCAGTCCTGGTGGTTGGACGACTACGCTCTGTTCGATGCTTTTAAGGAGGAGAGCGGCGGCCTGCCTTGGGGCGCCTGGCCAGCAGGGATCAAACACAGGGTCACGGCCGATTGCCAGCAGTGGCAAGAGCTGCTCGCCGAGAGCATCCAGGCAAGGAAATGGGTTCAATATCTCTTTTTCAGGCAGTGGGCAGCTCTCAAAGCCTACTGCAACGAGCGGCAGATTCAGGTCATAGGCGATCTCCCGATCTATGTGAATTACGAGAGTGCGGATGTGTGGGCCAACCCGGGCATCTTCCAGTTGGATGAAGCCCTGCAACCGGTGGTAGTGGCCGGGGTACCGCCGGATTACTTCAGCGCCACCGGCCAGCTTTGGGGTAATCCGGTCTACCGGTGGCACATCCTGCAGGAGACCGGTTATGCATGGTGGCTTAGGCGGATCGAACATAACCTGAAACTCTTCGACTCTATCCGGCTGGATCATTTCAGAGGCTTTGTGGGCTACTGGGTGGTTCCTGCCGGGGCAACCACCGCCATCCATGGGAAATGGGAAGCCGCACCCGCCCAGGATTTCTTCTCGGCCATCGCCAGGCGCTTCCCCGGTCTGCCTCTCATCGCCGAAGATCTGGGCGTGATCACGCCGGATGTGCGAGAGGTCATGGCTGAGTTTGATCTGCCGGGGATGAAGGTGCTGCAGTTTGCGTTCGGCGAAGACCTTCCCTCCAATCCCTATGCTCCTCACAACCATACGCGGGACGCAGTGGTCTTCACCGGCACCCATGACAACAACACCACC
Organism: Syntrophobacteraceae bacterium; assembly: GCA_033812955.1. Lineage (GTDB taxonomy): Bacteria > Desulfobacterota > Syntrophobacteria > Syntrophobacterales > Syntrophobacteraceae > JADGQM01. Next base: position 27,089 of record JAPXSS010000029.1, on the reverse strand, counting down.
CGGGGATGGTTTCACAGGGAACTCGACGAAGGCGGTAAAACCCGTCTTTCGCGCTACCTCGGGCGCGAGGTGGTGGAAGCCGAAGTCCATTGGGAGCTTATCAGGCTCGCAATGATGTCCGTAAGCAACACGGTGCTCTTCCCCATGCAGGATATCCTGGGACTCGGAGAAGATGCGCGCATGAACGTCCCGTCAGTGGCCCAGGGCAATTGGAGCTGGCGCCTGCGTCCCGACCAGCTGACCCAGGAACTGGCCCAGCGGGTGGCCCGGATGACCCGCCTTTACGGTCGGAACTGAAGCCTGATTCCTCCTCTCTGCCGAACCTTTTCTGCCGGTGCTGCTGATGGGCGGTTCAGGGGCTGGTTGAGGAGCGGGATTCACGCCCACCCCTCACGCAGGTGAGCAACGCGTGAAATCAGGATTGACAATCCCTGGATTCATCATAGAATTGGGAGACACAGTGGACTGATGCAAAAACACCATCTGCTTTCAAGGGGTGACGGGAGAGGAACCCGCAACCCGATCAGGATTGTTTGAGAGGATTCCTCCTTCGCTCCACGGGGTTGAACCGGCCGCGCAACTGGTATTTGATACATCAGGGGTGGGCGGGAAACGGCAATGGGCAAGAAGTGTTCGGGGTGAGGACAAGTTTCATGCGGGAGTTGGCACAGTGATTATTAGCACGGATGTCCTCGAGAGAACCTGTAAGGGCATGATCGAAAACATCCTTTTCTGCCTGTCCAATGCCACCAAAGGAACCATCTATCGCATCGGTCCGATGCCAGCGCTTCGGGCCGTGCGTGTCACCTCCGGGATTCGCACGCCGGGGTTCGACGACATTCAATGGGGCTTACCGGTAGTTTCGGACTACAATGATCCCGGCAAGAGTTGGGACCAGTATCATGACCGGCCGGATCGAGTGAAGGAAGCGATGGGCTGGTGCGTGGAAAAGCAGAAAAGCTGGACCGCCGACAACCCCTACGAAGACGTTCGCAGTGTCCGCAAGCAAATTGGTGGAGAAATTGAAGACTCCCACCACATGGAGCCCGTTCTCGTCAGAAAATCAGACCTATATTGGGATCAGCACAATCAGCCTGAGTATCCTGTGGACTTTGAAAACAGGCGAATCTGGACTGACTCCGAGTATGTTGTGGTAGCCGTCATCAAAATCCACTTCAAACCGGGAACGATCAAACGGGGAGATCGCAGTACCAAGATCATCAAGAAGCTCTCCCGTACCCTGGGCACGGAACTCCTTTCCCTCCATATCCGCGAAACCCTCTCTGAAGCTCAGGACGCCTTAAACCGCCAGCGCCTGCAAAGCTGCAACGTGCTCGCTCACGAGATGCGGAACACGCTGGTCAAGCTGGGATTCATCTTCTCCGCCATCAACTCTGAAATTGGCTACTTGCGGGAACAGTGGGAGGCGCAACTGGAAAAGGCGGCTCCCGATCGGGCCTGCAAAAAGTCTGTCCTGAACCGGCTCAGTCAACTCATCGAGGAGCGCCTGCCCCACTTGAATGGCGTCAATCGCTGTGGTGAATTGGCCAGGGAACTGTTGGATGAACAGCAACAGCTGGCTAGGCTGCCGCTCATGCCGCACGTGGGTGACAAATGGGTGAAGAACCGCATTCTTCCCAAGTGGTACTGGCTGCTTTCAGCGGATACCGCCTGGGAAAAGGAAGAGGCGGAGATCCGGCTGCTCCTGGAACGGCTGGAAAGCGCTATCTGGGTGGGATTGGATAAGGATCTTGCGCACCGGATCGAGCATCTGCCGGCAGATCTCAGAAGTGCCTGGCCCCGCCTGGCCTATACCGATTTCAAAGCCGACAACATGGCGGTACTGGAGGAAATCCTTCACTTCCTGGATCATCCCGCCTTGGATATACCCCACCGCCAGCAGACGAAGAAGATCCTGACTTCCCTCAAGGCCCTCGTGGAGATGATCCCGGAACTTGAAGAGCGAGCCAACCGGATCATCTTTTCCTTAAAGAATGGTTCCTCTCTGGCTGCCCCATACTGATTCGAGAACCCTCAAGGCAACGGTGCCTTCCCCCTGACCTGATTCAGGATCGCCCGGGGATTCATTGGGGTCATTTCCTTCCCTGGTTGGCCTTTGCTTCCAGCACATAGGTGACCGTTATTTTTTCACTGGCACTGGACATCAGTTTGAGGGAGGGGGGCGTCAGGACGAGGCTGGTCGTTGTGGTTCCCGACTTCAGCAGGTCGTCCAGACGCACCGGCGCTGTGTAGATGGTGCTGAGAGCTTGCAGCACCTGCCGGCCGCCGACCACACTGACACTCTCCGGTGCCACGCTGACTTTCACCAGGTTGAGACGATCGGGAAGCTTGCCTGCCCAGTCCACCTGGACCGGCAATTCCTTGCTGATGAGCACATCCAGATTGACCTCGAGATTGGGGGGGTGGACCTTGTTGAGGAACACTCCAGGAGGCATGATGATATTGTCCTGAGTAATGGGGAACAGGTTGTTCCCCTCCGCCGCTTTCCTGAGGTCGACCCGCACCATCACCTGCCCTGGCTGCAGCGACTTGATCAAAGCACTCGAACCATAGAGCTGCAAACGGGCTTCATCGGTCGAAGTATCCAAAATCTCAAAGCCACCCGGACGGTTGACATATTCTATCGGCACATTCAAGGCGATAATGGTATCCCGACTCCGGGTGAAACCAAACCAGATGCCGGTCATGATCAGCAGTGAGAGGATCGCGGCGACTGTCAAGCGCAGACGTTCACGTTTCCGGCGGTTGGTGGGGAGGCTGTCGCTTATGTTGAGATGACGGTTGAGCAGATGAGCCACTTCCTGTGGCTCACTGAAAGACTTGAGGGTATTGGCCTTGGCGGCCGTAACACTCCCGCGCTCCTCCGAAACCGCCAGAACCAAGGCATCGCTGCGTTCGGCCAGACCGAGTGCAGCCCGATGGCGGGTACCGTAATTGGATGGCAGGTCCTGGCGTTGGGATAACGGCAGGAGCACCCCAACCTTGACAATCTGGTCCCCTCTGATGATGATGGCTCCGTCATGGACCGGGTTATTTGGCCAGAAAATGCTCAGGAGCATCTCCTGGGATACCGTCCCATGCCAGAGCAGACCCCCATGGAGGTGTTCGACCAGTTCTTCTTTACCGGGAAAGACGAGGAGGGCGCCGATGCGTTTCTTGGCCATCTGAAACACCGTTTGCACCACGATATCCACCGGCATAGCCTGTTCCCTTACGGGAGATCCCCAGAAGAAAGCCTTCAGATTGCGGGCCTGAAGCGCTGACCGAATCTCATTGCGGAACACGACGATAATGATGAGCGCCGCCACTGTGGTGATCCCTCGCACCGCCCAGCTGGTCAGGATCAGACCCAGGGATGCGGCCACTTCCTGGAGAATCCAGAGGGAAGTAATCCCCACCAGGACGCGAAAGGCATTGGTTCCATAAAAGAGGACATAGACGCGGAACAGGATATAGCTGTTGACGACGATGTCCGCCAGGTCCTGCCAGCGAATGGTTGCAAAGAATTGAAGAAACCGTTCCATGGGTACGAATCACCATCCGGAGAAAAGCAAACTAGTCAACAATACTGAAACGGAGCACCTGGAAGACCCGCCCGTTCTGGTCGGTGACTTCCACCCTCCAGGGGCCTTTGTCCGTTTCGCGCAACTGAATGACACTGTAGGTCGCCCATTTAGGCGGGTAAATCCTGAGCCTGGTCTGGGTGCTGAGCTGATCGCGGTGGAACCAGCGGTGATAAACGAGCGAGGGTTGCGGCACGGGATCGATGGAAGTGAAGCAGCAAACCTGGCCGGCAGAAACGGAAAAAACGAGCCCGGCACGGGTGGGCATGAGATTGTCAACCCGTTCACACATGGTGGCATGGGCGAGTTTCGCTCCGTCGGCCGCATTGGGAGCTTCCGACGACTGTGCGTCGGTCTGCTCCGACACCTGGGCAAAAGCCTCCGGGCCGGTTATGATTACGGTCAGAGTCACTGCAAGGTACAACAGGAGCTGTGATCGTCTACCATTCATGAATCTCCTCCAGGGAATGGAGCCAGGCCAGATTGAAGCTGACCGAGCAGTTATCAGCAACACAGGTTCCCCATCCTTTTTGTAAATAAGACATAAAAAGGGGGGGCAGGGCAAGAAAAACTCCTCCTTTTCCGGGAAAAAGAGAGCCCAGGAAGGTTGGCTGTTCTCATTGACAACCCCTTCGTAATTCGATAAGCAATGATTAATACAAGGAAAGTTTTTATACAGGAGGACCATGACATGCCCGAAGAGCTGGTTGTCCGCTTCGCCCAGCGGATGTCGCAATTGCCACCGTACCTGTTTGGCATGATCAACAAGATGCGGATGGAAAAACGCGCCCAAGGTCATGACGTGATCGATCTGGGGATGGGAAATCCCACTGATCCGGCCCCTGAGGTGGTCACCAAGAAGCTCTGCGAAGTCGTGCAGGACCCCAAGAGCCACCGCTATCCCATCGCTACCGGCCTGCGCAACCTCCGTCGGGAAATCGCCCGGTATTACGGCCTCGACTATGGTGTGGAGCTCGACACGGAAACCGAGGTCATCTGCACTATCGGCTCCAAAGAAGGCATTTCACACCTATGCCTGGCTCTCATCGGGCCTGGCGATACCGTACTGGTGCCTACTCCGGCCTTCCCGATCCACATCTACTCGACGATCATCGCCGGCGGCAATGTCATTCGTATCCCGCTTGCCAGTGAAGAACAGTTCCTCCAACGCATTGCCACCATGTGTGAATCACTCTACCCCACCCCCAAGGTCCTGATCCTGAACTATCCCCATAACCCCACAGCTACCGTGGCCAGCCTCGATCTCTTTCGCGAGATTGTCGCCCTGGCCAGGAAATACCGGTTCATGGTGATTCATGATTTTGCCTATGCCCGGATCACGTTTGACGGCTACCGGGCACCGAGTTTCCTCCAGGTCGCGGGCGCGGCGGACGTAGGGGTCGAGTTTGGCTCTTTTTCCAAGTCCTACAACATGGCAGGATGGCGCATCGGTTATTGCGTCGGCAATCAGGAGATCATCCAGGGACTGGCCAAGATCAAAGGCTACTACGACTATGGCATTTTCTCCGCCATTCAGATCGCCGGCATTGTCGCCCTGCGGGATTGTGACGCCGAGGTCGTGGAACAGGCCCGCATTTACCAGCGGCGCCGCGATGTGCTCTGTAAAGGCTTGAGGCGCCTGGGCTGGCCGGTGACGGAACCGCGGGCGGGGATGTTCGTATGGGCCAAAATTCCCGAGCCCTTTGATCGGATGGGTTCCATGGCCTTTGCCGTCAGATTGATGGACGAGGCCAACGTAGCGGTCTCGCCCGGCATTGGTTTTGGCGAGGAAGGAGAAGGCTATCTGCGGCTGGCCCTCGTTGAGAATGAACACCGGCTCCGGCAGGCGTTGCGGCAGATCGGCAAAGTCACTAAGACGCAACCCCTCAGAACCAAAAGATCGAAAGACAAGGCCAGGGAGTTGCCGGCAGCTTGATACGGTTCAGCGAACTCTTCTGCAATGGCATCACGCGGCGGCTGCCCGTACCGCGTGGTTCAGATGGGTGGACAGGAATGGCGTCCGCTTCCACGCTGCCTGGATGGTTCATCCTCCTGGTGACGGCGGCATTTCTGTTCTTCCCCCGCTGGAGCTCCGGGGACACGCCGCCGAAAACCGGGCAGGTGAGATTCGTGGCCGACGGTGACACCATCATCCTGGAAAGTGGCGAGAAGGTGCGTTATCTCGGCATCGATGCCCCCGAAATAGCACACGACAAAGCCGGGAGAGACTGCTACGGCGAAGAATCCCGCAAGCTGAACCGCGACCTCGTGCTCCATCAACGCGTCTCCCTGCAGTATGATCAAGAAAAGATCGACCGGCACGGTCGCCTTCTTGCCTATGTCATCCTGCCGGACGGACAATGTGCCAATGCCGCCATGCTCCGTGCCGGCTGCGCCCTGGTCTACCGGCCGCCTCAAAATTTCCGGCGACTTCAGGAATTCCTCCTATTGCAAAAGGAAGCCATCCGTCAACATCGGGGGATGTGGGGAGCCTGTCCCGTCACGCCTGCACCGTCCTATCTCGGCAATCGCAGCACATTTGTCTTGCATCGCCTGGAATGTATCGTGGGAAAAAAGATCGCCGCAGTGCGGCGGGTTACTTTCGGCAATCGGTGGGCCGGTCTGGAGCAAGGTTATCGACCCTGCCGGTTGTGCAAACCGTAAGGAGAAACGATGAATCGACGATATCCTCAGCGGCCGATGGTGGGAGTCGGCGCCATTATTTTTCGCGGCGACCGGGTCCTCCTGGTGCAGCGGGGGAAAGAGCCCTCGTATGGGAAGTGGTCGGTGCCGGGAGGCCTGGTGGAGATTGGGGAATCTCTGCGCGAGGCGGTCGTGCGCGAAGTGCAGGAAGAAGTGGGGCTGACGGTGGCCGTCCGCGACCTGGTCGTGGCCCTGGATCGCGTTATCCGGGACCAGACCGGCAGAATTGAATACCATTACATCCTTCTTGATTTTCTGTGCGATGGTCTGGCCGGAGAACCTTCCCCGGACAGTGACGCGCTCGCCTGTCGCTTCGTGCCCATTGGCAGCCTGAGCCAATACGAGATGACTCGTGGCACCGAAAACGCCATCCGGCGTGCCTACGCTCAGGCTCGAGGAATGCCTGGACCTACCTATGATGTGGCCCTTTAGGGCCACCCGCCGGCGTCCTGCTTCCTCTCGACTTTCGAGCGGCCGTTGCTCCGGACATCGCTTACCGGGACCCTCGTCCCAGCCTGGGTTCCGGCACCGCATATCATGCAAACGGGCTTGACTTTGTCCTGCTTCCATGATTAATGACCGACCAGTCCGTCACAGGAGATGAGGAGAGGGGATTTGAGCAGAGACAATCGACCCGAACGGCTGTCGTATCTCGTGAAGAAGCTGGCTGAGGGAAAGACCCGACCCGAGGCTGTCGCCGCCACTCTGATGGAGGTGAGCCACCGTGGTCAATCCGCCGCGCAGCTACTCGACGAGCTGGTCGGATCGTTTCTCGAGCTCCGCGAGGCGTTCAAATCAAAACCGCTCCCACCGGGCCTTCCCTTGCCCGCTTTGATCTCGATTTTTCAGGAGGCCGTCAGGGGCTTCGGGATCGATCCCGAGCGGTTCCATGAGAAGCTGCTCGAACGACTGCTGGGGGAAACCGACTCCGGTGAGGACCAGAAGAGCTCAGCCCGGTCGGCCACGCGAGAGCGGGTTTTGGAAGCAGCCTTGGGAGTCTTTTCCGAAAAGGGTTTCCACGTCGCTACCATGGATGAAGTGGCGGTGCGAGCGGGAGTGGGCAAGGGGACCCTCTACCGGCACTTCGCCAACAAGGAAACGCTCTTCACGGAACTGGTACGCCAGCGTTTGGAAGAGCTCGAGATGAAAGCCCGCACCATTCTCGATGGTCAGGATGACGTCCTCACCATGATCGCCAAGTACATCCGGGTCTACTTCGAGTTCTTCGACCGGAACCAGCGCCTGTATCGACTCATTGTGCAGGAACGTCACGACCTCGGAGGCCAGATGCAGGATCTTTACTTGAAGCAGGTGAAACGCCGCATCCTGGTGTTACGGAGAAAAGTTCTTGAAGCCGGCCAAAAGGGGGTGCTCAAACCGCTCGATTTTGAGACAGTCTTCTATGGAGTGATGGGTTTCATCCACGGCATCATCCAGAAGTGGCTGGCACATGAGTGCAGTTACCCTCTTGCCGATGAAGTACCCAGCGTCCTGGAAGTGCTCTTCCATGGCTTTGTTTGCCATCCAAACCTGGAGAAACCTTAATCTGATCAGGAGGAAGTAATGGACCGAAACGAAATGCAGCAGAAGGTTGTGGATATCATCGCCAATCAACTGGGGGTCGAGAAGGATCTCGTGACGCTCGAGGCCAATGTCGTGGACGACCTGGGAGCCGATTCTCTGGACGTGGTCGAACTGGTCATGGCCCTCGAAGAAGCGTTCGATCTCGAGATACCCGACGAGGAAGCAGAAAAGATCAGGACCGTGAAAGACATTATCGAATATCTGGCAAAGTCCCTGGCTCTATAGGCGGGATTCGCAAACCCATTACCAAAGGTTGCTCACGCCCCTCAAACGATCGCCTTGCCCTTTGTTCCCGGCGTTCCTCGACGCGTCACTGCCGCAGACCGCCCGTGGCAATCGCGGTCCCGCCATTCCCTGGCATCCCGCCGAAGCTTGTGCCTCAGGCTTCCGGCGGGGAGTACCCAGGGGTAACGGCTGGTGAAGAAGCCCTCAGCATGGGGTCGGAGCAGATCCTGTCGCCACTCATGCCGACCCAGCTGCGGGGGCGGGTGACGCCGCCATCGCCCCAGTGAACGACCTCGCCTCACCCATGGTTCCCGTAGAGCGATCCTTCCCTCTCAGGTGGTCCCGATACCCCCTTCGCCTTCGGCCCCGATCTTCTCCCCCAGTTCGGGCATGCGGGCATCTACCACCGTGCTCTTGAGACTCCAAAAAATACGCCGGAAATGCTCCCCGAAAGTGTCGGGCGAAATGCGGCCCAGTTCGATGAACTTGATGGCGATTTCCTTTGCGAACCGGAGGATGACTTCATCATCTTGGTGCACGGGCTGGTCTTTCAATGAGGTCCACAAAAGAAAAGCCTCTGCGGAAGGAAGGCCATTGGGGTTGGAGCAGAGGCTTTTCTGAGGTTACATGAAATACCCCGTGAGGCATTCCATCACCCACTCTCTCCATAACACATCCTGTCAGCCGCTGGCAACTGAAATAGAGCGGGGAATCGCCATCAAGCCTCGTTGGGAGGGGCTGAAGCGGGCGCGTCGTTTTTCAGTGAGGGTATGGATTTGTGTTTGACAAACCTTAAAAAATAGAATTTAGTAGCCCGAAAGTGGGAAAATGTGGGAATAAGGGGTAATAAGTGGGAACACTGCAGAAGCCGTACTTTCGAGGGCAGTCGGTCCACCGCCTCGATGCCAAAGGGCGTCTGCGGATTCCCAACAAATTCCGCGAAATCCTGCAAAACCACTACACGGATGCGCTGATCGTCACCTTTGGGGACAAATGCCTGGTAGCCTACCCTCCGCAAGGCTGGGAGGAATTTGAGGCCAAAGCCCAGGGTTTCTCGCTGGTTCAACCTCATCAGCGCGACTTCATGCGGCATTATGTGTCGAGCGCCGTGGAGTGTGAATTCGACAACCAGGGAAGGATTCTCATCCCTCCTTTCCTCCGAGAGACGGCAGGATTGGGGCAGGAGGTATTGCTCGCGGGGATGCTCACGACTTTTGAAATCTGGGACAAGCCGGCCTGGATGCAGCACAGCACCTGGTGTCGTGAGAATATTGGTGAAATCATGGAAAAGATTTCCGCAACCGGAATCTAGCGGCACATGGATGAACGAACTTCACGCCCGCATGTACCGGTTTTGCGTGAAGCCGTTATGGAACTTTTGGGATGCCGTGTAGGAGGGTTTTACATCGATGGAACCGTGGGAGGAGGAGGGTATGCCGAGGCCATCCTGCAAGCGAGCGCTCCTGATGGCCGGTTGCTTGCGCTCGATTGTGACACGGACGCCATAACTCGAGTCCAGGCAGCACTGTCTTCCTACCAGAGCAGACTGTTTCTAGCAGAAGCGAATTTCGCCGACCTTCCCCGCATCCTCGGAGAACTCAGGCTGGGACCGGCTGATGGGATTGTGCTCGATTTGGGGCCATCCAGTTACCAATTGAGCAACCCCTCACGGGGATTCAGTTTTAGGCTCGAGGGACCGTTGGACATGCGCATGAATCGGAATCTACCCCAGACTGCTGCGGAATTGGTGAACCGGCTTTCGCAGAGCGAACTGACCGGCCTTATCCGCCAACTCGGTGAAGAACGATTTGCTTCCCGCATTGCCCATGCGATCGTGGCCCAGCGCCAGATCAGCCCCCTGACCACAACCCTCGCGCTGGCCGAATTGATCGCCGGCGTTGTGCCCAGAACAAAAGATAGTCTGCGGCTTCATCCGGCAACCCGAACTTTTCAGGCCTTGCGTTTGGCGGTCAACCAGGAACTGCCTTCCCTGCAACGGTTCCTTTCTCGGGTCCTGGACGCGATGAAGCCTGGGGCTCGGCTGTGCATCGTGGCTTTTCACTCACTCGAAGACCGCATCGTCAAAGAGACCTTCAAGGAGTGGGCGAAATCGTGCATCTGCCCGAGAACTCTTCCCCGATGTGAATGCACGGGACAACCCAGGGTCAAGCTGCTGACCAGGAAGCCGGTTCGTCCTGAAGCAGCTGAAGTCGAGAGCAATCCCAGTTCCCGAAGTGCCCGCCTGCGGGCCGTCGAAAAACTGGAGAAGGTTTTGAACAGAGCGTGAAAAGGGGCGGCAGTGGGTCTGAGATTGGGGAGGAGATGGTCTTGACCATGCCAAGCTTCATGTCAGATGACAGCTTTGAGGGACCCGCGAAGCTAGCCTCCCGAACAGGGATGAGGGTCTGGATCGTCCTCGCCGGAACCCTGGGAGCGGCCTTCGTACTGGGGGCGGTCTTCTTCATCTGGCTGTACGTTCAACAGATTCAGAACGGGTATCAGGTGGCGAACCTCTACGACGAGTACGAGCAGCTCATTTCGGTGCAGAGAAAACTGCTCCTGGAATGGTCTCGCTTTCAGAATCCACAGCATCTTGAAGAACTGGGGCAGAAAGAATTTGGGCTGACTCCCCCCAGGCCAGATCAAAAGATTACCATTCCTTAACCGTCAACCTGAAGCGAAGGGGCTGCAAGTGGTAAGGCGCAAATCCGGCAGAATATTGAACGCTCGTTACTGGTCCTGCTACGTCTTCTTCAATGCGCTGGTGATCCTGGGCTTCTGCGTCATTCTGGCGCGGGCTTCCCGGCTTCAGTTAATCGAGCATGCGACCTGGGTGGAACGCTCTCAGAACCAGACGGAAGCCACCATGCGCGTACCCACTTTTCGTGGTTCCATCTACGATCGCCAGGGTCGGCTGCTCTCCTTTTCCGTACCCCAACGCTCCCTTTTTGCCGACGCCACCAGGGTTGCCCCGCACACTCGTCTGCCGGCCCGACTCGAGCCCATCATCGAGGAAAGCGCGAGCAGCATCGCCAGCAAACTGACCAGTCAGCGCCGCTTCGTCTGGCTCAAGCGACACCTTACCGACCAGCAGGCACTTGCTGTAGAAGACCTCAAGCAACCTGCCTTGAATCTGGTTGAGGAATATAAGCGATTCTATCCCTATGGTCAGGTTGGGGGCCAAGTGGTGGGCTTCGTGGGAATGGATGGCGCCGGCTTGGAAGGCGTAGAAAAGGGCTTCGACCAGATCCTGCGGGAGCATTCGGTGACGGTTGGGCAGCTTCAGGACGGCGTCAGAAAGTGCCTCTGGCTCGACACCGAGCCTCCGCCCGAACCCATGGAGAATTTTGGCGTCCGCCTGACACTTGACACCTTCATCCAATACCTTGCCGAATTTGAACTGGCAAAAGCGGTACAGCAATATCGAGCCAAAGCCGGGGAGGTGGTCATCCTGGACCCTCAGAGCTTCGAAGTTCTGGCCATGGCCAATTGGCCTTTCTTTGATCCCAATCTGGCCGGCAAGAGCAGCGCCGAGACCTGGCGCAACCGCGCCATAACGGATTCATTCGAACCCGGTTCCACTTTCAAGGTCTTTGTCGTGAGCGGGGCACTGGAAGAAGGTGTAATCAAGGAACGGGATCGCATCTTTTGCGAAAATGGCAAGTTCGCCCTGGCCGGTCATGTCATCCACGACGTCCACCCCTACGGTTGGCTCACCATTCCAGAGGTGATCAAACACTCGAGCAATATTGCTGCGGCCAAGATTGCCATGCTACTGGGAAATGAGCGCTACTATCGTTATGTGCGAGGCTTCGGATTCGGCGTTAGAACCGGGATCAGTCTGCCGGGGGAGGTTAGAGGACTGGTACGATCGGGCAAAAAATGGCGCCCCATCGAGCTGGCGACCACTGGTTTTGGCCAGGGTATCGGGGTAACCCCGTTGCAGCTCACGACTGGGATCGCATGCCTGGCCAACGGCGGTGAAATCGGCCAGCCAACCATCGTCAAAGAGATGGTCGACGGTCAGGGTGAACGGTACGAACCCCTCCGCACCAGGCCTTTCCGACGGGTCGTATCGAAAAAGACTGCACAGCAGATCTGTGCTATGATGGTAGGTGTGACCCTGGAAGGTGGTACAGGGACCAAAGCAGCTCCGGAAGGTTACACCGCCGCCGGGAAGACAGGAACCGCGCAGGTCTTGGACCCGCAAACCAAACGCTATGCATCGAATAGGTACACCTCGGTATTTACGGGCTTTATTCCGGCTGAACGACCTCGTCTGGCGATTTCCGTAGTGATCCATGAACCTCAGGGAGCGAGTTACGGCGGGGTCGTAGCCGCACCGGTCTTTCGAAATATTGCCGCCAAGGCCCTTCCTTATCTTGGTGTCTATCCGCGTCCGGGCAGCCCCTCCCTGCCTCCCGGCGTCCGGATGGCCGGCACGGACAACAAAAAAGGCGCCAAACCTGCTGCTGCTGCACCCGCGAAGAACGGCCTCGCAGGATCGCTCAAACCATGTCCCAAGGACCCCCGTACTGCTCCGAAGGGGATGGCCCTTCCTGCTGTCCAGAAGACACCTTCGCCAGTGAACAAGCCATCGGTCTCGGCCCTCACTCTGGAGGCAATGAATAAAACCAAAGCGTCGCCCGCATTGAACCCGACGCGGGTACCGTAAGGCGGCAGCAGATCACGGATTGTGAACTTGCTTCAACGGAAAGGGAGTTTTCATCGGTGACAAGGGTATTGGCAGACCTCCTCGAGGGTCTGAAAATCCACGAGAGTCGTGGAGACCTCCAGATTCCGGTAACCGGGCTGGCCTATGACAGTCGCAAGATCCAGGCGGGTAACGTCTTTGTTGCACTGTGCGGAGCCCATCTGGATGGGAGCACCTTTATCGAGGACGCCATTCAAAGGGGAGCCCGGGCGATTGTCACGGAACAGCCTCTCAACGGTACCCTGCCGGTGAGCGGCGTACGCGTACCTGATGCCCGCACCGCGCTGGCACGACTGGCCCGCAACTTCTACGAGAACCCGTCCCGTGATCTTCGGCTCATCGGCGTAACCGGAACCAATGGCAAGACGACCACCACCCTTCTCATCGAGAGCATCCTGAAGCAGGTCAACTCCGAGGTGGGAATCATCGGCACACTCGGCTATCGCTGGGGACAGAACTGTCGGTCGGCGCACATGACAACCCCCGAATCTTCCGACCTGCAGCGTCTTTTCTGGGAAATGAAACAAGACCGGGTCGCCCATGTGGTCATGGAGGTTTCCTCTCATGCACTGAGCCTCGGAAGGGTTGAGGGGTGCTGTTTCGATGCCGGGGTTTTTACCAACCTCTCCCAGGACCATTTGGATTTCCATCCCACCATGGCGGCGTACTTTGCCGCCAAAAGCCTGCTCTTCAAGGATGAGGTGTCCCGGCGAAGTCCAGGTTTTGTGGGTGTGATCAATGTCGATGACCCTTATGGGAGGAGGTTGCAGGCCGAGATCGGGGGAAAACTCTGGAGGTACTCAATCGGCGACCGGGATGCGAGCATCTGGGTGAAGGCCGCGACGCTCGAGCCTTCCGGGATCCAGGCAACCCTGGCAACTCCCATGGGAGATCTGACCATTTCCTCTCCCCTGCTCGGGCGGTTGAACCTGTACAACCTGCTGGCATCAGCTGCCACGGCCCTGGCGATGGGTTTCCCCAGGGAAGCGGTCAGGGAAGGATTGCACGCGGTGGCTTCGGTGGATGGTCGGCTGCAGCGGCTGTCTCTCCCCCGGAAGTTGGGGTTCGAGGTCGTGGTGGATTATGCTCACACCCCCGATGCCATGGAAAAGGCCCTTTCCTGTCTCCGGGAAATGACCCGAAATCGCCTCCTGGTGGTCTTTGGCTGCGGCGGCGACCGCGACCGGGCCAAACGGCCTCTCATGGGTGGGGTTGGAGCACGGTTTGGTGACCTGATCATCCTGACGAGTGATAACCCGCGCAGTGAAGAACCGGCGGCTATTGTCAGGGAGATCGAACCGGGAGTCCAGGCTGCAGGGTTTACCTACCATGCTGAGCACACCCATACACCAGATCGAAAAGCATATACCATCGAGGTGGACCGGCGGCGTGCGATCGAGCTGGCACTATCCTGGGCCCAACCGGGGGATGTCGTCTTTATTGGCGGAAAGGGTCATGAGACCTACCAGATCATCGCCGATCGGGTGCTCCAGTTTGATGATCGGGTAGTGGTGCATGAGTTTCTGGCGGCTTCCAGGGAACCCGTCTCACCCCGGAGCAGAAATCCATGAACTGGACGGTGGCAAGAATTATCGAGGCAACCGGCGGCACCCTGCTTCAGGGACGTCCCGACCAGTCCCTGGCAGGAATCTCGACCGACACCCGCCAGATTCAACCGTCCGACTGCTTTGTCGCACTTGTCGGTGAGCGTACCGACGGCCATGAGTTCCTCCCCGAAGCGCTGACCAAAGGGGCGGGAGCGCTGGTGATCGCCCGCAGCCGTGCAACTCCTGCACTCATTGCCACCGGTGAGACTGCCGTCGTGGCGGTACCGGACACCCTCTATGCGCTGGGAGAACTGGCCCGCTATTGGCGGCGGGCACATCCCATCCCGGTGGTGGCGGTCACCGGCAGCAATGGCAAGACTACGTCCAAGGAAATGGTGGCGGCGGTACTCGGCGAGAGTCGGGAGATCCTCAAGACCCAGGGCAATTTCAATAACTTGATCGGGCTGCCTCTGACCCTTCTGGCGCTTGAGTCCCGGCATCGGGCGGCAGTGGTGGAGATGGGCATCAACGTGCCGGGCGAAATGGCAAGGCTCCTTGAGATAGCCAGACCGACGGTCGGCCTGATCACCAACGTACAGCCTGCTCATCTCGAGGGACTCATCTCACTGGACGAGATCGTGCGCGAAAAGGGGCAACTGTGGCTGAGCCTCGGACCTGAAGATCTGGCGATAGTGAATCTCGATGATGAATGGCTGGCGACTCTGCTGCCAGCGCTTCCTTCTCGGATCGTCACCTACTCCATGACGCAGGCGAAAGCAGACGTCAGAGTGGCCGGTGAGGTGGCCACACTCGAAGGAACGTGCTCCTTCAGTATCGGACTGGGCAATCAGAGCGTTGCGGTCAGCCTTCCTATTCTCGGCCTGCATCACGTCATGAATGCACTCTCCGCGGCAGCTGTGGGCTGGGGCATGGGATTGTCGCCGAGCACCATTGCAGCGGGACTTGCCACTTACCGCCCGGTCAAGATGCGCATGCAGCGCCACCGGCTCGCCGACGGACGTACGCTCATCGACGATACCTACAATGCCAATCCGGGATCAATGCTGGCGGCCCTGCGCACGGTCGCGGCGGCGAGCGGCGGAAAGCCGGTGGTCGCGGTGCTGGGAGACATGATGGAACTGGGACCCGCAAGTTCCGCCCTGCATCGGGAAGTGGGACACCAGCTGGCGGAACTGGGCGTGAAACAACTCATTACTTTGGGGCGGATGACGCGGGAGTTGGCGGACAGCGCCAGGGAATCCGGACTCCCGGTCTTAGCGCACCGCCACACCGAAAGCCATGACCAGATCGTCGCCTGGCTCAAGGATCAGCCGGTCGAAGAATCCTGGATCCTGGTCAAGGGTTCTCGGTCCATGGCCATGGAACGGGTAGTGGAAGGAATGCTTTCTAAATGAGCCGGCAGCCATCACCCCCCTTGCCTCGGAAGGTAGTTGTCGTTGGGATGGGCATTTCCGGCCGGTCGGTCTGTGAACTGCTCCTTCAGCAGGGAGTTGAGGTCATTGCCACCGATCTGAGGACACGTGATCAGTTTGATGGGGTCTTAGACCCACTCGAAGAAAAAGGCTGCCACCTCCGGCTGGGTTCTCACCGGCGGAGCGATTTCCTCCAAGCAGATCAGATCGTGGTCAGTCCAGGGGTGCCGCTTGACCTGGAACCGCTGCAGGAAGCCGCCCGGCAGGGTCTGGAGATCATTGGAGAGCTCGAGTGGGCTTGGCGCCAGGTTGCTCTGCCGGTGGTGGCGGTGACCGGGACCAATGGGAAGACCACCACCACTTCGCTCATTGGTGAAATGCTCAAGGCGTCCGGCAAGCGGGTATTCGTGGGCGGCAACATCGGAACCCCGCTCAGCAGATGGCTGCTCGGGGGCGACTCAGCCGAGATCCTGGTGCTCGAAGTGAGCAGTTTCCAGTTGGATACCGCCTCTCGCTTCCGGCCGCAAGTCGGGGTCCTGCTCAATATTTCGGAAGATCACCTCGACCGCTACCGGGGCTTTGCCGCCTACGCCAATTCCAAGTTCTCCCTCTTCACCCGTCAGGATGGCACCGATGTGGCAATCACCAATGCCGATGATCCCCTCTGTGCCGAAGGGCATCCTGCCATGAAAAGCCGCCTGCTCCAGTTCAGCCGCAAGAATGAACGGGCTCAGGCCTGTCTCCACGGCCGGCAGCTCGTCGCAGCTATCCCGTGGCAGGCCCCGTTCACTTTGAGCCTCGAGGATGTACGTCTGCAGGGTATTCACAATGAAGAGAACATTCTGGCGGCGGTCCTCGCAGCGGCGGTGATGGAGGCCACGCCCCCCGCCATGCAGGAAGTGCTGCACTCCTATGGCGGCCTGCCTCACCGGGTGGAATGGGTGCGCCAATGGCGGGGGATTGATTTTTACAATGATTCCAAAGGGACTAATGTGGGGGCGGTGGTCAAGGCCGTCGAGAATTTCCAGCGCCCGGTACTGCTGCTCCTGGGCGGGCGAGACAAGTTGGGGCCCTACCAGCCGCTGGGCAAAGCCCTCAAGACTCATGGCAAAGCAGCTTTCGCCTTTGGCGAAGCGGCATCAAGGATTCACGAGGAACTCAAAGGCTGGCTTCCTGTGAGCGTTTTTCCCGACCTGGCAACGGCCTTCGAGGAAGCTCTAGCCGAGGCCGAAGCCGGGGACGTGGTGCTGCTGTCGCCCGCCTGCTCCTCGTTCGATCAATACGACAGCTATGCTCACCGCGGTGATCATTTCAAGGGCCTGGTGAGAGCCCTGAACGACTGAAGGAGACCGATGGTCCGACCGCTTGTCGATGCCCCTTCGTTCCCATCCGAATCTGCCGAAAAGGAGCGGCAGAAAGCCTTCGCTGGCATCATGTCGCTGGAGCTGGAGCTGTGGATCGAGGTGTTGCTGCTCATCGCGTTGGGGCTCATCATGATCTATAGCGCAAGCTCGATCATGGCCCTCAAGAAGTTTGGCGATGCGGCCCACTATTTCAAGCGGCAGCTCATCTTCATCGGCCTTGGGCTCGTCGTCATACTGGCGGTCAGCCGCATTCCCTATCGCCACTACCGGGAGCACATCCCGTGGATGTTTCTCATGACGCTTCTGGCCCTGTTCTTGGTCTTGATTCCCGGCATCGGTTCGGAATTCAACAATGCCCGGCGCTGGTTTAACTTCCGGCTCTTCCTGGTGCAGCCGGCTGAATTTGCCAAGGTGATCTGGATCATCTTCCTGAGCGTCTCACTGGTCAAGAAGCAGGAAAACATCAGGAAGCTGGGGATCGGCTTTATACCGCCCATGGTCCTGCTGGGAATCCAGGCGGTGCTTCTTCTGAGGGAACCTGATTTCGGCACCACTTTCATTCTTGGCTGCCTGACCATCTTCATGCTGATCCTTGGGGGAGTACCCTACACCTATATGCTCAGCCTGGTCCCGGTGGCGCTCTTGTTCTGTTACCAGTTCGTCTACCTGGTACCCTACCGGTGGGAACGGATTACCGCTTTTCTGAATCCCTGGACCGATCCTCTCGATTCGGGCTACCAGCTCATCCAGGCCTGGATTGCGCTTGGTTCCGGGGGACTGCTGGGCAAGGGGCTCGGTTTCGGCCAGCAGAAGATGTTCTATCTGCCGGAAACGTTCACCGATTTCATCCTTGCAGTCATTGGCGAAGAGCTGGGATTCGTTGGGATCTTCGGAGTCTGTGCCCTCTTCTTGCTGCTTTTTCAAACCGGCATCAGGATTTCGCGCTCGGCACCCGATTATCTGGGGGCGTTGATTGCCTTCGGGTTGACCATGATGTTATGCCTCCAGGCCATGATCAACATTAATGTGGTATTGGGACTGCTCCCCACCAAAGGGCTGCCGCTCCCCTTCATTTCCTATGGCGGCAGCGCCTTTCTGGCAGATTGTGTCGCCGTCGGCATTCTGATGAACATTGCCCGGTCGGGCCGGCTGAGGGTGGCTTAGGATGTTTAAGCGCTACAAACACATTCATTTTGTCGGGATCGGGGGTATCGGGATGAGCGGTATCGCTGAATTGCTGCTGAATCTGGGCTACCAGGTGAGCGGTTCCGACGTGAAGGAAAGCGATCTCACGCGTCGCCTGGGATCTTTGGGAGCGAGCGTCGCCATCGGCCATCATGCCGACCACATCAAGGGAGCGGACGTGGTGGTTCTCTCCTCGGCCATCGCCGATGACAACCCGGAGTTGTGCGCCGCCCGGCTCATGGGCAAGGTTCCGGTCATTCGCCGGGCTGAAATGCTGGCCGAGCTCATGCGCCTCAAGTACTCGGTCCTGGTGGCGGGCGCTCACGGCAAGACCACCACCACCTCGATGATCTCCACCGTACTCTCCCGCGGCGGCCTCGACCCCACGGTGGTGATTGGCGGCAGGCTCGATGCATGGGGCACCAATGCCAAGCTGGGAACGGGCAATTTCATGGTGGCGGAAGCCGATGAAAGCGACGGCACCTTCCTCCTGCTGCCCCCCACCATTGCCGTGGTGACCAACATCGATCTCGAGCATCTCGATTACTACCGGGATCTCAACCACATCCAGGAGACCTTTCTGGAGTTCATCAACAAGGTACCATTTTACGGTCAGGCGGTGCTCTGCCTCGAGGATGCCAATACCCAGAAGATCCTGCCTCGGGTTACCAAGCGATTCGTAACCTACGGCTTCTCCTCCCAGGCAGACTTTCAGGCGCGGGACGTCAGGACCCAGGCCCTAACCACGAGCTACCAGGCGTTTTATCAGGGAGAAGCCCTCGGAGAGATCGAAATCCGCATTCCAGGCCGCCATAACGTTTTGAATTCGCTGGCGGTGCTGGCGGTTGCCCATGAACTGGAACTGGCCTGGCCGGATATTCAGGCGGGGCTGCGGGACATGACGGGAGTCCAGCGCCGCTTCCAGATCAAAGGGGAAGCCAAGGGGGTGCTGGTGCTCGATGACTACGGCCATCACCCCAGCGAAATCAGGGCCGTGCTCGAAACGCTGGCCGATTGTTTTCCCGCCCACCGCCGTCTTGTGGTCTTTCAGCCTCACCGCTACACGCGCACCCGAGCCCTGCTGGATGAATTCGCCCGCTGCTTTTATCACTCCGATGTGCTGCTCATGACGGATATCTTTGCCGCCAGCGAAGAGCCCATTCCAGGAATAAGCGGCGAACTGCTGGCACAGCGGATTGCCGCCCACGGGCATCAGGATCTGCATTATTGTCCGACGCTTGAGGAAACCATCGAGAAGCTCCGGAGCCTGGTGGTTCCGGGCGATGTGGTCATCACCCTGGGGGCCGGAAGCATCTGGCAGGTGGGAGAGGCCCTGCTGGAGGCGCTCCATTGAGGAAGTGCTTATGAAGACCGGGGCATCAATTTGGAAAACGTTACGTACCCTGCTGGGCGATCTGCCGGAGGTTGAATGCCGGTGGCACGAGCCCCTGGCTTCCTACACCACCTTTCGTGTTGGCGGCCCGGCTTTCTGCCTCGCCCGTCCGCAGACCACCGATGCCCTGGTGCGCCTCATCGAGCTGCTCAGATCGTGCCAGGTCCCTCATTTTGTCCTGGGAGGCGGCAGTAATCTCCTGCTGCCCGATGAGGAGGTGAAAGCGGTCGTCATCCAGCTCGATCAGTGTGCTTCCGACATCTCCGTGGCGGGGAAGGGGGACGATGGGAAAGCCTGGTTGGCCGTGGGTGCCGGCGTTCGGCTGGCTCGCCTGCAGCGCTATTGCCTGCAGCACCGGTTCGGCGGCTTGGAATTCCTGGTGGGCATTCCCGGAACGGTTGGAGGTGCCGCCTTCATGAATGCCGGGACCGGCGCCGGCAGCATGGCCGATGCTCTATTGTGGGTCGATCTTCTCGATAGGGAAAACCGGCGGCAGCGACTGCCACAAACGGCTCTCTCCCCGAGCTACCGATCCCTGGGCCTGCCGGACGAATCGGTGATCCTGGGTTGCGGTCTGGCTGCTACCGTCTGTGACCTCGACCGCCAGCGCGCCAGCCTCTCACGGTTGCTGCGGGAACGGAAACGGACCCAGCCCTGGCAGATGCCCTCGGCCGGCTGTGTGTTCAAGAACCCTGCGGGGCATGCCGCCGGCGCCTTGATCGAAAAGGCCGGTCTCAAGGGCTTCCGCATCGGGGATGCCGAGGTTTCGACCAAGCATGCCAACTGGATCATCAATCGCGGCCGAGCGCAGTCAAAGGACGTGGTGGCGCTGATCGAACACGTTGAAGCTTGTGTTCGGCAGCATTACGGTATTCGTTTGGAACGCGAGATCAGGATCGTCCAGCGATGAGAAAAAAGCGCAATCGCTATCGGCCGGACAAGGCCCAACGGCGCAAGGTGATCATGTATTGGTTCCGGGCGACCTTTGGATTTGTGTTCTCGCTGGTGGCCATTATCCTGCTCAGTGCCGCCCTGGCTCACGGCTATTACGCACTTGTCAATGCGCCGTGGTTCCGAGTAGGGTCCGAGGACGTGTCCATTATCGGCCTGAAGCATGTCAAGGCCGATGAAATCCTGAATAGCCTGATGCTCCCACCCCAGGCCAGCCTCCTCAACCTCAAGGCCGCAGAGCTGGCCAAACGGCTGGAAACCCTGCCATGGCTGGAATCTTCCGTCATCCGCTTCGCCCTTCCCAACCGCATCGTGGTGGAGGTCGCGGAACGCGATCCGCTGGCCCTCGTTCATGTGGGCGAACTTTATCTGGTCGATACTGACGGTAAGCTGATTTCGCGGGCAACGCCCGACCAGAAACAGAATTTTCTCCTGGTGGAGGGCCTTTCCGGCCTGGGCTTGACGGAAGGCAGTCTGCTGCCCCGCGCTACCCTGAGGGAAATCAAGGAACTGCTGGCGGCCCTGGAGGGGGCTCACACCTGGCTGCCGCGCACTTCTATCCTATCCTGTCGTTGGAGTGCGGAAACCGGATATGCCCTTTACACGACCCGCAACAGCATCTGCATCCAACTGGGCTGGGATCGCTTCGCACCAAAATTCCAACACCTGCGCCGTGTTTTCGATCTTCTGGAAGAGCGGCAACTCTGGAATGTGGTGATTGGTATTGATCTGGACTATGACGACCGAGCGTTCCTGGAGGGGCTTTTTCCCTTTCCTAAGGGAGCCTGATGTGTGGTATCAAGAAGGCAGATTTTTAGCAGTGAGTCGTATCCCGGAATGCACTTCCAGAATGGTATTGCAAGCGGAATGAGAAGCTTTGACGAAAGTGCCGAAGCGTGGCCGTCAGACCCACGCCCGAGGAGATGAAACAAACGCACCAGAGCGAGGCACTCACAATCATCAACCCAGGGCTGTTTGATCCTCGGACTACAGCACCACGAAGGCCGGGAGTGAATGCCATCCACGATAAGACGGTGAAAGGTGAACGATGGGAAAAAGAGAGGAACTGATCGTCGGCCTTGACCTCGGGACCACGAAAATCTGCGCAGTAGTGGGGGAGGTGACCTCGGAGGGGATCGATATCGTCGGCGTGGGGACCCACCCTTCGATTGGCCTGCGCGGTGGTGTGGTGGTCAATATCGACCAGACCGTTCATTCGATCCGCAAGGCCGTCGATGAAGCGGAATTGATGGCCGGCTGCGAGATTTCCTCGGTCTTTGCGGGGGTTGCGGGAACCCACATCCAGAGCCTCAACAGCCACGGCGTTATCGCCATCAAGAGCCGGGAGGTCACCCAGGCCGATGTGGATCGCGTTATGGATGCCGCCCGCGCCATCGCTTTGCCCTTTGACCGGCAGATTCTGCACGTGCTTCCTCAGCAGTTCATCGTCGATGACCAGGAAGGGATCCATAACCCGATCGGCATGTCCGGGGTCAGGCTTGAAGCCAAGGTCCACATTGTAACGGGGGCCGTTACGGCCATTCAGAATATCATCAAGTGCTGCGAACGCGCCGGTCTCCATGTTCAGGATGTAGTGTTGGAATCGCTGGCTTCCTCGGAATCGGTGCTGGATCATGACGAAAAGCACCTGGGCGTGGCCCTCATCGATATGGGCGGAGGGACCAGCAATGTGGCGATTTTCCTGGACGATGCCATTCGCTACTCGGGGGTAGTCGGCCTGGGTGGCAACCATATCACTTCTGACATCTCGGTGGGGCTGCGTACCTCCATGGAAGAAGCGGAGAAGATCAAGAAGAAGTACGGCTGTGCTATCCTCGAATGGATCAATCCGCAGGACGTCATCGAAGTAGGTTCGGTGGGCGGGCAGAAACCGCGGGAACTGAAGCAGTCCATCCTCACGGAGATCATCGAGGCGCGGGTGGAAGAAATCGTCAAGATTATCGAAGCGGAGATGTTCCGCTCCGGCTACTTTGAATCGCTCCACGGCGGGGTCGTAATGACCGGTGGGGTTTCGCTCCTGCCGGGAATTCGCGAACTGGCCGAAAGGCTGCTCGATTTGCCGGTACGCATCGGGGTGCCCTATGAATTTGGGGGCTTGGGCGATGTGGTCAAGAACCCTATCTATGCAACGGCCACCGGGTTGTTGCTGCATGGGAAGAAGTGTGCGGGACAAGTGCCGGTCGAGGAACCAGGTGCCATAGGAAACCTGTTTGCAGTGCTCAGACGCTGGTTCAGGAATCTTTGGGGCAGAAGAAGCAATTGGATTTAGCATAACCTTACTGAATGCTGACCGGTTTTATCGGTTAAGGGGCTGATAAATAAAGGTTCTTTTCACTGACGGATAGACTCGATCATGAAAAAAGACGAAGAGGAGGAAGGGGATGGAGATGCACGGCTCAACCCTGAACGGAGCGAAAATCAAGGTGTTGGGAATTGGTGGCGGGGGCGGTAATGCCATCAACAACATGATCAGCTCGGGGCTCGACGGCGTCGAGTTCATCGCGGCCAATACCGATTTCCAGGCTTTGGAGAGGAGTCTGGCGCCAGTGAAGATTCAGCTGGGAGTGAATCTCACCAAGGGTCTGGGGGCGGGTGGCAACCCGGAAATCGGCGCCAAGGCGACCCAGGAAGACCTTGAGAAGATCCGGGAAGCGGTTGACGGCAGCGATATGGTGTTCATTACCGCAGGCCTGGGGGGTGGTACGGGGACCGGTGGCGCCCCCATTGCGGCCCAGGTCTGCAAGGAACTGGGAGCACTCACCGTAGCGGTCGTCACCAAGCCCTTCATGGTTGAAGGCAAGGTCCGACTGCGCAACTCCGAGGAAGGCCTCAAAGCCCTCCAGGGGGTGGTCGATACCCTCATCACCATCCCCAACAACCGCCTGCTCTGCCTGGCCGACCGACGCTCGACCTTTCTCGAGTGTTTTCGGCGGGTCGATGACGTACTCCTTTACGCGGTGAAGGGTATTTCCGATCTCATCGTTCATCCCGGCTACATCAACGTGGATTTCGCCGACGTCAAGACTGTTATGGGGGAAATGGGCCTGGCTCTGATGGGAACCGGGGTTGGGAGGGGCGAGAACCGCGCTGCCCAGGCGGCTCAGCAGGCGATTTCCAGCCCGCTGCTCGAGGATATTTCCATCCACGGGGCACGTGCCGCCCTAGTCAATATCACGGCAGGCGAGGACCTCGGCATGCACGAGTTCGAAGAAGCCTCCTCCATCATCCAGAAAGAGCTTGACGAAGACGCCAACATCATTCTCGGGATCTCCATCGATGAGAACCTCGGCGATGAAATTCGCGTTACCGTGATCGCCACCGGAATCGGCAAAATCGAGCAGGCGCCAAAGGTCGAGACACCGAGCCGGGTGCCCAAGGGAAGAGGGGTCGGCCTGGTTCCGGAGCTGAATTACGATTATCTCCAGATCCCCACGGTGGTCCGGCATCGTTCAACGCGTGCGCTGGATCCACAGGCGATGGATCAACCCAAGAGAAGAAGCCTCCTGCAGAAGCTGACCGGGGTGAGCACTGAGGATGAAGACCTCAGCATTCCGACCTTCATCCGCAAACAGATGGACTGAGTTGGCTCCTGGCTCTTCACTCCCTGCGTTGAGTGGTGGGCTCCGGAGCGGGTAGGGATTCCGATCCGGCAGCTGGGGTAAGGCGCATCTTGCCGCGCCCTGCCCCGCTCCCGGCTATTGCAGGGTAGCTCCCATCAAGATTGCATTATGCTGCGGAAACTGAAGGCGCGGCACCAACAGTGGCTGGTTGAAGAACGGGGAACGGTCCGCAAAGATTGGGGCGGAAAGCTGCCCATTGCCCTGGCCTTCCCCAACCGTTACGCCGTCGGGATGTCGAACCTGGGTTTCCAGTCGGTCTACGAGTTTTTGAACCGTTTCGAGCAGGTGATCTGCGAACGGGTCTTCTATCCCGAACCGGAAGACCTGCCAGGCCTCAGGCAGCAACCCGGCCGGCTGCTGAGCATCGAGTCTCAGCGCCCTCTCGCTGATTTCCAGTTGATTGCCTTTTCCATCTCCTTCGAAAATGATTTCGGCAACACCATTGAGATGCTCCGCCTGGCCGGGCTCCCGCCATTCAGCGAGCAACGCGGGGCAGGTCACCCCTACGTCGCGGCCGGCGGCATTGCAGCCTTCATGAACCCCGAACCACTGGCTCCTTTTCTGGATTTCGTCTTTGTGGGAGAAGGAGAAAGCCTCATTCCCGAGTTCCTGGAATTCTGGCTGCCGTCCCGGGAGCGGGAAACGGCCCGCTTCGAGCTGCTGCCGGCGCTTGCGCGAGAGGTCCGGGGCATCTACGTTCCTTCGCTCTATCACGCTTCCTATCACGAGGACGGGACTCTGGCCGCCATCGACCCTCTGCCCGGGACAGGGGCACCGGCCCGGGTGATTTGCCGACGAGCGGACCTCGCTGCCAGCTCCCCCTGCAAGACTGCCATTCTTACCCCCAACACAGAGTTCAGTGCGGTTCAACTGGTCGAAATCGGGCGCGGCTGCGGGCACGGCTGCCGGTTCTGCGCCGCTGGATGCCTGTACCGGCCGGTGCGGTACCATCAAGCCGCGACCCTGGAGGAGGTGCTTGCCGCCGGTTTCCTCGAGGTCTCACGAGTGGGCCTCGTGAGTGCGGCGGTTTCCGACCATCCGGAAATAGCCGATCTCTGCCGACAGTTACTCGATTCGGGAAGACTCCTCTCCTTTTCTTCCCTGCGCGCCGACGGCATTACCCCTGACCTGGTCGCCGCACTCACGGCAAGCGGCCATCGCGCGGTGGCCATCGCGGTGGAAGCGGGCTCGGAACGGCTGCGGCGCCTGATCAACAAGCACCTCACCCTCGAACAGATTTACCGTGCTGTAACCCTGCTCACGGAAGGTGGCATCCTCAACCTCAAACTCTACTCCATGATCGGTCTGCCTACGGAGACCCATGAAGATCTGGAGGCCATGGTCGAGCTGGTCAAGGGGGTCAAGCATCATGTCCTCAAGATCAGTCGCGGCCGGAAGCGTCTCGGAACCATCACTCTGAGCGTCAACGCCTTCATCCCCAAGCCCTTTACTCCTTTCCAGTGGACCGGTTTTGCCGGCATCCGGGAGCTGAAAGAGAAGGCCCGGTGGCTTCAGCAGGCCTTGCGGAAGGTCCCCAACGTCAGGGTCCACCTCGATGTGCCCAAGTACGCCTACGTCCAGGCGCTGCTGGCGCGAGGAGATCGACGAGTCGCGGTCTTTCTCGAAAAAACCGCCCTGGACGATCTCAGCTGGCCTCAGGCCATGCGCACCGCCCCGCTCAACCCCGATTTCTGGGTCATGCGCGACCGCAACCGGGAGGAAGCCTTTCCGTGGGAGGTTATCGACCCAGGTATCACCCGCTCTTTCCTCTGGGAAGAATATCAGCACGGCCTTAAGGGACAACTGACCGAAGCCTGTCGACCCAGTGAGGAATGCCACCGCTGCGGCGTCTGTTC
Organism: Syntrophobacteraceae bacterium; assembly: GCA_033812955.1. Classification (GTDB taxonomy): domain Bacteria; phylum Desulfobacterota; class Syntrophobacteria; order Syntrophobacterales; family Syntrophobacteraceae; genus JADGQM01. Next base: position 909 of record JAPXSS010000029.1, on the reverse strand, counting down.
CTGAGACGGCTGCCGTCAAGCATTTTCCCTGGGTTTAGCGGAATGTGTCAATAACTTTGAGACATCTGGTTTAAGAAAGGCTCATCGCGGATTGACGTGAAAGCTGGCAGAACTTTCAAGCCTTCATTCCGGACTTGATCCGGAATCTAGCTTTCCTTAATCAGCCAGCAGTAATGGATGACGGCTGTCGAATCCTGGCGGGCCTGGCGGTTTATCACGCTAATCCGCGATGAGCCGATCTTTATTAAGCAGGGCTACCGCGTAGAAGTCCCCTCGCTTGTTGCCGAAATTCTCGCGATGACCAAAACAGATAGTGATTCCTTGCTGAGGGTATATTTCTACCTTACATTCTGCAGTTCCCCTGGGCATAGAAGGGTTAATATTTTTGTTTTTTTTGATCAGGCAGCCTGGACAAAATCGTTTTTCTCGTGTATGAATGCGTTCGGAGGTTTGTTTTGAACTCATTTAGCGCGGGAGAGATGCCATGTTGGAGCTGGAAGGAATCGAATTCTATGACGTCTACCATCTTCCCATCATAAAGGCCCATGTGGACCGGATTCAGCTCGTTAACACCATCAACCGGTTGGTGCCGAGCAGGATGGAGATTGCTCCGGGTACTCTAGTGCTGGCCATGGTGCTCGATGCCCTCTCTGGCCGCCACCCACTCTACCGTATCTATAGCTTCTATAAGAACAATGATACCGAGTTCTCCTGGGGCAACCAGTTGATGTCGAAAAGCTCACAGACGATAACCGGAATGTGTCAACAACTTTGAGACACCTGGCTTCAGAAATTAGTGTAGACCATAGAACTTGTTTCAGGCTGTGAAAGGGGATTCGCTGGAGATACTGCCTGATCCCGAGGGAGAGGCAACTGTCCTCCTTGGCCGCCGTTGGGACTGCCTCCGAC
>JAPXSS010000028.1:0-30132 GCA_033812955.1 Syntrophobacteraceae bacterium | reverse complement strand
CATCCGCACCTCCCGCTATCTGGTCCAGGAGTTGGGCCGCGAGCCCACGCCGGAGGAGATCGCCGAGAAGATGGAGTTCCCGGTTGAAAAGGTGAGGAAGGTCCTCAAGATTGCCAAGGAACCCATCAGCCTCGAAACGCCCATCGGCGAGGAAGAAGACAGCCATCTCGGGGATTTCATCGAAGACAAGCGGGTGGCGTCACCGGTGGATGCGGTCATCAATCTCAACCTCAGTGAACAGACCCGAAAGGCCCTGGCCACCCTCACCCCCCGGGAGGAGAAGGTGCTGCGGATGCGTTTCGGAATAGGAGAAAAGGCCGATCACACGTTGGAAGAAGTGGGACAGGATTTTGCGGTGACCAGAGAACGCATCCGTCAGATTGAAGCGAAAGCGTTGCGCAAGCTCCGCCATCCCAGCCGTCGCAAGGAGCTGAAGAGTTTTATTGAAACATAGCTTGACAATCCAGGATGGGTCTTTTTATATAACCCGACTGATTTCATTTGTACTCGAGGGCCCATAGCTCAGTTGGAAGAGCCACCGGCTCATAACCGGTAGGTCCCTGGTTCGAGGCCAGGTGGGCCCATCGTGATGGTGTGGGGAGCACTTGGGACCGGGTGGCAGGATTTCGATTCGGAGAATGAATATGACCGACTTGACAACGGAGGCCAGTTCCACCGGAGGTGACGACTGGCGACTGAAAGCTGCCGGTGCTTGCAACACGGCAAATCAGATCAGGGGTGTTCTCACGAGAACACCCCTGATTTTTTTTAGAGGTGGGACGGGATGGTAAGGGTGCGTGATATTCTGGCCTGGCTGGATGCTTTTGCGCCTTTTCGCTATGCCGCCTCGTGGGATCAATGCGGTCTCCAGGTGGGTGACCCGGACGCCCCGGTCACACGCCTGCTGGTGGCTTTGGACCCCAGTTCCGCAACCATCGAGGAAGCCCGCACCCTCGCTTGTCAGTGTCTGGTGTCCCACCATCCCCTGCTCTTTCAGCCCCTAAAAACGGTGCGAACCGATCATTTTCCGGGCAACCTGGTGATCGCGGCCCTGCTTGGCGGACTCCACCTCATTGCCGCCCATACCAATCTTGACGCTGCCCGCGACGGAACCAACACGATACTCGGCGAGAGACTCTCGCTCACCCAACTGGAACCACTCGAACGTGACCCGGCCAGGGAAGGGGAAGAACGGTACGGAGGCATGGGCCGGGTGGGCCTCCTCCCGCGGGCGATGACCCTGGCCGAGCTGGCAGTGAAAACGCGGGATGCGCTCGGTGCCGTTGCCGTCAGAGCGGTGGGCGATGAGACGCGCCCGGTTGTCCGCGTGGCCCTTTGCAGCGGCAGTGGCGGCAGTCTCTTGGAGGAGGCTTTCAAGGCCGGGGTGGACGTCTTCGTTACCGGCGACATCAAATATCACGACGCCCAGCGAGCTGTCGAAGCGGGTTTAGCGCTCATCGATGTGGGCCATTTTGCTTCAGAACAGCTGATCGTCCGCCCGCTGGCCGCATTCCTGCAACGGCAGGCGGCCTTGCACCGGAAGGCCCTGCAGATCCTGGAAGCCACGGTTGAACAGGACCCGTTCTGGTACCGGGTGGGGGCGTGACGATGGCTGATGGGAGATTCTACCGTAACCATTGCTGCTCGTTTGTACCCCGGTTGTCAGCCACCACATCCCGGGAAGGATTCAAAGAACACCCCCCATGAGCCGTTTTTTCTCCTTGCGGGTGATGGATTATAGCCTCATGGGTCACTCATTCATGGTACAGGAGGCCGAAATTGCAGGAACAACTCAGACACCTGATTCAATTTCAGATTTTGGAAGACAAAAAGACCAAATTGGTCCGCAGCTGTGAGGCAACGCCCAAACACATTGCCGAAATTGAAAAGGAATTCGAGAAGGTTGAGTCGGTTTACCTCGGCAAGAAGGCGGAGTATGAACACACCAGGCAGCTGCATCATTCCCTGGAACAGGGGATCACAGAACTCGAAGCGAAGATCACGCGCAGCAAGAACCGCATGGGCGAGGTGAAAAACAACAAGGAATATCAGGCGATTATCAAAGAAATCGCTGATGTTCAGACCGAGATCAGGGAGAAGGAAGACAGTGCCCTGGAATTTCTGGAAACGATTGACCGTCTGGGCCGGGAACTCAAGGTGCTGGAGAAGGAAGTCGCGGCCTGCCGACATAAGGCCGAGGAAGACAAGAAGGACCTGCAGCACGAGGCAGACCAGCTGAAAAGCCGCCTTGGGCGGATCGAAACATTGCAGGAGAACGTCCGGAGCAAATTGGAGCCCGAGCTCTGGAAGCGGTCTGAGCTCCTGCTGAAAAAGCAGGCTGGGATTGCCGTTGCGGCGGTTGATGGCGGCGTCTGCCAGGTCTGCCATCTCAATATCCCGCCCCAAAAATTCATCGAGCTGCAGCGCGATGAGTCCATCATGCAGTGTCCTAATTGCCATCGGTTCATGTACTGGACGGGGCATGAGGCCTACGTTGTCTTCGATGATGAGTTCGAAGAGCTTTAGAGGGTTAAGCAGGGAACCGCATTGCAATACTCGTTGGCGTTCGCTCTCCCAGGGATGAGCGAACGCTGATCGCAGCGGGAAAAGAGTTGCGATTTTGAGCGCCGTGTAATATGAAATTGGCACCTCTCGGGGTGCCATGATTTCTTGCAGTTTTACGATTCCCTGGGAACTTGCGCGAAGAGGGTTAAGGTAGCATGTCAACTTATGGTTTGAGGATTTTTGCGGGGAACAGCAACTCGGCACTGGCCCGGCAGATTTGCGAGTCCCTCGGGATTGCGCTGGCACGGTCCCTGGTTTCCACCTTCAGTGATGGAGAAATCAGGTTGGAAATCAGTGAAAATGTCCGGGGGGCGGATGTCTTTGTCGTTCAGTCCGGATCCCACCCGGTCAACGATCATCTGATGGAGCTGCTGGTGATGATCGATGCCCTGAAGCGGGCTTCGGCACGGCGCATCACGGCGGTCATTCCCTACTACTGTTACGCTCGACAGGACCGCAAGAACAAGCCGCGAGTGCCCATCACGGCTCGGCTGGTGGCTGATTTGATCAGCCGGGTGGGCGCCCATCGCATCCTCACCATGGACCTTCATGCGGGCCAGATTCAAGGCTTTTTCGATATCCCGGTGGACAATCTCTATGCCTCACCGATTATTCTGCCGTATATCCGCGAGCGCTTCAACACCGAGCTCGTGATCGTTTCTCCTGATGCCGGTGGGGTAGCCCGCGCGCGAGCCTATGCCAGACGGCTTCACGCCGGTCTGGCGGTGATCGATAAGCGCCGCTCCGACGCGAACCAGGCGGAAGCCCTGAACATCATCGGAGAAGTCGACGGCAAGACCGCTATCGTGCTTGACGACATGGTGGACACCGCCGGAACTCTGGTGGAGGCCGTCAAAACCCTGCTGGAGCGCGGTGCAACGGCTGTCCATGCCTGCGTGACCCATCCCGTGCTGTCGGGACCGGCCGTGACTCGACTGGAGCAGAGTGCTCTCGAGAGTCTGATCGTCACCGATACCATCCCGCTCAGCCCTGAAGCCGCCCGATGCCGGAAAATTGAATGCCTCCCCTCCTGCCGCCTGTTTTCTGCCGCCATCAGAAATATCCACAATGAGGACTCCATCAGCGGCTTGTTCGAAATACTCCACTAGCGGGAGTAGTCGGCGGTGACATGAAACCAGCCTTCGTCTATGGCCTCGACGACCGCCTGCCGGTGAAGTACGCTCTGCTCTACGGGCTCCAGTGGGCGGTTATCATGTTCCCGGGGTTGATCGTGGTGGCCCGTTTGAGCGGCATAGCCCTGCAGCTGGGAATCGAGAAGGAAGTCCGCTTTTTTCAATTCACCCTCTTGACCTGCGGTCTTTTCACCACCGTCCAAAGTCTTTGGGGGCATCGCTATCCTCTCCTGGAGGGCCCGTCCACGGCGTTGCTGCTTACCTTGATGGTGCTGGCCCCATGTGGCCTCCAGGCCATTCAGGGAGGCATGATCGCGGGCAGTGTCATTCTCATTTCACTGTTTCTAATCGGTCAACTGAAGCGCATCATTGCCCTCGCCACCCCGAATGTAGTGGGGGTCATCCTCCTGCTGATCGTGTTTTCCCTGCTCCCGCATCTGACGCGACTCATGGCAGGCGTCGACCCCCAACACCCCCATGGCGATTTGACGATCTTTCTGGTCAGTCTCTCGCTGGTGCTGATCATGGCGAGCTTTTCCCACTGGTTCAGAGGCTTCTGGAAAACCATTGCGCTGTTGCTGGGGATGGTCATGGGGAGCGCCTTCTTCTTCGTGGTGGGACCGCCGGATTGGCACGAACTGCAGACGGCCCACTGGTTTTCGGTGCCAACCGAGGTGGTCCCCTCCTGGCCGAGTGCTTACTATCCGGCTTTGGCGGCGTTCACCTTCACTTACCTGGCAGTGGTGGTGAACAGCCTTGGCAGCCTCCACGGGATTGCCACCGTGACCGATCAGGAGCGACTTCCCCAGTCGATCAATCGTGGCATCCTGCTCAACGGGGTGGCCGGCATCTGCTGCGGTCTCACCGGGGTGGTCGGGATGGCCAGCTACAGCATGAGTCCTGGTGTCATTCTGGCTACCAGGGTTGCCAGTCGCTATGCCACGGCTTATTGTGGAGCCCTGCTCATGGTCACTGCCTTTGTGCCCAAACTGGCCGCCCTGCTCGCCCTCATTCCCGCCCAGGTGGTGGGAGCAGCCCTCTTCGTCGCCATGGGCGTGCAGGTAGGCGCAGGGCTGGCCATTGTGGCTTCGGAAGAAATGACCAGTCGTGACTACTTTGTGGTTGGTCTGCCGGTGATGTTGGGCACCTGCGTTGGGTTTTTGCCGGAAGCACTGCTGGCCTCGCTGTCGGTCAGTGCCCGGGTGATCCTTGGGAACGGTTTGGTTGTGGGCATCCTGCTGGTCTTGCTCCTGGAACATGGCCTGCTCCGAAAGATCGGCAGAGAATCGAAACAGGAGAGTCATTCATGACGGACAAAAACGTGGTGTCCTGCCCCCAGTGCGGGACTGCTGTCCATATCTATCGCAACCCCTTTCTGACAGTAGATATCATCATTCGCATGGAGCCGGGCACGGTGGTTCTCATTGAACGGAAGAATCCTCCCTACGGCTGGGCCCTTCCCGGCGGCTTTGTGGACTACGGGGAAAGCGTGGAAACAGCCGCACGACGGGAAGCAAGGGAAGAGACCGGGCTGGAGGTTGAAGCCCTCGAACAGTTTCGCGTCTATTCCGAACCTGCTCGGGATCCCCGCCATCACACGGTGAGCGTCGCCTTCACCGCCGTCGCCGTCGGGACTCCCAAGGCGGCTGACGACGCCAAACGCGTCGGGGTCTTTCGGGCGGAAGAACTCCCTGACATGCTGGCATTCGATCATGCTGTGATTTTGAGAGACTATTTTCGCAGTCAGATCGCTAGAGCTTGATCAAACGATGAACGAATCGACTGCGCAATTACCGATTGATCTGCCTGAAGAGAAAGTCAGCTCGGTTTCTTCCTGGTTGTGCGATCGAGAAGGATCTTGCCGGGAACGCCCCCAATGGCTGATCAAGGAGCAACCCCTGACCATTCACCTGAATGGTCGAGAATTGGTGACGCTGCTCTGCGCCGGGCACCATCTGAAGGAATTGGCGGCAGGCTTTCTCTACGCTGAAGGGTTTCTTGAACGGTCAGACGATCTCGACCAGCTGGAAGTGAACGAAGCCGAGGGACACGTCCACGCCACCATCCGCACCGACGTCTCACTGCCGGAACGACTCTGGATGAAACGCACGGTCACCTCCGGCTGCGGCAAGGGTTCGCTTTTCTACTACTCGCTGGATGCGCTGTTGAGCAGCCCCATCACCAGCACGGTCGCCTTCTCTGCCGCTCAGATCCTGGACCGGGTCAAGGAACTCACGCGGTTGAGCGAAACCTACCGGCGCACGCACGGCGTGCATAACTGCGCCGTGGCGGACGGCAGCGGCATCCTGCTGTTCCGGGACGACATTGGCCGGCACAACGCGGTGGACATGATCGTGGGGTATTTCTTCCTGAACGGCTTCAGCCTCGATGACAAAATGCTCATCACCACCGGTCGCCTTACCTCGGAAATGCTCATAAAAGCCGCCAAGGTGAGGATCCCCATGGTGGTCAGCCGCAACAGTGCGACGAACCTGGCGGTGGAACTGGCGAGAAACCTGAACATCACTCTGATCGGCTGCGCGCGGGCGGGGAAGTTTACCGTCTATAGCGGGCGGGAGAGAGTCGAGAGCGTGAGACGTGAGGAGTAGTAGCAGTTTGGTGACCGGGTGCGGAGAGATGTTTCTCTATTTGGACAATGCCGCGACGAGTTACCCAAAGCCGCCCGCTGTGATTGAAGCCGTGCGCTGGGCAATGGCGGAAGTGGGCGCCACACCGGGCCGCGCCGCTCACCGCAAGGCTCGTGAGGCTCTGAGAATAGTCGCCGAGGCCAGGGCCAAAGCCGCATACATTCTGGGTATTGCCGACCCGGATCGGGTGGTTTTCACAAAGAATGCCACAGAAGGTCTCAACCTCGTCCTCAAAGGTTGGCTGCGGCCCGGCGATCGCGTAGTGATTTCGGGAATGGAGCACAATGCCGTCGTGCGTCCCCTGCACCGTCTCACCAACCTCGGGATCGTTGTCGAAACACTCCGATGCACTCCGGCGGGACAGATCCGGCTGGCGGATCTCGAACAGGTCCTCCGGCTTCCTCCCAGATTGGTGGTGATGGCGCATGCTTCGAATGTCAACGGGGCGCTGCAACCCATCAGCGAGGTCGCTCGCAGATGTTCCGAGAAAGGGGTCCCGCTGTTGCTGGATGCCGCTCAAACCGCGGGCATTCAGCCGATCCTGACGGATGCCTGGAATCTTGGAATGATCGCCTGCTCGGGCCACAAAGGGCTGCTGGGGCCGCCCGGGATAGGGATACTCTACCTTCGCCCGGATCTCGAGGTTTTACCGTTGCTTGAAGGCGGGACCGGCAGCTTCTCGGAACATTTCCTGCAACCGGAATTTTGCCCCGACCGGTATGAAAGCGGAACGCCCAATCTCCCCGGTATTGCCGGGTTGGCTGCCGGGATCGAGTTTCTTCTCGAACGGGGTGTGGATGCCATCCGCGACCATGAACTCCGGTTGGCCCGGATCCTCGAGCAGGAACTGGCGGCCTTGCCGGGCGTCACGGTCTACTTGCCCGAGGTGCGGGGAACGGGAGTGGTCTCCTTCGCCGTTGAGGGGCTTACGGCAGAAGATATCGGGGCGGTGCTTGATGAAGGTTATGACATCGCCGTAAGAACCGGTCTGCACTGCGCCCCACTGGCGCATCAAACGCTCGGCACCATGCCGCATGGGATGGTAAGGATTTCTCCCGGCTTCAGCACCACGGTTGAAGACCTCGATTATTTTCTGCAGGCCCTGCGATCGTTATTGTCCTGCAGGCGACGATGAGCTCGAACCCACTGTTTTCGATGAGGAAGCCGGCCCATGATTGCTAAAGCAAGAATAGCCCATGTTCCCGTCATCCAGAAGATTCTGGCTGATTTTGCCGCCCGGGGAAAATTGCTGGCACGCCCTTTGAGCGAGCTCTACACCAATGTGAGGGATCTGGTGGTGGCGATGGACGAGACCACCGGTGAGATCATCGGCTGTTGCGGTCTCCATATCGTCTGGGAGGACCTGGCTGAAATCCGCTCCCTGGCGGTGGTACCTCCTTACCAGGGACAGGGGCTGGGGCGTCGACTGGTTGATTGCTGCATCGTCGAGGCCCGCGAGCTCGGGATTGGCCGCCTGTTCACGCTTACCTACGAGTCCGCCTTTTTTGCTCATCTGGGCTTTCGGGTAGTCGACAAGAATATCTTCCCCCAAAAGATCTGGGTCGATTGCCTACAATGCCCAAAATTCCCCAACTGTGACGAAGTGGCCCTGGTGATGGATCTGAATGCTCCTGAGACGAGCGGTGAAGTCCACTAGCGAGGCAGAGCAGGAGACGGGGGGGATGGTTTGCATCCGGCGGTCGCATGAGTTATATACCACTCGCCCCGGTGGGGGGAACTGAAAGGGCTATGGTTGGCTGCAGATTCTTTCCCTGAGGAAACCGGGATCATTGACCACGAAGAACACCAAGACCCCTATTCGTGACTCTGCGCAATTCTTCGTGTGGCTTGGTGGATGAAATTAGAGAGTGATGTGTTGAAATGATTGGTGCGGTTCTAAAAAAGATCTTTGGCAGTCAGAATGAACGGAACCTCAAGCGCATTGTACCGCTGGTGGATGAGGTCAATGACTTCGAATCGGCCATTGGCAAATTGAGCGACGAGCGGCTCCGGGCCAAGACCGGAGAATTCCGCCAGCGACTGGAAAATGGCGAACCGCTGGAAGACCTTCTTCCGGAAGCCTTTGCGGTGGCGCGGGAAGCATCCATCCGGGCCCTCGGCATGCGGCCGTTCGATGTCCAGGTGATTGGCGGCGTCGTCCTCCACCAGGGCCGAATCGCCGAGATGAAAACCGGTGAAGGCAAGACCCTGGTGGCGACCATGCCCATTTATCTCAACGCGCTGACGGGCCGGGGCGTTCATCTGGTTACCGTGAACGACTATCTGGCACGCCGGGACAGTGAATGGATGGGGCAAGTCTACCGATTCCTGGGCCTGACCGTGGACTGCATCGTGCATGGTCTCGACGATCTCCAGCGCAAGAAAGCCTATCTGGCAGACGTAACATACGGTACGAATAACGAGTTTGGCTTTGATTACCTGCGCGATAATATGAAGTTTCGCATCGACGATATGGTGCAGCGGGACCTCCATTTCGCCATTGTGGATGAGGTCGACAGCATCCTCATCGACGAGGCGCGCACTCCCCTCATTATTTCAGGCCCTGCGGAGAAGTCTACCGAGCTCTATTTCCGGATCAATCGCATCATCCCCCGGTTGCAGCCGGAGTCGCATTACACCAAGGAGGAAAAGAGCCGCACGGTGGCTCTAACCGAAGAGGGGGTAGCACGGGCGGAGAACCTGCTGGGCGTGGAAAACCTCTACGATCCCCGCAACATCGATATCCTCCATCACGTCCAGCAGGCCCTGCGGGCGCACACGCTGTTCAAGCGTGATGTGGACTACATCGTCAAGGACGGCCAGGTGATCATCGTGGATGAATTCACCGGCCGGATCATGCCCGGACGCCGCTACAGCGAAGGGTTGCATCAGGCGCTCGAAGCCAAAGAACGTGTCAAAATCGAGAACGAAAACCAGACCCTGGCTTCCATTACCTTCCAGAACTACTTCCGGATGTACGATAAGCTGGCGGGGATGACCGGCACGGCGGACACGGAAGCAGCAGAGTTTGCCAAGATCTACAAACTGGATGTGGTGGTGATCCCGACCCACCGCGAGATGATTCGCACCGACTACCCAGATTGCATCTACCGGACCGAGAAAGAAAAGTTTCGGGCCGTGGTGAAGGAAATCAAGGAGCTGAACGAGCTGGGACGGCCGGTGCTGGTGGGCACGGTGAGCATCGAGAATTCGGAGCGGCTGAGCGAGGCCCTGAAGCATGAAGGAGTGCGCCACCAGGTGCTCAATGCCAAACATCACGAGCAGGAAGCCGAAATCGTGGCCATGGCCGGGCAACCGGGAGCGGTCACCATCTCGACCAACATGGCGGGACGCGGCACCGACATTGTGCTGGGACTCGGCGTGGCAGAGAAAGGCGGGCTGCACATCCTCGGCACCGAACGGCACGAAGCCCGCCGTATCGACAACCAGCTCCGCGGCCGGTCAGGGCGGCAGGGCGACCCCGGTTCTTCCCGCTTCTATCTCTCGCTGGAAGACGATCTCATGCGGATTTTCGCCGCCGAGCGGCTCTCCGGCCTGATGCAGCGGATTGGGATGGCTGAAGATGAACCCATCGAACACCGGATGATCAGCAAGGCCATCGAAAACGCCCAGAGCCGGGTGGAAGCGCAGAACTTCAGCACCCGCAAACACCTGCTGGAATACGACGATGTCATGAACCAGCAGCGTGAAGTGATCTACCGGCAGCGGCGCGAAGCCTTGCGAGGCGCTGACCTGAAAACCGTCGTCCAGGATATGATCGAAGATCTGCTCGAAGACCTGGTGCAGGAATGCAGTAATGAAAAGACCTATGCGGAAGACTGGGATCTCGATAAGCTGAACGTCGAATGCGCCCGGTTATTCGGACTCCAGAAGGGTTTCACCGTTGAATCACTCGGCGATATCACCCAGGCCGACCTCCTGGATCATCTGCTGGAGGCAGTGCAACAACGCTACGAAGCTCGCGAGCGGGAGTTCGGGCCGACGGTGATGCAGGACCTCCAAAATTACATCCTGCTGCAAACCGTAGACAGCTACTGGAAGGACCATCTCCTGAACATGGATCACCTGAAGGAAGGGATCGGCCTGCGCGGCTACGGGCAGCAGGATCCCCTGGTCGCCTATAAGCGCGAAGCTCATCAAGTCTTTCAGGAAATGATCGAGCGCGTGAAAGAGGAAACCGTCCGCTTGCTCTTTCACATTCAGATCCAGCGCGAAGATCAGGTGCAGCAACTCCGGCAGGAGCAGGAAGAACAGCCCATGTTTTATGAAGCGGCCGGGGGAGGCAGCGCCCCTCGCCCGCAGGCCGTGAAGAAGAGCGGAAAGGTTGGCAGAAATGACCCCTGTCCTTGTGGAAGCGGAAAAAAATACAAGAAATGTCACGGTAGGTAGAGGACCTTTCGTAGTCCCCGGGTTTCGAGCAGCCACTGCCGCTTCGGGGATGCGCTACCAGGGGCGGGCCGACCTGGCCCTGATCGCTGCGGATGGTACGGATGGCGCCATCGCCGCCGGGGTCTTCACCACCAACCGGTTCTGTGCCGCGCCGGTGATTGTGTGCCAAGACCACCTGCAGCACTTGACCGGGTTTTCGGCAATCCTCGTCAACGCCGGCATTGCCAATGCCTGCACGGGTGAACTCGGCCTGGTGCGCGCCCGCGAAACGGCACGCCTTGCGGCTCAAGCGCTCAGGACCACCCCGGAGAAAGTCCTGGTCGCCTCGACCGGGGTGATCGGCATGCAGCTTGCGGTGGATGTTGTGGCGCAGGCACTGCCCGAACTTGTCGCCGGACTGCGGGCAGACGGCTGGGCGGAGGCGGCCCGCGCCATCATGACCACCGACACGGTGCCAAAGCTGGCCAGTGCCCGGGTGGAGCTTGGGGACAAAGTGGTGACCATCGGCGGCATCGCCAAGGGCGCGGGGATGATCGCCCCCAACATGGCCACCATGCTCGGGTTTGTTGCAACCGATGCGGTCATCGCGCGACCGGTCCTGCAATCCTTGCTGCAGGCGGCGACGGCAACCTCCTTCAACGCCATCACCATCGATGGCGATACCAGCACCAATGATACCCTCCTGGTGATGGCTGGCGGCGCCGCCGGAAATGAGGCGATCAGGGATCCCGAGAGCCTCGACGGGCGCCTCTTTGGCGAAGCTCTGCAGGCCGTCCTGCTCGATCTGGCCCGCCAGCTGGTCATGGACGGGGAAGGGGCGACCAAACTGATCGAAATCCGGGTAACCGGCGCCGCTGACGCGGCCAGCGCCCGCGAGGTGGCCTTCACCGTGGCCAACTCACCCCTGGTCAAGACCGCCTTTTTCGGTGAAGACGCCAACTGGGGCCGCATCGTCGCCGCCGCAGGCCGCGCCGGAGTGCCCCTCGTGGCCGAGCGGGTCGCCCTTTTTTTCGACGACCTGTGTGTATTCCGGGAAGGCACGCCGGTAGCCGGTCAGGACATGGAAGCACAGGCCACCCGGATCTTCAAACAGAAAGAAATCACGGTACGGCTGGACCTCGGCCTGGGAAACGCTTCCTTCACCGCCCACACCTGCGATTTCTCCTACGACTACGTCAAGATCAATGCTTCTTACCGGTCGTAGTCAGCAGTTTCGGGCAGCGAGACGTCAGAGCGACTGGCAAAAAGAAAGGGCAGGGTCTATGCAGACCCTGCCCTTTTCGGTCCGTGTGTGAACGAGAGACTTACAGCTCAAACTTCCTTTTCAGCCCGGCCAGGCCAAGGAGAGCAAGGCCGAGAGTAAGCATGGTGGCAGGTTCAGGAACGACATTATAGCCTACCGCAAGGTTGTCGACCTCGAATGCGTAGTTTGTGCTGGTAAGCTTGATAGCATAGAAATCGCCCATACCGTAAAAATTAACGTACTTGTTCGTCTCAGCACTATTCTGGTTACCATCTCCACTGCTGAAAGTAGTACCAGAAACGGTAGCAACTACCGTTGCGCGATCCTCCGCTAAGAACTCAAGCGTGTTCCACGTATCCATTGAGCCCCACCAGAGTCCGAAGTAATTGTAGGGATCAGAGCTATTGAAATCGATGGTGACAGACAATGGTTGTGCCTGTAGCGACTCAGGCACTGTCAGGTAATATGTTGCATCGCGTGCTCCACCATCACCATTATCCCACCAAGGAGCGGCAGCCTGCTCGATGCTACCGTTGCGGATAGCATAATTATTGCCGGACAAAGTCCAACCTAGATTTGAAGAACCGCTATCGTCAAAAGTTTCAACTATGTTAGAGTAAGGTGATGAGTAACCTCCATTATCAAGTACATGCTTAAAGTCATAATAATAATACGCACTTGACGGAACGGCAACTGACAACATCATGATACAGGTGAATACGATTAAATACTTTTTCATGAACCTTCCTCCTCATCCTCAAGTCTTTGATCATCATTATCCCTAACGTCTCGCGTTGGAAGTGAAACACGAGGCATGGGACCCAACACAAAAATCTTTTCGTTCTCACCCTTTCATTCGTTGCTCGTTAAGCTTAGCAATATATGTGCCAAATGATAAGTATAGATATTCTGGCATGTTACGAATAGTGGGCGGCCAGGAATGTGTAAAGTATTCCGACGCTCAAGGCCCATATTCGGGAAATATATAACAATTACATATGGTTATGGATATAGATAAGTTGTAAAGAATTCCGACGGATTTTCGGGTTTCCGACTTTGAGACCAGATCTCCCTTTGCGATGACAATTCCGCTCGCGGTGGACCTTGGAGTGTCGCTTACAAGTCCTAGTCCCACATCACCGAGGCATCGCCTCACCCGTCTTGATCCACCCGGATCAGCTCGATGATGGTGACTTCGGGGGGCGACAGGACCCTGATGGGCGGGCCCCAGGTGCCGGTGCCGCGACTGGCGTAGAGGTAAGAACCCCCGCCGAGGTCGTGGAGTCCGTCCTGCAGGGGATAGACCATACCCGTAAAGAATCGGAACGGAAAGATCTGGCCGCGGTGGGTATGCCCGGAAAGCTGCAGATCGAACAGCCCCCGGCTTTGGTCGCCGATTTCCGGGCGATGCTTGAGAAGAAGCGTGAAGAGGCCGTTTCGCACCGAGGTCAGGAGCTGCGCTTCATCCGCAACCGATCCTCCCGTGGGATCATCCATCCCGACAATATTCAGGACTCCCTCGACCGTGACCGCCTTTCCTCGCAGGACCATGAACCCCGATCGTTGGATGGCCTCCAGAGCCTGTGCCAGCCCGGCGTAGTATTCATGATTGCCGGTCACAGCGTATTTTCCCAGAGGCGGCTGCAGGCGCTGCCACAGCTCATGAATTGGACCATCTGCGGCAATATCGCCATCCACCACATCCCCGGTGGCAACCACCAGGTCGGGCTGTTCCGCAAGGATCAAAGCCACTATCGGCCGGAGCCTCTCCTTGCCTGTCAGAAGCCCCAGGTGCACGTCCGATACCTGCGCCATGGTGAGCCGGTCCACGCCTGGAGGCAGCTTCGCGGTCTTGATCACGGTACGTTCCACCACCGGTGAGCGGGCTTCCAGGTGACCGTAGAGGCAGATGACCAGCACACCCGCAAACACTGCCAGCGACGTTCCCCGCCCGGTGAAAATGGGCAGCGTGGTTCCTCCCACTGAATTGACCACTCGACAAAGCAGCCCGAGCCCAGTAACGCCAAGGAACGCCCAGAGCGACAGGAACACGAACGCCATCCAGTAGTAGCCGACTACTGCCAGCATTCGCGCAGGATCTTCGTAACCGCCCCGTTCGAACAGCCGAACCCCGATGGGGGCAACAATCATGACTGCCAGAAACAGCACCAGGGCAGCCTGCACGCACCCCCGCGCGGGCAGGAGCACCCGCAGTTTCAGGTAGACGAGGGCATTCATCGCCGTATAGACTGTGAGAAAGACGACGAGAAACCGAATCATTACCGATACCAGTGCGTTAGCGGAAGATTTCGAAGACAAGCCAAGGAGTCATTTCGCGTTGTTCGGATGCTTCGAGATGAAAGACGGTGTTTAATCCCTGAACAACGCTTTTGCGTGAGATGGTTCATCAGGGTTATGCCACCCCGCGATGAAATCAGGTTGCGCTTTGTTGTGGTCAGGGACGGTATGATCGGGGAAGGCGAAAAAAGGCAGAATACGGAGCGCACCCCCCGGCAAGGCAGGAAACCCTGCCGGGGAGTCATTCCTCTTCAACCAGGCCCGGATCGCCTATTCCTGGATTTCTTCAAATGACTTCACATCAATCACATCACCCTTCTCGTCTTCGGTGATGATCCCCGTCGCTTCCACCATCTTGCCGATCATCTTGGAAAGGTCCGCACCCTTCACCAGGTAATCGCCATCTTCCGCTTCGATGATGATTCCCTTATCGGTCTTGACGACCGTTCCCGCAATCGTTTCGGGTTCAGCCACCGCCGCCGCGGACTTACCGACGGTCCCCAGACCAAAAATAACAAGGAATGACAGCAGTATTACCAAAACCAGGCCATGACGGTTTGTTGCCATGATGTTATTCCCCCATGCTGATGATGTGTTGGATGAAAACCACCCTGAAAGAAGGCTGCTCAACACGCTATTTTCTCACTACCCACGGACCCTTATCACCTCCCTTGCCGTCTCGATCTTCGGGTTTGTTGATAACAGAATCCTGCCCCCAGGTACAACAAGAAATCGCTGAATCATGATTTCTCTACCCCTTCCCCTTCACTCTTCACTTTTCACGCCCTCACTGCCCGCCAATCGAGAGCGAGGCAGCCGGTGGGGAAGATGCGCAGGGGATTCAAATCCAGCTCGGTGAATTCGGGGTAATCGGTCAACAGCCAGGAGACTCCGACGATCACCCTGAGTATAGCCTGCCGGTCGAGGGCTGGCTGGCCCCGAAGACCGTGCAGAAGTGCCGCGCCCCGACATTCCTCGATCATCCGCCCGGCTTCTTCGTCGTCAATGGGCGCCACCCGGATGACCAGGACAATTGCATGAAATTCTGCTTGACAGAGTGACTTTTTTGGTAGCCTGATTTCTTCTATGCATCATAAATCCAACCACAGAGGCACGGAGGGGAATAGTTTTGCCCGGCCGGGAAACGACGGCCGGGCAAAGTCTCCTTCCGAAGGGCAGGCCTTCCAGGAATCGGGACCTCCCGATCTATAGAAACAAGGCTTTCTCTGTGCCATACATCCTCACCTATCTCAAACTGACAGGCCTCAAGGTTGGGCTTCTCATCAACTTTAATGCGCCCACTCTCAAGGGAGGAACAAAACGCCTGGCCAATTGACTATGTATCATCCGAAGGCGGAGCCCTTTTGACCGGCTGTCGTCTCCCAGCCGGGCAAAAAAGGAAACTCCTCTGTGCCTCCGCGTCTCCGTGGTTCGGTTTGGTTGCGGCTCTCCCCCGCTGTGGGGATTTCATGCGATTGCCCTGCCTGGGAAGAAGCCGGCTTTAGAGGACCAGCAATTCCCACGCTATCATCATTAGCGCCATTCCTTCGCCGGGACGGGCATATCATGTCCGGATAGTGCCGCACTGCCATCGAATCCGTCAATGCATTTATCAATGGTCGGGCTCATGTGGCAACCTTTTGCTTTAGCTTTTTCGGCAATTTGGATATATGAATTGTCCACGCGCCCCGACCGCTTCGGGTTGCCCCCGGGAAGGATTCCCCGGCGTGAACTCCTGGCGGGTCGGTGGCGGACAGAGCCGAGCCTCACTGCATGACATGGGGGGCAAGGAGTCCGGAATGACTATCGAGGTTTTCAATCCTCTGGAATTCTCCGGTTGGGACGACCTACTGGCCGGGCGCCCGGAAGCCACGGTTTTCCATACGGCTTCCTGGATTCGGGTTCTGCACGAAGCTTACGGCTACCGGCCCTGCTGCCTGGCAGCGATGGAACAACACGGCTTCAGCGCGCTCCTGGCGTGCATGGAAGTGCGGAGCATGTTGACCGGCACGAGGGGGGTTTCCCTGCCTTTCACTGACAGTTGTGAGCCGATGCTGTCGAGAGCGATGGATTTCCATGAACTCATCGAGGCAGTCGCCGATTATGGCCGAAAAGCCGGATGGCGCTCTCTTGAACTGCGGGTCGGTGGCACACTCCCGGCCGACATTCCCGCTTCCGCCCACTACTATCATCACACCCTTGATCTCACCAAAGGCGAAATCGTAGTCTTTAAGGGGCTGCGCGAGAGCACCCGCCGGAATATTCGGAATTCCCAGAAGAAGGCCGTGCAGGTGACGCTCGAAACTTCGGAGAAGGCACTGCCAGGGTTCTACGGACTCAATTGCATCACCCGCAAGCGGCATGGCCTGCCGCCCCAACCCTATTCCTTCTTCGAGAAGCTCGGGACTCATATCCTCACTAAGGGCCGCGGCCTGGTGGTGAGCGCCTTCCATGACGAGGAACTCATCGCCGGGGCCGTTTTTCTCCATTTCCGAGACCGGGCGGTCTACAAGTATGGCGCATCCAAGAGAGAACACCAGCACCTGAGGGCGAACAACCTGGTGATGTGGGAAGCGATTCGATGGTATCTCCGGCATGGGTTCAAGGAGCTGTCGCTGGGAAGGACCGAACCGGAGAACGAAGGATTGCTGCAGTTCAAGCGGGGCTGGGGCGCAACCGAAGAGAGCCTGTCCTACGCCAGGTACAATTTCAGGCATTCGATCTATGTGAAGGGGGCACCAAAGGTCACCGGGCTCCACAACCGACTTTTCGCCGCCATGCCCATACCCCTCCTCCGCCTGGCGGGGAAGCTGCTGTACCGGCATGTGGGGTGAGGTGTTGGGGGTGCGGCGTGAGGACCGAGAAGGGGTGGGCTTGGGGCTGTTGCAGAGGCGTCTTTCGCTGGAATGCGCCCGATTTGAGGGGACTGATGAAAAGCCCGGGAAAAAGGCTTGCTGAATCCTGGAAATTATTGAACACTAAGCTACCCTCATCACTATCTCGAGTCTGCCCGGCAGGCGACGCCTTTTGGCACTTATGCTGGTGAGGAATGCGATCTTCTTCGTGGACAAGGACCTGACAGGATCACTCGAACCTCGGCAGGGCACCTGAGAGCCCCAAGCGATTGGATTCGGCAAGCGATGGAAACACATCTCGTGACCGGTGGAGCGGGCTTCATCGGCAGCAACTTCATCCTGGCCCAGCGGCAAAGCGCCAAAGCGCGCGTGGTGAACCTGGATCTCCTCACCTATGCGGCAAACCCGGCCTATCTCGAAGCTCTTGCCCAAGACGAAGGCTATGTCTTCATCCGGGGAGACATTGGCGACCGGGCGCTGGTTGCCCGCATACTGGAGACTTATCGTCCCGAGGCGGTCCTCAATTTCGCCGCGGAATCCCACGTCGACCGTTCTATCACCGGCCCTGCGGCTTTCATTCAAACGAACGTGGTGGGTACCTTTCACCTGCTCGAAGAAGTCCGTCACTACTGGCAGGAACTCCCGCCCGCCAGCAGGGAGGCTTTTCGCTTCCTGCATGTTTCCACGGACGAAGTGTATGGAACCCTGGGCCCCGAAGATCCACCCTTTTCCGAAGTCACCCCCTATGCCCCCAACAGTCCCTATTCCGCTTCCAAAGCGGCCAGCGATCACCTGGTAAGAGCCTATCATCACACCTACGGTCTGCCCACGCTGACCACTAACTGTTCCAACAATTACGGCCCCGGGCAGTACCCTGAAAAGCTGATTCCCCTGATGATCTTGAACGCCGTCAACGGCAAGCCGCTGCCGGTCTATGGAGACGGCCTCAACGTTCGCGACTGGCTTTATGTCGGTGACCACTGTGATGCGCTGGCCCTGGTGCTGGCCCGCGGAATTCCGGGTGAGACCTACAACATCGGCGGGATGGCCGAAAAAGCCAATATCGAGTTGGTGAAAACCATCTGCGACATTCTGGATGAGATGCTCCCCAATTCTCCCCATGTACCCCATGCCAGGCTGATCACCTTCGTGGAGGACCGACTCGGCCACGACCGGCGTTATGCGGTGAACTGTTCGAAGATCATGGCCCGCCTGGGCTGGAAACCCAAAGAAGGGTTCGAGTCCGGGTTGAGAAAAACGATTGCATGGTATTTGAAGAGTGAAGAGTGAAGAACGAAGGGGAATCTCTTTCAAGCCAATGGAGGTTCGTTCCGAGATTAAGTTTGAGAATTGGCAAGTCCGAATCCGGGCATGGGATATCGAGTTGATCTCACGTTGAAGGGATGAACATTCAATGCAGAAATCAAGGGGTGAGTGATGAGTGTGGAAGCTCAACGTGAAAGAACCGCCACATCGTGGAAGGGGATCATCCTGGCCGGTGGTGCCGGCACCCGGCTCTACCCCATAACCAAGGTTGTGAGCAAACAGCTGCTGCCGGTCTATGACAAACCCATGATCTATTACCCGCTTTCGGTTCTCATGCTGGCGGGCATCCGCGATATTCTGATCATTTCCACTCCCGAGGATTTACCCAGGTTTCACGAACTGCTCGGAGACGGGAGCCAGTGGGGGGTGCACTTTGCCTACGTGGCGCAACCCCGCCCGGAAGGGCTGGCACAGGCCTTTATTCTTGGGAAAGCCTTCATCGGCAGAGATCGGGTTTGTCTGATTCTGGGCGATAATCTTTTCTTCGGACACGGTTTTGGAAAGACCCTGCAACGGGCAACCCAGCTCGAAAAAGGCGGCCTGATCTTTGGTTACTGGGTGCGCGATCCCGAAAGGTATGGTGTGGTCGAATTCACCGACGGCGGGAAGGTGCTCAGTATTGAAGAAAAACCGCTCGTCCCCAAATCGTCCTTTGCGGTGGCAGGGCTTTACTTTTATGACAACCAGGTGGTTGAGATTGCCTCCCGTCTGAAGCCATCGGCACGAGGGGAGCTGGAGATCACCGATGTAAACAGGGTCTATCTCATGCGCGAGGAGCTTCACCTGGAAATGCTTGGCCGCGGTTTCGCCTGGCTCGATACCGGGACACCGGAATCCCTGCTCGAGGCCTGCACCTTCATCGAAACCATCGAACGGCGGCAGGGGCTCAAAGTCGGCTGTGTCGAAGAAATCGCCTACCGCAAAGGCTACATCGGCGCCGACCGGCTGCGGACGCTGGCCGAACCGCTGGCGAAGAATCAATACGGCCAATACCTGCTGCGCCTGCTGGATGAGCCCAAATGGTAGCCCGCAACTCTCCTCGGGATTCCAGCAGCCAGCAGCCCATTGCCGAGATCGACCTGCCCGGCGTTCTCCTCATCGAACCCCGAGTCTTTAACGACCACCGGGGGCACTTTTTTGAGTCTTACCACCGGGAGCGCTATCGGCTTCAGGGGGCCCCCGAAGTCTTTGTTCAGGACAATATTTCCCATTCCAAACGGCATGTTCTGCGAGGACTCCATTATCAACTGGGGTGTCCCCAGGGAAAACTGGTCATGGCCATCGCAGGGGAGATCTTTGATGTAGCGGTTGATATCCGAAGGGGTTCACCGACTTTCGGCCAATGGGCAGGAGCCATCCTCTCTTCTGAAAATCATCGGCAAATCTACATTCCGGAGGGTTTTGCCCACGGCTTCTGCGTGTTGAGCGAGACGGCAACGGTCTTCTACAAGTGCACGACCTACTATGCCCCGGCGGAAGAGCGCACCATCCGGTGGGATGACCCCGCCCTCAGCATTGACTGGCCGATCACCGATCCCATCCTCTCCGGCAAGGATGGCAGCGCTCCCATTCTTGCCGCCATGTCCGAGGAGGAACTTCCTCATTACCAGGGGTGAACCATGACCAAGGCGGACGACCATCCCATTCTCGTGATCGGGCATCGTGGCATGCTTGGCTGCGACTTCCTGGCCCGCTTGCAGGCAGACGACAGAAGACCGATCGGACTTGATGTGCAGGAAATCGACATCACCCGGGCAACCCAGGTAGAGGCGGCGCTCGGAGACTACCACCCTGCCCTGGTGGTCAATTGCGCCGCTTATACCGCCGTGGACAAGGCGGAGTCCGAACCTGATGCGGCCTATGCCGTCAACCGCAGGGGTCCCGAAAACCTGGCGGTGGCTTGTAGCCGTCATCGCCTCCCTCTCATCCATATTTCTACGGATTATGTCTTTGACGGCAAGGCCACCCAACCGTATAAGGAAGACGATCCCGCTCATCCTATCAATGTTTATGGTCACAGCAAGTGGGAGGGGGAGGAAGCGATCCGCGCCAACCTTCCGGAACATCTGATTGTTCGGACCGCATGGCTCTACGGCATCCATGGCAACAGTTTTGTTAGAACCATTCGGCGCCTCGCCAACGAGCGGGAGGAGTTGCGGATTGTTGCCGACCAGTACGGCAGCCCCACCTGGACGGGGGATCTCAGCGACGCACTCGCTAGAATATCCGCAGACTTACTTACGGGTGCCATTCACGGTGCCTGGGGAACCTATCACTTCACCAACAGCGGTCAGACCAGCTGGTATGATTTCGCCCGGCTCATTGTCGAACATGCCCGCCGCACCGGCGAGGTTAAGGTTCAACGCGTCGTACCCATTGCCTCGACCGAGTATCCCGTGGCCACACCGCGCCCGGCCTATTCGGTTTTGGACTGTTCCAGAATCACCCGGAAGTTCGGCATAGTCCCCCGATCCTGGGAAACAGCTTTCGCCGAAATGAGCAGCTACCATCCATAACTCATAACCCATGCCAAGGGAGCTGACCGTCATGTTCCAGCGTCGTTTTTGGATGATCCTGTTTGCCGCCCTGCTGCCTATTGCGATTTCTTGCAGTGGCTCGCCGGAGGCGAAGAAAGCCAAACATCTCGAACGGGGCGACAGCTATTTCGCGGAGCAGAAGTTCAAGGAAGCAATCATAGAGTATAAGAATGTCATCCAGCTTGACGGCAGCAATGCCCACGCCTTCGAACGTGCAGGACTCGCCTATCTGGAACTGGGGGAAGCGGGTAACGCCTTCGCCTTTCTGAGCAAGGCGCGGGACCTCAACCCGGAAAACCTCGAAGTGCGGCTCAAGCTTGGCAACCTGTATCTCCTAGGCCGCAAACCGGCAGAGAGCAGGGAGGAGGCCAACGCTATCCTCGATCGGGACCCGAAACACCTCGAGGCCCTGGCGCTGCTCTGTGAAGCAGCCATGTCGCCTGAGGAACTGGACGAGGCACTGCAGCGCATGAAGGAAGTTGAGGCCGATCATCGCGATCAGCCCCGGTACCACATGGCCTTGGGCACTCTTTATTTCAAAAAGAAGGACCTGATCAAAGCTGAAAGCGCTTTCATGGATGCCCTTGCCGGCAAGAGCGACGTGCCGGAGGCACACATGGCGCTGGGCGATATCCATTTGATCAAGAAAGACTCCGTTCAGGCGGAACAGGAATACAAGGCGGCGGCAGACCTGGCACCGGGTGGCACACAGGCGCAATTGAAACTGGCTGATTTCTATCTCAGGACCGGGAAGCCGGAACAGGCCAAACAGGTGCTTGAAGGAGTGACGGCCAAGGCTCCGGACTTTATCCCGGCTTTATACCGCCTGGCCACATTGGCTCTCGATCAGAACAAGACCGAGGATGCTCTCAAATATCTCGACCCGGTATTCGCTAAGAATCCCTCCGATCCTGAAGGACTCAAGCTCAGAGGACGGGCCAACCTCATGCAGCGGAAGACCCCGGAAGGACTCCAAGACCTCGAAGCCGTGCTCAAGGTTCGCCCGGAAGACTCGCAGGCCCAGTACCTTATGGGATTGGCTGCCATTCAGGCTGGCGATATCGCTCGGGCCAAGGTGCATTTGAAGGAAGCCGGCCGCCTCGACCCGTTTGGCATCAACGCCCTCCTGCGGCTGGCCGAACTCAACATCATTACCGGAGCTCTGCGCCCGGCGGCAGAAGATTTGTTTTCAATCCTGGATAAGGCCCCCAGGCATCCTGAAGCGCAGATTCTCCTGGCTGACGCAGTCTCCACGCCGCAGGAAGTCACCGACGCCCTCCGCCGTCTGGAAGCCAATCAGTTTGAGTTCAAGAACAACGCGCGCTTCCGGTTGGCGCTCGGCACCCTCTATCTCAAACAGGGAAAGCTGACGGAAGCAGAAACTGCTTTCAAAGAAGCACTCTCCCTGGAACCCAGCTTGAGTGACGGTCACCTGGCAATGGGAAGACTGTTTGAAACTCGGAAAGACCCAGTTCAAGCCGAGCAGGAATTCCGAACAGCTGCTGAGCTGGCACCCGACAACGCTCAGGCAAAGGTCAATCTTGCTGACTTTTATCTTCGCCAAAACAAGATAGAGGCTACCAGGCAGGTTTTGGACGAAGTGGCAGCGAAGAGTCCCGATTACCTCCCCGCACTCTATCGGCAGGCCAACCTCATCTGCCGGGAAAATCAGGATGAGCGGTGCCTTGGAGCGTTGGAACCGATCTTCAAGAAGAATCCGACCGATGCCGAAGGGCTCCTGATGCGTGGTCGACTCCATCTTGCCAAGGGGCAAAACAGTGAGGCAATCCAGGACTTCCAAGAGATCCTGAAGCAGCAGCCCAAGGCCTTGCAGGTGCTCTATATGCTCTCTATTGCCTATCTACAGGCGGGTGATATCGCTCAGGCCAAAACCAACCTCCAGGCAGTTCTGAACGCCGAACCCAATTTCACGGAAGCTGGTCTGCGGCTCGCGGAGATCCAACTGCGCGAAGGCAACTACCAGCCCGTGATCGAGCTGGTGGGGAGACTTTTCGAGAAGCAGCCCAAGACCGCCAGGGTCTATCATCTCCTTGCCGCCGCCTATACCGGCAACAAAGAGTGGCCCAAGGCGGTCGAAACCAGCAGGAAGCTGATGGAAATGGATTCCGCCGATGCGCGAGGTCCCTTTATGCTTGCTTTTGCCTTGCGCGAACAGGGCAAGAAGGAGGAGGCCCGCAAGTATTTTGAAGAAGCCAGCCGGCTTTCTCCAGACCGCTCGGAGCCGGTGGCGGAACTGGTGGCTCTCGACCTGGGAGAGAAAAAACCGGAGGTCGCTCTCGAACGCATCACCAAGCAGCTGGCACGCTTTCCGGAGGATGCCGGGCTGCATTTCCTGTTGGGTCGGGTCCACCTGGCCCGCAAGGATAGTTTGCTCGCTGAAGCTGAGTTCTTGAAAAGTGCCGAACTCGACCCGAAGATGATCTCTGCTTACGTCGCACTTACCGAACTTTATGCGGCGTCGCAGAACTTCGAGCAGGCGTCGGCCAAGCTGGAGGCCGCCCTGAAAGCGAATCCGGACAACGTTCCTCTCCTGATGCTCTCGGGCATGATCAGCCAACAGCGGGGCGATCACCAAAGAGCCCAGCAAGCCTACGAAAAGATCCTTACCATCAACCCTGACTTCGCGCCAGCAGCCAACAATCTGGCCTGGATCTACTCGGAGATTCAGGGCGATCAGGACAAAGCCTTTCGGTTAGCTCAGAAAGCCAGAGAAGGCGGACCTGAAGATCCTCAGATCGCTGACACCCTCGGCTGGATTCTCTACAAGAAAGGCAATTATGAGTGGGCCCTTTCCTACCTGAAGGAGAGTGCTGCCAAGCTCTCCAGCAATGTCGAGGTGCAGTTTCACCTGGGCATGACTCAATTCAAACTTGGTGACACACCCGCCGCCAGGCAAGCCCTTGAACGCGCGCTCGAACTCAACCCCTCGTTTACGGGCGCGGAAGAAGCCCGCAAGGCACTTCAGGAACTGTGATGGGACCAAAGGAAGAGGCGTCTCAGCGTAAGATGAAACTGTGACTATCCCAACCATTATCTCTCTGATCGGAGCATCGCTCAGCCTAGCACTGGCGTTTTACGCGCTGGCGCGAAACTTCCGGTTCTTTGCCGACCGGGCCTTTGCGGCGGGCATGGTCGCACTGGCCGTGGAGCAGGTCATGGTCCTGCTGGCCGGGCAGACCTCAGAGCTGGCGATGCTGCTTCAGTGGGAATACTATCGCCTGCTGGCAGTGGCTCTCCTGCCCTGTCCTTGGTTGTTCTTCAGCCTGAGTTTCGCCCGCGACAACTACCGCGACTATATTGCGGCCTGGAAATGGCAGGCGCTCTCGGTCAGCCTTCTGCCACTTCTGCTGGTGGTGTTTTTTGGACATGATTTGTTCGCCAATGCGGCCTACTTCAGTGCTGGTACGGACTGGATATTGAAACTGGGGTGGGCGGGTTACACCTTTCAGATTCTCTTTCTGGTAAATGCGGTCCTCATTTTAATCAACCTCGAACGAACCCTCCGCGCCTCTTTTGGGAAGGGACGATGGCGCATCAAGTTCACTCTGCTGGGGATCGGGTCGCTTTTTGCCGTGCGCATCTATCACATTTCGGAAACCCTGCTTTTTTCGGCTGCCAGTGTCAGGTTTTCGCTTCTCAACAGCATGGTCCTGGTCCTGGCGCAGCTTCTCATTATCGTCTCAATCCTTCGCGACCGGCTTCACCGGACCAATATCTACGTCTCACAACAGGTGCTGCAAAACTCGCTCACCCTGATCGTGGTGGGCAGCTACCTTCTTCTTCTGGGCGTGCTGGCCAAGGCCGCCCAGTATTGCGAGAGCGGCCGCCTGCTCCTCGACAACTCTCTCTTCATCTTCCTGGCAGCCCTGGGTTCTGCGGTGCTGTTTCTGTCGGAGGATGTGCGGCTCCGGGTCTCACGTTTTATCCACCGCCACTTCGACCGCCCCACTTATGATTACCGTGAGATTTGGACGACCTTCACCGCACGCACGGCGTCGCTGGTCGATATCAGGGGAATCTGCCAGGCGGTCGCCAGGACCGTGTCGGAAACCTTTGGCGTTTCCAGAGTCAGTATCTGGCTGACGGAGGATGGCTCCAGCCGACTGTCTCTGGCCGCGTCAACGGTGCTGTCAGGATCGGACCCGGTGACCCTCAAGGAGATCGAAAAGCAAGTGACCGTCCTGATGATCACCATGCGGGACGAGAAGACACCGATCGACCTGCGCCGCTCCCCGGAAGAAAGCGGGACAGCCCAGCCGGACCTGAATGCCGGAACCTCTTCCCTCCCTGCTACTGAAACGATCCGCTATTGTGCCCCCTTGGCAGTAGGTGGCGAGTTCCTCGGTGTAATGACTCTTAATGATCGGTCCGGCAGCGTACCATTTTCCTTCGAAGATTTCGATTTGTTGAAGACCATTTCAGAACAGGCGGCGGGTATCCTCCTCAATCACCGACTCCTGGAAAGCTTGCGGCGCGCCAAAGAACTCGAAGCCTTCCAGACCTTCTCGGCATTTTTCGTGCACGACCTCAAGAACATAGCCTCGACCCTTTCTCTTACCCTCGAGAATCTGCCGGTGCATTTTGAAAACCCTGAGTTCCGCAAGGATGCGATGCACCTCATTTCAAAGAGTGTCGAAAAGATCCGGACCATGACCGGCCGCATGTCGCTTCTCCGAGGCAGGCTGGAACTGCAGTGCCGGGAATGTGACCTGAACGAACTGGTGAGGTCGACCGTCATCAGTCTGGAGAGCCCGGGCAATCAGGCCTTTACCAGCAACCTGGGGGCAATTCCCAAGCTGTCGATTGATCCCGACCAGATTCAGAAGGTCCTTACCAATCTGCTCCTCAATGCCCGGGAAGCCTCACCGGAACGAGGGGAGATCATGGTTGCCACAGAGCTGAAAGGCAACTGGGTAGCGCTTTCGGTCAGCGACCACGGCTGCGGCATGAGTGAGGATTTCATTCGGAGAGAATTGTTTCAACCGTTCAAGTCCACCAAAGACCGCGGGCTTGGGATCGGTCTCTATCACAGCAAGGTGATTGTCGAAGCCCATCACGGGAACATCGAAGTGGAAAGCCGACAGGGTGAGGGGAGCAACTTTCGGGTGCTTCTGCCGGTGGTCAGCACCCGACAGGCGCCGTGAAGACCCCAGAAAGATGATCAACTATTCAGGATAGCTCATGAATAAGCCCAAACTGCTCATCGTTGAAGACGACGAAGACATTCAACTTTCCATGAAGTGGGCACTGGCTCAGGATTATGAAATTTTCCTGGCCGGAAACCGGGAGCAGGCCCTGGAGGTCTTCCGGAGCGAGGAACCGCCACTGGTTACCCTTGACCTCGGGCTACCCCCCCATCCCAACAGCAATGAGGAAGGCTTTCGTACACTCTCCGAGCTCCTGGCCAAAAACCCTTTTGCCAAAATCGTCATCATCACGGGTCAGGAGGACAAGGAGAACGCCATTAAGGCGATCGGTCTGGGAGCTTCCGATTTTTTCTGCAAGCCCGTTGTGATGGGCGAAGTCAAGCTGGTCCTCCAGCGCACTCTTAACGTTTTTCGCCTGGAACAGGAAAACCGCGAACTGCAGGAACGGGCCTCTCAGAAAACCCATGATGATCTGCTGGGAACAAGCCCGCAGATCCAAGATGTCTTCGCCACCATTGACCGGGTCTCTACCACGGAAGTGCCGGTCTTGATCATGGGCGAGAGTGGCACGGGCAAGGAACTGATCGCCAAGTCCATCCACCGACGGAGCACCAGGAAGGACGGTCCCTTCATCGCCATCAACTGTGCCGCCATTCCGGAAAATCTCCTCGAAAGCGAGCTCTTCGGACATGAAAAGGGGTCCTTTACGGGCGCCCACACCCGGCGAAAAGGCCGTATCGAGTCTGCTCACAAGGGGACCCTGTTTCTGGATGAGATTGGCGAAATTCCCCCGTCCCTGCAGGTCAAGCTGTTGCGTTTTCTGCAGGAACATACCGTCGAACGGGTCGGAGGCCGCAAAGAAGTGGCAGTGGATGCGAGAATCCTGGCGGCAACCAATCAGGACCTCCACAAGGCCATCGAGGAGAACCGTTTCCGCGAGGACCTTTTCTATCGGCTCGCCGTGGTTGCTATCGCAGTGCCGCCGTTGCGGGAACGCCAGGGCGATACCGCCCTGCTGGCCACTATTTTTCTCAACCGCTATGCCGCCGAGCAGAAAAAGAAGATCACCGGCTTCACTCCTCAGGGGATGCAGGCGATTGAGGACTATGCCTGGCCCGGCAATGTCCGGGAGCTCGAAAACCGGATCAAACGGGCTGTCATCATGACCCGCAAGACGAAGATCACACCCGAAGACCTGGAACTGGGAACCGACAAGGTAAGCTTCCAGGGAGTGAGACTCCGGGAGGCCCGGGAGAACCTCGAACGCGAGCTGATCCTGCAGGCACTGGCGAAAACCCGGAACAACCTCAGCAAGGCGGCCGACGAGTTGGGAATAAGCCGACCAACCCTTTACGAACTCATGGAAAAACTGGGGATCGAAAGAAGCTGACCAAGAGCGAAGGTCCAAGATTCGGTTTGATTGGCATTGTGTCGGACTTCTTTACACATTCTGAAGTCCCATAAAAGCCCACGCCATCAGGGTTTAACAAAATCCTTCCAGATTCCTGTCGGATTTCTTTACATTTTGCGTGCCGCCCATCGTCCTTCCGAGCCCCACCGTTCGTGCCATGGGCCATCCTTTTTTCATTAGAAAACCTTGCAACTTCCACAAGATATCAGGACACTCCCGAATCTTCCAAACAAAGCTCGCCAGCAGGCATTCTTTATGCAAAATAAGATCCTTCATCTTTCGTTCAGGCAATGGTGATTGGGTAACGAGGGAGGAAGCAAATGATTGTATCCCCGGCTGTAGACTGTTACGCTGATGTTTGGGGGAAGACTGTGGAGCGACGTCAGAGCGAGCGATTACCGGTAGCGGGAGAGGTATTCCTTGCCTTTCGCCCTAATTTCGACAGGATCGGCAACGTTAAAGACATCAGCAAGACAGGAATTTGTTTTGAATATCTGGCGCTCGATGAGTCCAGCGTGGAAGAATATGTTGAGGTAGACGTTTTTTCAGCGGCTGAGCAGCTCTACATCTCCCGCATCCCCTGCCGGGTCGTCTACGATATCCGGAAGGAGGCTGCTGTCATCCTGCAGGGTGCTGAAACCAGACGCTGTGGTCTGGAACTCGGAGCACTCGGTGAACAACTGGTCGATGGTATGTCGACGTTCTTCCAGCTTCCAGAGTCCAGTTTCAAAGAATAGTCTTCCTGATCATCCTTCTCGCTGGTTCTTCTGAGCCGCCGCAAAGGGCAATCGGCAGGCGGGGAGGTAAAGGTGTACTACGCGCGGCCGGCACCGGCTTGCGATTCGACCCTGACGTGGCCTTCCTGTCGCTTGATAATGGCATAGGTGACGGTCAACCCGAGCCCGATTCCTTTTTACTGCCTCGTTCCTTGGTTAGATGAATGGTGTATTTCTTCGTGCTTAAGCGTATGTAAGGTATATGCCAGGTAGGATTCCTTGTACCTCGGGTCAGGACGGTCGCGCCGTTAGGCCCTCACCTGGTGGCCCTCAGTTTCACATCATCGATCAGGCCGCTGCCCCGAACGGAGAAGGCATTGACCTGGAGAATCTTGACTCCCGGTTGGGCCCTGTCCAAGTCCGCCTGAAGGTCACGCACAAAGGTATGCCACTGACCATTCCTCACATCCCTTCCCAGACCCAGCCGGACCTGGCTGGAGGCTCCCAGGTAGTCTTTGGCCAGAGGTTCATACTGAAAGTAGCGATATCCCTTGGTTGTCTGAACCTCGACGTAAAGGATGAAAGCTTCCGCATACTTCATCTTCCACTCGATGACCAACTGGCTCTGATTGGCCCAGTCGCTATAGCTGTTCGAACGCAGTCGATAGCCATTGTTGGTTTTGGAGCCTTTAAGCCGAATCACACGGTTGTTACGTTCCATATCGAACACATTGGTGATCCTTGCCCCGGAGGGACTCGCATCAAATACATCCCAGCCGTCGATGGTACCATCCTCGGCATCACTGTAGATGGTTTCCGGAATCCATGCGGGCTGGGTCGTAACCACGATGGCATCGATCTTGGTTCCGTCTTCCATCTGCTTGATGATCAGGGTGTGGGTCCCGGCCGAGAGCTGGAAGGTGGAAGCGTCAGAGCCATTCCGGTCTTTCACGACGTCCCATGCCCAGGTATTCTTGCCGGCAAGCGCCGTATTCCACGTCACATAGGGATCGTAATCCATCGCCACAAAGAAGGAGTTGTCGGCGGTGGTATTGGCCATCACTCGCGCCCACACCCGATAGTTGCCCGCTACCGGCACGTCGAAGGTATAGAGCGCCTGCCCGCCTGCCTTCAGCGGGTCGGTGAGATTTCCCTTGCCGTTGGCTACCCAGATACACTTCCCACCACTGGCGGTCGTGTCATTGAGTGAAACCATGGGACTGGTGAGCTCGCCCTCCTCCGCCTCAAGCCTCACATTCACATGAGCACTGATGCTAACGGTGACCGTGGCCGCATTGGAGTCTGCTTTACCATCATTGGCTTTGAAGCTGAAAGCATCCGTCCCGCTACTACCAGCATTGGGAGTGTAGGTGAAGGTCCCGGTTCGAGGGTTGAGCGCAACCGATCCAAGCTGAGCAGCACTGACCAGGCTGTAGGTGAGGGCATCGCCATTGGGATCGCTCGCCGGCAGTTTAGCGGTGACCGGGATATCCTGAGCGATGCTGAGACTGATGTTGCTGGCAACAGGAGGCTGGTTCACCGGGGTAATGGTGACCACAATGGCGGCAGTGCCGGTCAAGTTGCCGCTATCCTTAACCTGGAACATGAAACGGTCATCACCGATGGCACCGGCATTAGGGGTGTAGATGTAGGAACCAGAACTGTAATTGGTGATCACCACCCCCCCCTTGGCCGGGTTGGAGGCCAGGGCATAGGTGAGTGGGTCTCCATCCGGATCGCTGGCGATCAGCACCCCGTTGGCTTGGGTTCCCTGAGGCGTGGACAGGGTCCCGTTCTGCGCAACGGGAGCGCGGTTCACCGC
>JAPXSS010000027.1:0-31253 GCA_033812955.1 Syntrophobacteraceae bacterium | reverse complement strand
GACCGAGGTGGACGTCAAGGTTGCCCATGATCCCATTTCCCAGATGCAGGCCATTGAACATTATCGTAAGACGGGCAAACGGGAAAAGCGCACTATCAATACGCGCAACATCCTGTTCATCATGAGCGGCGCCTTCAATGACCTCGCTCCGATTATCGAGAAACGGCTGCAGAAACAGGGGGTTGGGTTCGGTGCTCAAATCCACAGCCGGGACAACGTTCAGCAGTTTCTGCGGCATGCCAAGGCCGAGGACTTTGTCGAATACGGCTTTGAAAGTGAATTCGTCGGGCGTCTGCCGGTCACGGCCGTCCTGGAACCTCTCGAAATCGACGATCTCTGCAAGATTCTGAGGAATCCCAATAATCCCATCATTCTTGGAAAAGTGGAAGACTTCCGGAGTTACGGCATCGACATCAAGTTCGATCCCGATGCCCTGCGCCTTTTTGCCGAAATGGCCTACCAGGAGAAGACAGGAGCGCGGGGGCTGGTGAGTGTCATCGAAAGGGTGCTGCTGCCCTATGAAAAATGTCTCCCAACCTCCACCATTCGATATCTTCTGGTCACCAGCAAGGTCGTCCAGGACCCTTTGGGCGAATTGCGCCTCATGTTGGAGAATCCCCACCACCCTGAGCGGCTGCAAGCCTATCTGAACATTATCGAAGACGAGAAAGCCTGCGCCCGGGAGCGGGTGACAGAGCAGTCGAAACGATATCTGGCCGGTTATCCGCAGGTATTCACGCCGAATCGGCTCGAACTGGTGGCTGAACAACACCTGCGGCTCAGTTTGCCGATTGAGAGCATCATGGACGAAGTGGTCCTGCTCTATAACCAGATCCGGGAATTTGAGGACGATTTTCAGAAGAATTATCGGTTCACGCTCCATTTCGATGAAGAAGCCGTTAATCAGATTATTGAGGAGGCTCTGCAACGTGATTCCTCGGCCTCAGCAATCTGCCTCGGGATTTCTCGAGACTTTGATTATGGATTCAAACTCATTCACGATCGTTGCGGCCAGACCGATTTCATCATGCCCCGCAAGGCAGTACTGCAACCGGGGGTCTACCTGGATGAATTGATCCGGGAGAATTATCGCAAGCATCCGCTCGATACACCTAACCCCCAACAACCAGCCTGACCAGGAAACGCGCTACATGATCGGTATCTCGAAACTCTACTGCGGTACGGTGGAACCCTCTGACGCCCTGCGCTACGGCCGCCAGAGCGAGCACTTGCCTTCTCATCTGCTCCAGTTTTCCCGGGACAAGAAGCCGGTGGTAGTGTGGAATGTGACTCGCCGCTGCAACCTCAGATGTGTTCACTGTTATGCCCATGCCCGCGATGAGGCTTTCCCGGACGAGCTCACGACCCGCGAGGGCAAGCAGGTTCTCGACGACCTGGCGGGATTCGGCTGCCCCGTCGTGCTGTTTTCCGGTGGCGAACCGCTGGTACGCCCGGATCTGACGGAGCTGGCCTCCTATGCGGTGGAGAAAGGCATGCGGGCGGTCATCTCCACCAACGGCACCCTGATCACCCCTGCTGTTGCTCGCCAGCTCAAAATGATCGGGTTGTCCTATGTCGGAATCAGTCTTGACGGCATGGAAGAGGTGAACGATCGCTTCCGTGGAGTGAAGGGTGCCTTCACCAGAGCCATGGACGGCATTGCCGCCTGTCAGGAGGCGGGGATCAAGGTCGGCCTTCGGTTCACCATGAATCGACTCAATGCCACTGAAATCCCGGCGATCTTTGACCTGCTCGAAGCCCGTGACATTCCGCGGGTCTGTTTCTACCACTTGGTCTACGCCGGGCGAGGCAGCGAACTCATCCACGAGGACCTCTCCCACGAGGAAACCAGGATGGTGGTGGATCTGATCATTGACCGAACGCACGATCTGCATCAGCGAAATAAGCCCAAAGAGGTTCTGACAGTCGACAATCATGCCGATGGCCCGTATCTGTATCTGCGGTTGCTTCGGGAACATTCATCACGGGCACACGAAGTCCTGGAGCTGCTGCAGATGAATGAAGGCAATAACTCGGGACGAGGCATCGGGTGCCTCAGCTGGGATGGGAGGGTCCACGCCGACCAGTTCTGGCGCCATTACAGTTTCGGGAATGTCAGGGAACGCCCATTCAGTGAAATCTGGACGGATCTTTCCCACCCGCTCATGAAGCAGCT
This sequence comes from Syntrophobacteraceae bacterium, assembly GCA_033812955.1. Lineage (GTDB taxonomy): Bacteria > Desulfobacterota > Syntrophobacteria > Syntrophobacterales > Syntrophobacteraceae > JADGQM01. Next base: position 29,077 of record JAPXSS010000027.1, on the reverse strand, counting down.
TAAAGACAAGCGACTGCATGTGAAAGGCCGCTGCCGCCACTGTCGCTGGCTTGACGTGTGTGGCGGCAATTTTCGGGTGCGGGCGGAAGCGGCCACCGACGACCTTTGGAATCCGGATCCCGCCTGCTATCTCACGGACGAAGAAATCGCCTGACAATGACCGCTTCAGGAGCATGATCGCGATGTATTTCCCTGCCTATCGTCCCAGAAGACTCCGCCGCACCGAGAACCTGCGGCGCATGGTTCGCGAAACAGTCCTTACGATCGATCAGTTGGTTTATCCATTCTTCGTCGTCCCCGGGCAAGATTGCAGGAATCCCGTTCCGTCCATGCCGGATGTCTACCAGTTCTCCGTCGATCGGCTCATGATGGAAGTGGCAGAGGTGGTGAGTCTGAACCTGCCGGCAGTGTTGCTCTTCGGCCTGCCGCGGACCAAGGATGCCGTGGGCAGTGAGGCTTACGCCGCAGACGGCGCGGTACAGCAGGCAACACAGGCCATCAAGAACCAGTATCCCGACCTGGTGGTCATCACCGATGTCTGCCTTTGCGAATATACCAGCCATGGTCACTGTGGTCTCCTGCAAGGCCAGCAGGTGGATAATGATGCAACCCTGGAGGTTCTGGCCAAAGTCGCGCTTTCTCATGCGCAAGCCGGGGCTGATATTGTCGCGCCCTCTGACATGATGGACGGACGGGTCAGGGCCATCCGCCAGGCACTCGACGGGGCTGGTTATGAACAGGTGAGTATCCTTGCTTACTCGGCCAAATACTGTTCGGCCTTTTACGGACCATTCCGGGACGCGGCCGATTCGGCTCCCCAGTTCGGTGATCGCCGTGCCTATCAAATGGATATGGGCAATGCCGCTGAGGCCTTGCGTGAGATCGCGATGGACCTCGAGGAGGGTGCCGACATGGTCATGGTCAAACCGGCACTTCCCTATCTGGACATCATTCGCCGCGCCAGGGAACGGTTCGACTGGCCCCTTGCCGCCTATAACGTGAGCGGTGAATACTCCATGATCAAGGCCGCTGCCGCTCAGGGCTGGATGGATGAGGAACGGGTCATGATGGAGGTTCTGACGGCCATCCGGCGGGCAGGAGCCGACCTCATCCTCACCTACTTTGCCAAAGCAGCGGCGAAGGTGCTTCAGCAGAGTTGAGGTTGGGATTTTGCCCTCTGCCCCTGCTTTTGCCGGAAAAACACCTTAACCCCGGTTCCCGAGTTCCAGTCGGGGAACCCGGACACCGGCATACCCCCCGGTATGGCGAAGAAGGAGCGTAGTGAAACCGGATCATACGAACAGGAAAGAGGTGACTCTGCGGTTGGTCGCCTGGGAAGTCACCCGTACCTGTAACCTGGCCTGTGTTCACTGCCGGGCCACCGCCCTTGACCGCCCTTACGAGAATGAGCTGACCACTGCTGAGTCATTCCAACTCCTGGATGAGATTGCCACTTTTGCCAGCCCTATCATCATTCTGACCGGAGGCGAACCTCTCTTGCGCCCGGATATTATCGAGCTTGCCGCCTACGGCAATCAGAAGGGATTCCGGATGACCATGGCGGTGAACGGGACCTTGCTCACCCGTGAAAACACCAGGAAGCTTCAGGAAGTCGGGATTCAGCGCCTCAGCATCAGCCTTGATGGCGCTTCGGCAGCCTCCCACGATGCCTTTCGGCAGGTCCCTGGAGCTTTCGCGGATGCCCTGCGCGGGGTCCACTGGGCGAAGGAGGCCGGTCTCGATTTTCAAATCAATACGACCGTCACCCGCCAAAACCTGCAGGAACTCCCGGCTATTCATACCCTGACGATCTCCCTCGGGGCGGTGGCCCATCACATTTTCCTGCTGGTTCCCATGGGGCGCGGCAAGGATCTGGTGGAACAGGGCATCACTGCGCAGCAGTATGAAGAAACCCTGCACTGGTTTTATGACCAGCGGGACCGGGCGCCGCTGCAGCTGAAAGCAACCTGCGCTCCTCACTATTACCGCATCCTCCGGCAGCGAGCTCATGAGGAAGGGCGGAAAGTCGACGTCAAGACCTTCGGCCTGGATGCCATGACCCGCGGCTGTCTTGGAGGAGTAGGTTTTGCCTTCATCTCTCATGTCGGACAGGTCCAACCCTGCGGATATCTTGAACTGAATTGTGGGAACGTGCGGGACCGGTCCTTCCGGGAAATCTGGGAGGGGGCTGAGGTTTTCCGGGATCTGAGGGACTTCCGCAAGTACGAAGGCAAGTGCGGACGCTGTGAATATTCCGGCGTATGTGGGGGATGTCGCGCAAGGGCCTATGAAAGTACCGGCAATTATCTCGCGCCGGAGCCATTGTGTCTGTACCAGCCTCGCGTGAATGGATCGTGAAGAGTAAGGGAGAAAGCGAGGGAGGTGGGTAGGGATGGCGGGCGTTGGGCCAAAACCGATTCAAGCCAGTGGCCGCATTGGACTAGTGAGACCGCAGTGGGCGCAGGCGCTCCGGCAAAGCCTGTCACTGCTTCTGGTTGCGACAGCGCTCGGTCTCGGTGTGAACGCCCTGCGGCCGGACAGACTACCGCTCGTTGCAGACTGGTCGCTCACAGCGCAGCTGAGTTCCGTACCAGGTGGAGAAGCCTTGGTGATCACCCTGGAAGAGGCCCAGATACTCTATTTTGGTCAGCAGGCCGTCTTTCTTGACGCACGTTCCGCCGAAGCATTCCAGGCGGGACATATCGAAGGGGCCAGGAATCTTGCGTGGGACGCCTTTGACGAGCTCTATCCCGAAGTCATGACCAACATCTCCGCCGATACCGTGATCATTACCTATTGCGACGGGGAAACCTGCAGCCTGAGCAAGGATCTTGCACTCGCACTGACAGCCAAAGGCTTCCCGCAGGTAAGGGTGCTGCCCGATGGCTGGCGGCAGTGGCAGGAAGCCAGCCTTCCCACCGGGCCTTAGTATCCCCGTCCTCACCCGCGATTATTCTGCGACCTCCCCTTCCTCATCGTCGCTTCCGGGCGGCTGCTTGCCCCTGGCTGTCCCGGGAGCAGGACTGGTAACCTTGATGATATGGATTTGAACCTTTTGGGGTTCATCGGACGGCACATCCGTCTGGATCGTTAGAGTGGCCTCCTGCCGTCCTTCCTCTCCTGTTGGCAGGCTTTGGTCCTTAGGAGTGATGCTTAGACTGAAGCCGCCTTCGTTGGGCAGGGGCTCCTGGTCAACGGTGATCAGGTTTGCATCGTAGGTGAGTTTCTTGATCTGGAAAGGTTTCTTAAGATTACTGACGACCTTCACCTTTCCCGACCGGACCGGTTGTTGGGCACCGAACTGCCCGACCAGCAGCGTCATTGGCTTGACCGAGATTTCCCCCTCCAGGTATCCACCGACTCGAATCAGGATCTCCGGCTTTTCGGCAAGGTTTGTCGAACACTTGAGAAACCCGTTGTAGTTGCCCCGCTTGACGAGGTTGACGACCTTCAGACGATAGTGCTTCCCTGCTTCTACCGTTTCCAGCTGATGGCGGACCTTGTCTTCCAGGTTGCTCTCGACTCCCACGATCTTGAATGATTTGATCGTTCCCACCAGATCAACGGTTTTTTCCGGCTGTTGGTCGGCCATTCCACGGAAATTGATACTGGTGCCCGGCCGGACCTCAACAACCATCTTGATCTTTCCCTGGATGGTCAGGATGGTTCGTGGATTCTGAGGATCATTAGAAAAAATGGTAGCCGTTTTCTTAAAATTACCCTGGAACCCTTTGAGGTTCACCTTAAGGGCTATCTTGCCTTCCCTGCCGGGAGGAATGGTACGGTCAAAACTGGCTACGGTGCACCCGCAGCTGGGCCGGACCTGGTCGATTACCAGATCGGCTTTGCCAGCATTCTTGACCTTGAAATCACGAGCTACCTCGGCTCCTTCAAGGGTTTCTCCAAAATCGAACACCTGTTCCGAAACCTGAATCACTGGGGCTGGGACATCCTGGGACGCAGCCGTCTTGGCCGATTTGGAAGCAGGGGGGGCGCCAGCGGCATCTGCCCACTGTGTCATACTGAGCACAAAACATCCCCCCAGAATACTCAGGCACAGTCTCAAAGCACGCTTCATTGTCTGTTTGTCCTCCTTTGCGGATTTCCTGATACTTCTTTGAAAAGTCAAATATGTTAGTTGGTTACCTCATAATCTCAGGACAAATTCCATAGCTTTTCCTGTCATAAAGGTCAAGGTCAAAAATGGTGCGGTCAGGGATCGGCCACCAAGTCACCGGCCGGCACCACTGCTATCTTCTCTCGAGCAAATCCCTCTGCTTCTTGCCGCAGTGCGCGCAGGGTGACCTCATAAGGGTGACCGATGGCCAGAGCCGTGCCCTGGATTTTGGCCCGATGTCTGAGCTGCCTCAGCTGCGAGCGGATGGCGCTTTCGGACTGCTTGTTGTCCAGGAAGATGTCCCGACGCCGGAAAGGAATCCGGACCTCCCGGGCCACCACGCCGGCCACGCTGAGGGAGCTGGTGTAGCTGTCAATAAAGAAGAAACGCTGCTTCTTGGCTTCCTCCAGGACCGCTTTCATCACCCGCATGTTTTCCGTGAAGTGTGAGCCCATGTGGTTGTTGACCCCAACGAAATGGGGCGAGCAGTCCATGGCAGTGTGAAACGCCTGCTGGATGGCGGTGTCGGACATGGAGAGGAGCAATACCCCGTTGCCGGCATTGACCTGCGGGTACCCTCGCGGTTCCATGGGGAGGTGAAGCATTACCTGCCGGTGGTGCTCATGAGCCAGCGCGGCGATTTCGCGGGTGTGGCGCTGGTGGGGAAGAACGGAAAAGGTGAGTTCCAACGGGATTTCCAGAAAACGCCTGGCAATCTCCAGACTTTGGCCAAAATCGTCAATCACAATGGCAACCCTGGCAAACGGTGGAGTGAGAAGGGGCAAGGGGGGAGGAATCGCTTTCGAAGGTTCCCCGGCCGCACTGTCCGGCCTTCGAGAGGCGAACAGCGCACCGTCTCGGGTGCCGTGACTTTCGCCATCCGCAGGGTGGTTGGACGCTTCGGATGCCGCTGGCTTGGCCGCCGGCACTTCACCCGCTGCCTGGCCCGGCACCTTGTTCGGGGCTGAGAGCAGGCGGGGTTGCGTTGCTCCTTTGGAAGCTACCGCCTTCGGGGGCTCAGCAATCTTTGCGGCGGTCGGTTTCCGTTCCTGGGAAGCGCTCTGGGTGGGCTGCTGTTCCACTTTGGCGCTTCGGCCCCAGTAGAGGAGCCCCCCAAGGGCCATGAGGGCAATCACCCAGGACCACAGCACCAGGCTGCGCCGGAAAGACCTTCCCCGGGGTTTCTTACTTCTTTTTAAGGGAGGCCTGGAAGCCATCTGAAGCATGGTTCCGAATGATCAACTGGTGGTCATCTGCCCCATGATTTTATAACCTTTGAGCAGATCCAGCGCTCTTCTGAGCTGGTTGTCCTGTTCCAGCATCTTCTGAGTTTCGAGTTGCATGGCGGCCGACTTGGATTCAGCCGCATCGGGCTTCTGATTCTCCATATGCCGAGGCAGGTCCTTCTCTCGAATCCGCTTGAGTTCCTCCGTTCCTTCCTCGTCCGTTTTCGGAGGCAGCTCTCTCTTGACCAGAATGTCAGGCTCAATCCCCTTGGCCTGAATAGAACGGCCGGAAGGAGTGTAGTAGAGGGAAGTCGTGAGGCGCAAAGCTGCGCCATCGCTCAACGGTATTACTGTCTGCACCGATCCCTTGCCGAAGGTCGGTTCGCCCAGGATGATAGCCCGCTTGTGATCCTGTAGCGCCCCGGCTACGATTTCCGAAGCACTGGCACTCCCCGAGTTTACCAGCACGACGATGGGATAGCTGCGGAGTTTGCCGTTCTTGCGGGCCTCAAAACGCATCTTCTGGCTCTCCAGGCGCCCTCCGGTGTAAACGATCAAGCCCTCGCTGAGGAATTCATCCGCAACCTCCACCGCCTGATCAAGCAGACCGCCCGGATCATTGCGCATATCCAGCACCAGCCCCTGCAGGGGGGAATTCTCGCTTTCCAGCTGATCGAGGGCCTTGCGCAGGTCGCTGGCCGTACCGCTCTGGAAACTCGAAACGCGGACGTAACCGTACCCCGATTCGAGGGTGCGCCATTTGACACTCTGGATGGAAATGGTATCCCGCACCAGATCAAATTCCAACGGCTTGCGCTCACCCTTGCGGATGATGGTCAGCTTGACCTTGGTGCCTTTGGGGCCACGCATCTTCTGCACCGCCTCGGTAAGGGACAGGTCCTGAGTTGGCTGATCGTCGATTTTGATGATCTGATCACCGGCCATAATACCCGCCTTATCAGCAGGGGTTCCCTCGAGAGGGGCCACCACCGTCAGGACCGCGTCGCGCATGGTGATTTCGATCCCAAGCCCGCCGAACTTTCCTTTGGTTTCCACCTGCAACTCTTTGTATTCTTCCGGCTTGAGAAAGGAAGAATGCGGATCCAGTTCGCGCAGCATGCCGCTCACCGCCCCATACATGAGCTTTTTTAAATCGGCCTTTTCGACATAGTTGTCCTGCACGATATTCAAAACATCGCTGAACATCCTGAGGTGTTGATAAATATCAGGGTTTTCCTCACTGGTCTTGGCCCTGGTGCTCGACCATCCCACCAGCAGGAGCAACAACCCGGCAAGTACCGCCACATACTTCTTCTGCTTCTTCGACATGAGAACTTCCTCTTCCTTATCCAAGATAATGAGCAAACACAGATTACGCTTTATGGCATAAAATGCATCGAATTCCAATGGCCTTCCAGCGTGTGGTTCGATTGAAATACTCTGAGACATCCCTCGCCCCTGAGAACCCATAGCGGGTGCTCCCAGCGGCAAGTTGCTCATTACTGGGAATCCGAAAAGCATGTGCCTCTTCCGCCTCGCAAGAACTGTCACTCCCCGCCCCCCTCTGGGGGCGAAAATGGCTTTTTAAGCTCTCACAACCTGCATTTTTGGGAAGTTTATCCTGCTGGTTCGACCGCATAGCTTGGCCCGAGCCCAATCCCGGCCCGATCGCGATCGGAACGGCTCCTGTGTATTTGGGGTTCTTCGAGTTTGTTCACAACGTTAGAAAACGCGGGAAGGCTTTGCTCCAGTCTCTCATTGAGGTCTTGGTCAATTAGCAACCCGGATTCCATAATGAGCCTTAGCTGCTTAGCGTTGTGAGAGATGGACTCTCAGAGTGAGCGTGTAAGAATCTAATACAGACGATGCCGAAAAAGCCAGCTGGCACAGGCCAGGCTGGTCAGGCCAATCACGGCCATGGGCCAATACTGTGGCCAGAGGAGCGAGACGTCGGCGCCTTCCAGGAATACGCCCCGCACAATGATCAGGAAATAGCGCAGCGGAATGAGACGGGTCAGCTCCTGCATGAATTCCGGCATATTGGCGATGGGAGTGGCAAACCCGGAGAGCACCACTGACGGGACCAGCACCAGGAACGCTCCGAGCAACCCCTGCTGCTGGGTGACCGCCAGCGAGGAAATCATCAGACCCATACCGACCCCGGACAGCAGAAACAGGAAAAGGCCGAGATAAAGTGCTCCGAAACTTCCTCTCAAAGGCATCTGAAACCATCCCACCGCCAGCAGGATGATCAGGCTCGCTTGGAAAGCACCGATGATCATCCCGGGCACGGTCTTGCCGATGAGAATCTCGACGGGATGCAGCGGGGTGACCAGCAGCTGATCGAAGGTCCCTGCTTCGCGTTCGCGTGCCACGGACAGCGCCGTGACCAGCAGGGCCACCACCAGGGTCAAGAGGCCGACAATACCCGGTACGATAAACCAGCGGCTCTGGAGAACCGGGTTGAACCAGGCCCTGATTTCGAGAGCGGCGGGCACCGTCATGAATCCGTGAGCGGCGGCCCAGGAGCGATTGAAGGTGGAGACAATGCTACCCACGTAGCCGGAAATCACCATGGCGCTGTTGGAATTCCTCCCGTCCAGGATCACCTGGAGGGCGGCGGGACGTTTCAATAAGAGGTCGCGTGTAAAGTGCGGCCCAATATGGATAACCAGCAGCACCTGCTGGGAATCGATGAGTGGGGCGATTTGGCCTTCCTGGTCCAGGTAACCGTTCAGGCGAAAAGTCGGTGAACCTTCGAAGCGGGCCAGGAGTTCGCGGGATGCGCTCCCCGGATCTTCGTTGAAGACCGCATACCTGACTTCATTCAGGTCGAAGGTGGCGGCATAGCCGAACACGAGGAGCTGGATCAGGGGCGGCACGCTCACCACCAGGCGACTTTTCCTGTCCTTCAGAAGCACCAGGAATTCCTTGATCACCAGTCCGAAAATCCGATGCCACATCGTCTGCTGTTACTCCAGACGCTTTCTGGTGCGCCGCCGCACCAGGCCGATAAGGATAACGGTCAGGAACAAAAGCATCAAACCATTGGGAACGATCACCGCCCACACATCACCGGCCAGGAATACGGTCTGGAGGATAGCCACATAGTAGCGGGCGGCGATGAGGTGCGTCAGACCTCGGATGAAGGTCGGCATGCTGCCGATATCGAAGATTAAACCGGAGAGGATGAAGGCCGGCAGAAAGGTGGCGAGCAGTGCCACCAGCGAGGCGACGAACTGATCCCTGGCAAGGGTCGAGATCAGGAGTCCCATCCCGAGGGCGGTCAGGAGAAAAAGCGCGGAAGCTGCCAGCAGCACCCCGAGAGAGCCCCGTAAAGGCACTTCGAAAACCCACACCGCCATGCTCACCGAAAAGAGCAGTCCCCCCAGGCCCAACACAAAATAAGGAATGAGCTTTCCAAGCAGGATCTCGCGAATGGTCACCGGCGTCACCATGAGGGCTTCCATGGTCCCCCGTTCCCATTCTCGGGCGACCACGAGCGCCGTGAGCAGCGCGCCGATAAGGGTCATGATAACGGCGATCAACCCGGGCACGAGGTAATCCCGACTCCGCAGCCCCGGGTTGAACCAGACCCGCTCGTCCAGCTTCACGGGAAAGATCAAGGCCCGACCCTGCGAGCGGGCATAATCCAGCAGCCAGGTCGTCCACGCTCCTTGGACATAGCCCTGAACCAGGCGGGCGGTATTGGCATCCACACCGTTGACGAAAACGCCGATGGGAGCGGTAGCGCCCGACAGGATCTCCTCGCTGAAATCCTCGCGCACCCAGACGATGCCATTGATGTCGGCGCGCCGGAGTGCCGCCTCCGCCTCCTGGATGTGGACGAACAGGTGCGGCTCGAAATACGGCGACTGCTCGAAGGACGCCCGGAAAGCGCTGGTCTGAGGCGACGGCTGCTCAATAACGAGCCCCACCGGAACGTTTTTGGCATCCAGCGATACCCCGTAGCCGAAGATGAGCAGCAGGACCAGCGGCAGCACGAAGGCAATGGCGATGCTCGAAGGGTCGCGCACGATCTGGATAAATTCCTTCCGAATCAGCCCGCGCAGGCGCATCAGGCGGGCCTCGCCGCCAGCCCGCGAAGACTCGGCAGGGCATGATCGTGGCAGCCGGGAAACGCCGCGCTCGGTTGCATCATCGGATGGCATCAGTCGCTGCTCCCTCGATCAAAACGCGGGGATGGCAAGACCCCGAGAGCATCACCCGATGGGATACGGAGAGCCTCGTCGCTGGTTTCCCCATGAGTGTCTGCTCGATCCCTCAGCCAACCTCGTCATCTCCTCCACGGGCCGGATCATATGCCAAGGTCTGATGGAAAGCATGATTACGATTCATCACTCGAGTTTTCAAGAACAATGTGCCCAACCCCGGTTAGACTGTTCGAGTGCGGGTTGCGGGTGACCTTCGGTCGTTTTCAGGTGGTTTCGGATGTCCCTGTAGGGTATTTGAAGGATCGCTCTAAATGAGCATGGCGGCAGGGATTTCCCTGGGCTATACTGCTGTGCCGATTCGCGGCGGACAGCGGTGTTCGCCGGACATGCACTCGAATCTTCAGCCTTTCACTGAGGGAGGTCCAGCGATGGCCTGGAAACTCGCCACTTTCAATGTCAATGGCATCCGCGCGCGACTGGCAACGGTTGTGGACTGGCTTGGAGAGCAGCAGCCGGATGTCTTGTGCCTGCAGGAAATCAAATGCCAGGACCGGGATTTTCCGCTGGGGCCGTTTGAAGCTGCCGGCTATCATGTCAGTGTGCGTGGGCAGAAATCCTACAATGGGGTTGCCATCCTCTCCCGACGGCGACCTGCGGAGCTGATAACAGCATTCGGGGACGGTGACCCGGACGACGAAGCTCGGCTCATCGCGGTCAGCGTCGACAGTGTCTGGGTGGTGAACACCTATGTCCCCCAGGGACGGGATCCGGAACACCCTGCATTTCAATCCAAACTGGACTATTTCCGAAGGTTGAAACGGTGGTTGGCGGGGCGTTTCGATCCCAATCAGCCGCTCATCTGGACCGGGGATATTAACGTCGCGCCAACTGTCCTCGATGTCTTCGATCCCAAGCGGCTGGCCGGAAGCGTTGGCTTCCATCCCCTCGAGCACCAGGCGCTGGCCGAGGTTGCTGCCTGGGGCCTGGTCGATTGTTTCCGCCATCACCATCCCGACCGGAAGCAGTTCACCTTTTGGGACTACCGGCTTCCCAAGAGCTTCGAGCGGAATCTGGGCTGGCGGATCGATCACATCCTAGCCACCCTGCCTCTGGTCGGAGTCTGCCTGGATTGTCAGGTAGAGAGTGAACTCAGGGGGCGAGCGAATCCCAGCGACCACACTCCGGTATGGGCAGAATTCGCGCTTGATCGGCTCTGAAAGGCAGCCACGATGGCGCCCTCAGTCGCATGCCCCTTTTCCGAAAGGCCCTAAAATCCTCAGCTCCCTGAGAGGCTGGCGAACGTCACGCCCGCCATCAACCCCCTTGATCTTTCTGCTAGTGCAAGGTATTGGAGGTCCGAGTGATGACCGAGTATCGGCAATCGGGTCACCGATTGCCAATGGCTCTGGCAGATCAATTACAGGAGTTGCTATGCAGGGAAAGTACGGAAAGCTCGGTCTTTTGGTAATGTTGGCGGTGATGCTGATACCGGCGGCGGCGACGGCGGATGTGTTCATGAAAGAAAAGACCCATACGGATGGGATGACGATCATGGGACAGGTTCAGCCGGCACAGGACAAGGTCAGCACCACCTGGATCACCAGCGACAAGATGAGAACGGATCAGGGCGATAGCTCGACCATTGCCATGGTGGTTGATGGCAAGCTGGTACTCTACCATCTGAACCACGCTAACAAGAGCTACTCGGAGCTGACGGTGGGTTCGGACGGTACCGGCAACACCCCGCCCGGGATGCCCGGTGAGATGAAGGTCAAGGTCACCCCCACCTCGGAAACCAGGAAAATCGGCAATTGGAACTGCAGGAAATATCTTCAGGAAATGGATATGGGCATGATGCCGATGACCTCCGAAGTGTGGGCGAGCGAAGAGGTGAAGATACCCTATACCGATTTCTACGAGAAGCTTCCCTTGGCGATGATTCCCGGGCAGCCCGGGATGGGCATGGCCTCCAAGGCGATGAAGGAGGAGATGAAAAAGGTCAGGGGAGTTCCGGTGCTCACCGTTACCAACATGACCATGATGAAGAATGTGACCATCAAGTCCTCGCGGGAACTGCTCGAGATCAGAGAGGGGACGGCTCCTGCAGGCACCTTTGAGATCCCCGCCGGCTATTCCAAACGGGCCTCCATGACCGACTTCAGTGGGCGCAAGCTGCCGAAGAAACTGCAGCCGACCCCGTAACAAGGTGCAGCGTCCGTCATCCCTGCCGTTGGCCATGCTATCGCTACGACTGAATCGGTAATGAATACCATTAGATGATCCGCAGCGGGGGGGAGAGATAATTCCCCTGGAGCGGACCCTTGCCGAGCCTTTCAAGGCGTCCCGCACCTGCCTCCGTCAGGAATCAGGCCCTCACCAAAAAGCATCCCCTGGAGAGCCGTCAGGGGGAGCGGAACGCATGTCCGCGCTGCGGCGCTCCTCGCGAACCATTTCGCGCATGTGCTTCAGCGTACCAAGGAGCATCGTTTGCTTGAAATCATCCTCATCTATCTTGGAGTAGGCGCAATCGCCGGGGTCCTTGCCGGTCTGCTCGGCATCGGCGGTGGTTTGATCATTGTCCCCATGCTGGTTTTCTGTTTTGTGCGTCAGGACCTGCCTCATGAATACCTCATGCACATCGCGTTGGGCACTTCCATGGGCAGTATCATCTTTACCTCGGTTTCGAGCTTTCTTGCCCACCACCGGCGAGGTGCCGTTCGGTGGTTGGTGGTTCGCCGAATTGTCCCCGGTATCCTCTCTGGTACTTTTCTGGGAACCTGCCTCGCTGCGAGGATGTCGACGGATTTTCTCAAAGGGTTTTTCGTCATTTTCCTCTATTACGTTGCCATTCAGATGCTCATCGACAGGAAGCCGAAGCCATCACGGGAGGTGCCGGGGCTGGCAGGCATGTTCGGGGTCGGTAATGTCATCGGGGTTGTTTCGAGCCTGGTCGGCATCGGCGGCGGCACTCTCTCGGTGCCATTCATGATGTGGTGCAATATCGCCGTTCACGAGGCGATCGGCACCTCGGCGGCGATCGGTTTCCCCATCGCCATTGCCGGTACCGTGGGCTACATCGTCAACGGCTTTCCGATGCCCGGCCTGCCGGAGTATTCCCTGGGGTATGTCTATCTGCCGGCGCTGGTGGGGATTGTCTGTGCCAGTGTGGTGACGGCACCGGTGGGAGTTTATCTGGCCCACAGTCTGCCCGTTGCCAAGCTCAAACGGGTCTTCGCGGTGCTGCTCCTGGCTGTCGGCACCCGCATGCTCGCCAGCCTGCTGTGGCGATAGGGCGGGCTGGTTGCAGCGGTGACACTCCCGGTTGAACCGAAGGTTTCATGCCATGCCCAGATGATGCTCTTCACCGGGAGGACGTGCCCGTTCACGCCTGAAGATCCGGCGGCAAATGGAGAGCGCCTTGCCCTCACTCGCTGGAGTGAGCCGGGTCTTGGAGGCAAACTGGTTCCCGGCGCCTTTCTGCAAGCCTGATACGGCGCCGGGAACCGGCCTCACGATGACGTCGCCGCTCTTCGTCGGTTTCCAAAATGAGTGGGGGGACTGCCTGCGGCTTCCCGTGTGGATCGAGGGCCACATACGTAAGATAGGCGGATGCGGCATGATGTATCTCGCCGGACAGCAGGTTCTCGGCCTCGACGCGTACCCCGATCTCCATCGAGGTCCTGCCAACATAGTTGAGGCTGGCCTTCACGGACAGCAGATTGCCGACGAATACCGGGGTGTGAAAATCCATGCGGTCAATGGATGCGGTGACCGCGTTGGCTCTGCTGTGCCGCATGGCAACCACTCCGGCCGCTTCGTCGATGAGCTTGAGGATCACGCCGCCGTGAACGTTCCCGGCAGGATTCGCATCCTGGGGGATCATCATTTGCGCCATGACCACTGAGGTGTCTTTAACGGGCTTGCCTACCATGGTGTTACCTCCGGAACAACGCTTGAAAAAACCGTCACTGCTCAAAAACCTGTCTGATCGCTCGGGCGGGTCCGCCTTGCGAAGTGCTCGGTATCCTATCGTACGACCGATGCCCCGGTGTGGCACCGGGTGAGCTGCAGTGCCGCCGGTTAGGGACTGTCTAATATAAAGGTCCCGGTTGACAGGGTGGGTTGTGCCCACATGCTGGTCCAGCGGTGGGCACAGCCCGCGCTACCGAAACGGCACACTTATTTCCGGACGATCACTTAGTGCCGGAACCCACCGACGAATCGCGGCTTTTTGCCTAACACCCGCGATGCAGGGTGTCAAGGTGTATTAGGGCATTTGGGTCCTCGTCCGGCTCAGCCCATACCTTCCTGCTACGGTACGGCCCTCAGGATGGTCTTGCCCTGCCGTACCAGTCGCCAGCGATAGTCCCGGTCGAGCCACCAGTTGCGGGCAATGCGCAGCAGGGTGATGCCCATGTAGAAAGGAATTCGCCGAGTGATGGCCCTAAAGGAGCTCATTTGATCAGGGAAATGGCGGCAATACTCCCAAAGGAAATGCCCGATGAAAGGTTCGGCAGCGCCTGGGTGGCCCCTGCCCTGGTAGAAGTAGTGGGCAAGTTCGCCGCAGAGCCGGCCCAGGTCGAATGCCCGGTCGGCCCATTGCATGCGCTCGAGATCTATGGCCATTACGGTGTGGCCGCTGCCGAAGAGAAAATTCGAGGGCGTGACGTCACCGTGCACCACCACCGTGTGGTCCTCCCACATCATGCTCTCGTTGCGCCAGACTTCCCGCAGTCGGTAGAGTTCACCAGCGTCGTCGGCGTCCATATGCAGTTTAGCCATGAGCGCACGGATGATCCGCCCCAGGTAGTCATAACAGGGTTCGAAGTCGACTCTCCGTTCCTCCGCGGTACGGTGGTGGAGGGTTGCCAGAAAATGGGCGAGAGCAGTCAGCTTGCGGTATAAGCGCTCGCACCGGCCCAAGTGCATGGCATCCTCGATGACCTTTCCCAGAGCGCTGCCTTCCAGGTATTCCGTTATCAGGACGTTGCCGATAATCGGGTTGAAGCCCAGGGGGTTCACCACGTAGTGGGGGAACGACTTGAACCCCAGCCTGCGCAAGCGGATCAGGTTGGCGAATTCGATTTCTCCCGTTTTTGGATAGTGACCGGAAGGGTTGCGAGGGGGATGGAATTTGCCCACCATCCGCGCCCCGCTCTGCCGCTCCTCATAGAAGTAGACGTTGTGCGAAGACGCGGACTGGAAGACGCGGAACCCGGCTTCCGCCAGCTCCACGCCCAACTGTGGCAGGATGTGATCTCGAAGGTATTCGTACAGAGGATCATAACGGTCAAGATGTCCAAGATACCTGCCGATCATCGCTCAAACCGGGGAGGTGAAGAACAAGCAGTTCCATTTCGGCCGTTTCGCGGCTGCCTGACGGAAGCTACGATGCCAGGCCGCGGCGACCTTGCCACAGAGTGATCCTGCCACAAGCGGGGACGGTGGTGAAGATTTAATGTTAACCCGGTCTTGCGCGGAACCCGGCCAGCAGAACCATGACCATAACCCCGATGAATGACTGCTGCCTCAAGGTCTCCAGCATCACGGCAGCAGAAGACGGTGGTCCGAAGGCCGGCCTGCAATCTTACCAGCTTCCGGCTCTTCTCGCAGATGAGTCTGCCTCTCCTCGAGGCACTGCCGTCGCCACGTTTGAATCGCTTTCAGAAGATGTGACTGATGACCTTTGGTTCCTCCCAGCCCCTTTCTCCCAAAGTGATAATTGATCTCCACAAAAACCGGTTCCCCATCATCCGGAAACATGAGATCAAATCCAGCCACATCAATGCCGGCCCGATCACAGAAGCCGAGCACCGCTGCCGATCCCTTTTCCTGCAGCTGTGGCCACCCGGAATGGTCAAGCCGTCCTCCTCGACAGATGTTGTTGTAGAACTGTCCGCCACCTACCCGAAAGTAGGTGACCGTGTGACTCCCGTAAACCACGACCCGCAAGTCCTTTCCTCCATGTTCCACCCAGCGCTGGAGCAGTGCCGGCTCATGGGGCCGCAGGCGGCCGATGGATCGAAGAAGGTCAGCCGTCTCATACACGGGGAACACAAAAGCCCCACCCCCTCCTCTATCCCCTTTCACCACGAGGGGATAGCCCCACGGCGATCCGTTTTCCTGGAAATCCTCATAAAGCTTTGCCGGGGTTGGATAAGTCCGGCTTTCCGGGTGTCTGACTCCCATTTCACGGAACAGCATGATCTGCCGAGTCTTGCCGTGACTGGTGAAACGGGCGTCCAGGCGTGGGAACCAGGATCGCGCATGGCGGGTGAGCTCACGATAGCGCCACTGGGTTACATAGTGAGGCAACAACACCCCGGCAGCCTGCTTCAGCAGGCCGGCAACCGCCGGATCAGCCGGATCACAGTAGGGAGGCAGGTTCTCCTCCATGGTTACGTGCGGTTGGAGTGAAACGAAGTAGCGACCCATACTGACCTTCACCTTGCTTGAAGAAATTTAGGATGCAAGAGCACTTCATCTCCCTTTGAGACGTTCTGAAACCATGAAAAGAACGGAGCCCTGGCCTCGAGGACCCGGTTGGAAGCAATGACGGGCCTTAAAGGATTTGCGATCGAAATCCGAGGCTCTTATGATGACGAGGGAGAGCCTTTTGATACCGGGGCGTCAACGCCTGTTGCCTGCGACAGCTGGGTCAGCGTGGGAAAATAGTGTAATCCGATAGTGAACCAGGGTGAAGAAGACCAATTGGAACATGTCCTCAAACCTTAACAAACTGTATGCGTTTGCCTTCCTCCAGAAGACCCTGTTTCCCATGGCGGTCATCACCCTTTTCTGGAAAGACCACATTGGTTTGAGCCTGACGGAAATCCTTTTGCTCCAGAGCATCTTTTCAGCCGCTACCGTCATCCTAGAATACCCTTCCGGCTACCTCAGCGACCGCCTTGGCTACCGGAACGCCCTCACCATTGCCACCAGCCTGGGTAGCGTTGGCTGGGGCGTCTACACCATTGCCGGCAGCTTCACCGAGGTGCTGGTCGCTGAGATCCTTCTCGGAACCGCCCTGTCGTTTATCAGCGGTTCGGACAGTGCACTTCTGTATGAGTCGCTGCGAGCTGAGAAAGCGGAACGGCTCTACGCCCGCTGCGAGGGGCGCATGAACGGCTTTGCCCAGACGGGTGAGGCCATGGGGGCGATTTTTGCAGGAATGATGTACGAATACCTGCCTCTGCTGCCCTTCTTCCTCCAGATCGGGGTCTGGCTCATTGCCTGTGCCGTCACTCGTTCCATGAAGGAACCTCTTCGGGAAAGGGCACCTCTCGCCCGCACCCATCTGGCGGAATCTCTTCGGCTGACTCGCTACGCCTTTGCAGCGAACCAGCGTCTCCGTGCCACCATCCTCCTCAACACGCTCCTGGGGCTCGCCTCTTTTTACCCCGTCTGGCTCATCCAACCCTACATGCAGCAGCACGGCGTGCCCTTGGCCTGGTTCGGCCCGGCCTGGGCGGGAGCCAATCTGACAGTAGCGGTGTTCGCTCTACTGAGCTATCGGGTTCACGCCTTCCTCGGAGACCGAAACATGATCCTACTCTGTATCTTTCTGATCTTGACCGGCTATTTGGGACTGGGACTCGTCGGAGGAACCTTCGGTTTCCTTTTCTATTATCTCCTGACCAGCATGCGAGGCCTGCGGGGACCCATGTTCCTCACTCACACCCAGGCGGAAAGTCCATCGGCCAACCGCGCCAGCATCCTCTCCCTGCAATCCCTGGCCTTTCGCGTTGCGTTCATTCTCACTGGGCCTGCGGTCGGGCGACTGGCCGACCGGGTCGAGGTCCAAGCGACCTTCCATTGTCTCCTCTACGCCTTCCTGGTTCTTCTTCCGCCTCTCGCTTTTCTGTTTCTCCGTAATCTGTCACAACCGACCGAGAGGAAGCCCGGGTTCGAAGGGATTTCACAAGAAGACGCCCCTCCTTAAACGGTGGCCAGTCCCCGGGCGAGACTCTCATCCAGGCCAACGGTAATCCAGACCGGTTTGTGATCACTGGCTTTCTGATTGTCTCTGACCACCCCCACCTCCTTAACCTGGTCCAGGTCGAAGCCGCGCAGGAAGATGTGATCCCAGGCAAAAAGACTGATCGTCCGCCGCACCGGCTTGGTAGCCCAATAGTATCCGTGCCGTTCCAGAAAACGGCCGATGCCTCTGGCATTCATATCTCCAAAGATGATGACGGAACCGGAGAAACTCAGAGCGTCGCGCAGCACGGCTGCCACCTGCTCTTTCCTCTGGGCGGGCCGTATTTCGAGCGCGGTTCCAAGATGGAGGCTGTAGGCTCGCAACTGTTGTCCTCCCACCGCCAGGGTGCCCGCCACCGCGATCCGGGGGACCTGCCTGACCCTGCCCGGGTGAGGCAGGAGGATCTTCTGATCTTCCACAATCCCCCAGGGCGACAGCAGGGCGTTGCCAAAGTTCTTGCCGTGAGCTTTGTGGACGACGGCCGGATAATAGACATAGTTCAATCCCAAGTGACGAGCGATCTTGTCGACGCCCCCTTCATCCATCTCCTGTAAAGCCAGGATATCAACCCCTTGCAGGGTCTCATTGCCGCTCAGAAGCTCAACGGCACGGTCAATGTGCCTGGCAAACTTCACATTGAAGGTTACGATCCGCAGGGCCCCGGTTTCAGCTCTGCCGGTGCTGTGGCCTCCGGCATAGCGAACTCCGGTCGGTTTGAAGTGATTTCGTCGTGAACGCGCTACGAGCACTCTGGCTGGCTTGGACAACATCCGTTACCTTCTCCTTCAGCATTATCAGTTCGAGGTTGTTCGGCCATCGAACGCAGCTTCTTAACATTTTCCTGCAACCAGGCATACTCTTGGAAAGTCCGTCTTCGAAGCGGTGTTGACGAAGGCTTCCCAAAAGCGGGCAGGAAGCTCACCTTGTTGAGAAAATCCGGTTGGCTGGAAGAGTCTCGAGAGAATGATGAGGAGTGGCGGCGGTGGTGATGACCTCGACATGGCCGGCTGCCGTGAGGGCCCTGAATGCCTCGACAAGATTGCCGCGGCAGCAATCAACAACATTGCGGCCGAGTTCAATCAGCCTTTCCAGTCTTTCGAGAAATCCAGAAAAAACCCAAATCACAAAAGGCCTCACGGCTCATTGTCGGCCGGGCGCGCTTCCGTGACGAAGACGAGAGCCTCGCCCGGATGCAATTCATAGTGGAAGGGCGTGGGGAGGTAATCGAGCCGGGAGCCAGGCGAGACATCCACGAGCGGGCCTGATGATTCGATATAATCATATAGATTGGGGGCATGGAATTGCTGGCGGTTCCACCGGTCTTTATTCAAAACCAACAGAGCCTCCTGCTTGGTCCGGGTTGCTCCCTTCCACAATACCAGGACATTAGGATTGTCGCAGATCTCGATCTCGGTGAGGGCTTCTTCCTGAAAAACCATGTTCTGGGCTTTGACGGCGTTCACGCAGGCGATGAAGCCGGTTAGGTCAATGCCCGTTTCCTCCCAGTCTGTCGGCTTCGTCTTGATTACATGCAGTTTCTTGCGAAAACCAAATTCGAATCCGATGGGCATCATAACCCCAGTGGCAAAAAGAGCGGCAAAAAGATAGCGCTGCTTCACTCCTTCGAGATTGCCCTGCATTTCCTCGCAGAGCCTTACAGTGTCGTGGCTTTCGGGAAAACCTATGGAAGGAACCAGTTCACGGGTGAGGATGTATTGCTTCATGAGCCAGCTGCTGTGAAAATCCCACCATTTGGAACTGTTGAAAATGTAGTCGAACCCGGCAGCAGCGGTTTTCCGTGTTTGCTCGGGCTGGCACCCCAGGGTTTCCGCCACAAAGAGCACCTGCGGGTGGTCTTTCTTGATCTCACAAATGAGCCGCTCCCAGATGCTTCGCGGTACCTGGTAAGCTGCATCGCAACGGAAACCCGTGAAGCCCAGGTCGATGAGAAACTTCACGACGGAAACAAGAAAGCGATACAGCCCTTCCTTATCGCGGGTCCCCTGATGGTCGAATTTTGCCAGATCCTTCCAGACCACTCGTTTTCCATCCTCATCGCAGTAAGGATGGGCCACCTGTCCCCGTGCTTTCCAGGCAAACCATTCCGGGTGCGACTTGAGTAGCGGTGAATCAACTGCGCAGTGATTGATGACCAGATCGATCATCACCTTGAGACCCAGTTTCCGGGCCGTCTCGATTGCTTCTTCAAGTTGCTTGCGTGCGGACTTCTTGCTCGTGGAGTCGGTGAAGAGCGGGTTGAGGGCAAAATAGTCGGCAACGGCGTAGAGGCTGCCAGAGCCGCCCGGCTGTTGAACGGGATTGACGAAAACCCAATCGAAGCCCATCCGGGAAGCTCGCCGTAGATGCTCTTCCCACTCTCCAAACTGACCCGCTAACAACGGAAACAAATTATAAATGATCATAAAGGTTCACCCTCCGCCCGCCAGGGGCAATTCTGCTCGCTTTCCACGATCGGGCACCATGCCTCGGGGACAGGCCCTTCAGCCTGCGCCGCCAGCTTTCCCCCATGATTCCATCTTCCAGCGCTCTCCCAGATTCGGCAGTCGTGACAACAAATGAGATTCACCGGCAAATGGTCTTTACCTGCGATGATCCTGCACTCTATGAAAATCTGGTGTGGCTGTCCAGAGTGAATGAATGATCATGATCTGACTCGCGGTCGGCCCCTGGAATCAAGCAAGACCAAAAGCGGACGACTTTTTTCTTGACACTTGCAGAACTATTGTGCACTAAAATTAGCAAGTATAGCTAGGTGTCTTTAAACAAAGGAGGGAGTGCCTGATGAACTACATTGCTAGATTTTTCATGATCGTGTTGGTAACGGTTTTCGTGTTCCAGCCGGTTCTTTCGCTGGCAGGCACCGGCGCCCGCGTGATCCCCCACGGAAAAGTGAGCCTCCTGCAGGAGGGCCAAGCGGCAAGTCAGTTCCAGTCTGAAATGCCCTTGCCCGAGGGAATGCTCATGTTGTGCAATGGCAACTGCGTGGTGCAGACCCTGAATCTGCAGCTGGTGGCCCGTGATCAGACAGTCTTTGCCCTAACCGAGGGCAAGGGGTGCTGGGATCTCACGGTTAAGACGGGACAGCTCGATTTCGCGATCACCCCGGAAGCAAAACCCATTTCCTTCCATACACCTCACGATAGCCTGCAGACAAACGGCGCCATCATGTCGGCAAGCGGTGAGGCCATGGTGAGAGGTTCGCTGCTGGTTACGGAAAAGGAATCGACCCTGACCATGCACGAAGGGACCTTGCAGGTCATGGGTGCGGACGGCGCTCTGTTCGCGGAGCCTGGTCAGGGCTTACGGCTGGCCCGGACAGCCCCCAAGGCGGTGGCTACCACCGTAAAAACGGGGAGCGCTGGTGG
The DNA here is from genome assembly GCA_033812955.1 of Syntrophobacteraceae bacterium. GTDB lineage: Bacteria > Desulfobacterota > Syntrophobacteria > Syntrophobacterales > Syntrophobacteraceae > JADGQM01. The sequence continues at coordinate 8,192 of JAPXSS010000027.1, read as the reverse complement.
CTACTCAGCCTGGACCTATGCTAGTTTGGCTTTGGGTGTTGTGGCAATTGTCACCCCGCTGATAGTTCTTGAAACAACTTCCAGCGATGACTCAAAGAGGGCGGTCAGCCCGAAATAATGGTCGGTCGGCTTTCGACAACCGAACCAACCCCTCTTCAAAAAGAGGGGTTTTTTTATCCCTTCGGTTTCTCCAGAGTTCGGGTGCTGAGTTGGTCGTGCGGGTCGCTGCTGATTTCATAAGGTTACGAGGCAGCAACCAGAAAGACCATAACCACGGTAGTGAAGACCGCCCAAATAAGCGCTCCCAGGGTAGCCACGAGGCAGATACCGGCCAGTCCCCTGTGCAGGGAGCCTTCCGGCAGTCGCTCCCGATAACCCAGCAGCGCTGCCGCGCCCACTCCGCCAAGCAGTCCTCCGCCATGGGCCCAGTTGTTGATCCCCGGAATCAGAAGGCCGAAAACAAAGATCCCCACGGCCCATCCCCCTATCTGTTGATAGACCATTAGCCCGTAATAGCCGCCACGGCTTTTGCCGTAGTAGAGGGCCGCGCCGATGAGGCCGCAGACAGCAGCTGAGGCACCGAGTGTAAAAGCAATCCCGGCGATATAGGAGACCAGATAGCCGCCTACCCCGCCAAGAGTGTAGAGTAAAAACATTCTGTAAGGACCGTATTCCTGAATGATCAGGGGCGCGATCTGATAGAAGGCCACCATGTTGAAGAGCAGATGAAGAATGCCGGCGTGAAGGTAATTTGCAGAGAGGACGGTCCACCAGCGATGCAGATGATCGATGGGAATGCGACCGGTTGCCCCCAACAGCAGCAGACTCCGGTTATCGGGAGAAAGAAAAGCGAGCGGATTCATGGAAAAGCTGGTAGCGGTGGGGTTGATAATCAGCGACAGAGCGAACATGATACCATTGACGGTGATCATCGACTTGATGAGCTGACGATCATCGAACAGGCTCCTGATCAGAAAATTGTGGCGCCAGCGGGCCCCCGGCCTGGACAAGCCACAGTGCGGACAGGTTTCCTCGTTGATGCTCACCAGTTTCCCGCAATTGGGGCACAAGAGCGAGTGTCGTTTCTTATTTTCCATTCAATCTTTCCATCAGCCCTTCCCGGATTTCTGAATCATGGGGTAGAGGTCGGCGCCTTTTCTATCACTCATTTCCGGGAATACATGATCCGAACAGGATGGGAAGCCCTTTTCAGTTCTCCTCATCGGTAGCCAAACCGTATTTAATGAGTCGATAACGGAAAGAGCGAAAACTGATGCGGAGCAGCTCGGCGGCTTTGAGCTTGACTCCGTGGGCTTGCTCCAGGGCCTGCTGTAACAGCTTCTTTTCCACGTCAGCCAGGTACTGGTCCAAATCGAAACCGGAGGCCGGCAGCGCCGGTGGAGGACCTCCGGCAATCTGGCCTTGGGCTCGTTTGTGGGCGGAGAGTGTGAGGCTTTCCGGTAGAATGATGCTGGACGCCTCCATCGCAACTCCTCGCTCGATGATATGCTCAAGTTCCCGCACATTTCCCGGGAAGTCATAGTCTCTGAGGATATCCAAGGCATAAGACGATATTTTGCGAACGTCCTTGCTAAATTCCTTGCGGAATTTTGAGAGGAAAAACTGGGCGAGGAGCGGAATATCTTCCGGACGCTCGCGCAGGGGAGGAATGCGAATCGGGAGGACGTTCAACCGGTAGTAAAGATCTTCCCGAAAATTGTGGTCGATGACCATCTTTTCGAGATCCCGGTTGGTGGCTGAGATGATCCTGACGTCGACGGGAATGTCTTCCGTGTCTCCAATCTGGCGGATGGTTTTTTCCTGAACCAGGCGCAGCAGTTTGACCTGGAGGGTTGGCGAGAGTTCACCGATTTCGTCCAGAAAAAGAGTTCCCTCCTGCGCTGCCTCAACGAGTCCTTTGCGATTCGCGGTGGCCCCCGTGAAAGATCCCTTCCGATAGCCAAAAAGTTCACTTTCGATCAATGCTTCGGGCACCCCACCACAGTTGACAACGACAAAAGGGTGTTTGCTGCGTGCGCTCTCCCGGTAGATGGCCTTGGCCACAAGCTCCTTGCCGGTACCGCTCTCGCCCGTTATCAGGACATTGCTGCTGGTGGCCGCCACACGCCGGATGAGCTCGTAGATCTTACGCATGGCCGGGCTTTCACCAATGATACAGCCAAAATATAGCGGTCCTTCCTGAGCCTCCGGCGATCCCTCTTCGCCTTTGGTACTGAACAGGGCGTTGGTGATGGCGGTTCGCATTTCGTCGATTTTGAACGGCTTCGGAAGGTAGTCGTAAGCCCCTTCCTTCATGGCCACGACCGCAGTTTCAGCGCTGGCATAAGCAGAGATGATGATCACCGCCGTGTTGGGAGAGATGACTTTGCACTGCCGCAAGACCTCGAGGCCGTTAATCGGCTTCATACGGATGTCGGTGATGACCAGGTCGAATTTCTGACGGCGAATGGCCTCCAGAGCCGCCACTCCGCTGTCGGCACAGCGCACCTCATAGCCGTCCTTTTCAAGCATGATCTCGAGAAACTCGCGCATGCTCTTCTCATCATCGACGACCAAGATCTTTTCGGCTTCGCCCGTTCGTGAATCCATTACCGTTCAGCTGTAGCTAGAGTATTGTCAGTATTGGAGAAAGCGCCCCACCCACCCCTGAGCTGTCAAGCAGGAACCTGTCCCAGACGGGAATAGGCAACTCGACCTTCAGTGAGGGTCATGAGCACCCGTCCCTGCATCGCCCAGCCGTGGAAGGGGCAATTGCGGCTTTTGGAGCGAAAAGCGGTACAGTCGAGAACATACTCCTCCTCTGGATCGAGGAGGGTCAGGTCGATCAGAGATCCGTGTCGCAATTCTCCCAGCGGTACACCGAGAATGCGTGCCGGGTTGCAGGTGATTTTGGCAATTGCTTCGAGTGGGGTAAGGACACCTTTGCGGACAAGGCTGAGAACCAACGACAGCGCCGACTCGAGACCGATCATCCCGTTGGCCGCATATTCGAATTCAAGGTCTTTTTCAAGGGCACTGTGAGGAGCATGATCGGTGGCAATCGCGTCGATAGTCCCGTCAGCCAGCCCCTCTTTGATGGCCTCGAGGTCCGCGGCGCTCCGTAGGGGAGGGTTGACCTTGAAGACCGTGTCGAATGCCATGAGCGCCTCATCGGTAAGGGTGAAATAGTGAGGCGCCGTTTCCGCGGTAACCGGGACGCCCCGCTTTTTGGCCTGCCGAAGCAGCTCGACCGCCCCTCTCGTGCTGACGTGGGCAATGTGGAGCCGACTTTGAGTCAGTTCCGACAGCAGCAGATCCCGTGCCACCATGACCTCTTCGGCTGCGTTGGGAATGCCCCGAAGTCCGAGCATCGTGGCGACGGGTCCCTCATTCATGAGGCCACCGCGAGAGATCTCGAGTTCCTCAGCATGGCTGATCACCAGCAGGTTGAAGCCGTGGGCATACTCCAGGGCCCGGCGCATCAGCAGGCTGTTCATGACCGGCTGCCCATCGTCGGAAACCGCAACCACTCCCGCTTCCTGGAGATCACCGTAATCTGCCAGATTGTCCCCGGCTAACCCTCTGCTGATGGCACCAACCGGCAAGACGCGACAGGAACCTTCCTGCCGAGCTCGCGCCAGAATGAATTCCGTTACTGCAGCAGAGTCGTTCACCGGCTTGGTGTTGGGCATGGCAGCCACAGCCACGAAACCTCCCGCCACCGCCGCCGCGGTTCCCGAAGCGATCGTTTCCTTATACTCCTGCCCCGGCTCGCGCAGGTGAACGTGCATATCGATGAGGCCCGGAACAATCCATTTGCCGCTGACATCAATCTCCTGCAGATCCTTCAGCCAGTCCGTCGAAACCTGCAGGTGCGGCCGGATCTCGAGCAGGGAACCGTTACGTATGAGGAGGTCCGCTTCCGTGTCCATTCCCCGAGCCGGATCGATGATGCGGGCATTGCGAAACAGGAAACTGCCAGCGTCCATGGTTGTCATCCTCTACCTCTGCCCCAACAGATAAAGCAGCGCCATCCGCACCGCGACCCCGTTGGTGACCTGATCCAGAATGACCGAATGAGGCCCGTCTGCCACCTCGGGACTGATTTCAACCCCGCGGTTGATCGGTCCCGGATGCATGATCAGCAGGTCCGCTCTGGCGGTTTTGAGCTTCCTGCAGTCCAGCCCGTAGCGGATGGCGTATTCGCGGAGGGAGGGAAACAGCATCTGCTGCTGGCGTTCGGTCTGAAGGCGCAGCATCATGATCACATCCGCCCGGGGAATGACTTCCTCGAGGCGCAGCGACACTGATACTCCCATGGCTTCAATGCGGGGTGGAATGAGCGTTGGCGGGCCACAGACGATAACCTGAGCCCCCATTTTCGTCAGCCCCCAGATATTGGAACGTGCTACCCGGCTGTGGGCGATGTCACCGACGATCAAGACCGTCAAACCCGCCAGCTGTCCCTTGTGTTCCTTGATCGTCATCATGTCCAGCAGCGCCTGGGAGGGGTGTTCATGCATGCCATCACCAGCATTGATGACCGAGGCTGGAGTGCGTCGAGCCAGATGATGGGGACAACCTGAAGCTGAATGGCGAATGACGAAGATATCGGGCTTCATGGCTTCGAGGTTCTTGAGAGTGTCCAGGCTCGTCTCGCCTTTGACCAGAGAACTGGTAGAGGCCGTGATGCTGTAAGTATCCGCACTCAAACGTTTGGCGGCAATGTCGAAAGATGTCCTGGTCCTGGTGCTCGGCTCATAGAAAAGATGAATCACCGTCTTCCCACGCAGGGTTGGAACCTTCTTAATGGCTCGGCTGTTAATTTCTTTCAAAGAGAACGCCACATCCAGAATATGTTCAATTTCATGCACTTCCAGATCACGAATTCCCAGGAGATCTTTTCGCTTAAATGGCATGGGCTACCTCATCCCTCGGTTGGCCAGAGCGCCTTGCAGATCGAGACAACTTACCACAAAAACGGTCAACTCAGCCAGGAAAATTCAACCGGGTGAGAGGCAGCTCCGGCGGGATGATGAACGTCCGAGGGAGCCCACTGGCGGCAGAGGAACTGCCTCCATGGTTCACGAAACTTGACAGTAACTCCCAATATCATACAATGGCATCATAAAAACTGACGTAGGGGGTAAGCGATGCAAAGGGTTCCAATTACAAGAGACGGTTACGAACGCCTCAGAATCGAATTACAGCGCCTGCAAAGAGAAGAGCGGCCGGCGGTGATCAAGGCAATCGAGGAAGCGCGGGCTCATGGAGACATCTCCGAGAATGCCGAATACGAAGCCGCCAAAGACAAGCAGGGCTTGATCGAAAACAGGATCAATGACCTGATCCAAAAATTGGGCCTCAGTGAGATCATCGATCCTACCGATGACAACGACGGCCGCATCACCTTCGGCAGCACCGTCGTCATGGAAGATCTTGAAACCGGGGAAGTCACTTCCTATCAACTGGTTGGACCTTACGAGGCCGATGTCCAGGCAGGCACCATCTCGGTTACATCGCCTCTGGGGAAGGCCCTGATCGGTAAGGAAGAAGGCGAAGAGGTCCGTGTCCAGACCCCCAAAGGAATCAGGAACGTCGAAATCCTTCAAATCCAGCACTGAGTGCTCGCCCAGGAATAAGGCGAGCTTCCGCTGCGAAGCCAGTTTGGTTTGAATCTCGGGAATGCCGAGTGGCTTCTGGCTTCCGGTCACCACCACGCCGTTACTCTGCTCAGGAACGAGATAAGGCACCGCGGGTGAATGGATGCTAATCCGACGCTGATGACTAGCTTAAGGACTGCACCACCTAGAGCCAGCTTTATTGGACAGTGAATGACGTTCTTGTACTGCTTGATATCCTGCTCTCAGCGGGAGAGCAAACTGCCAACTGAGCTGCACTCCTGACATCAGCCTCACCGTGGGGCACAAAAAGAGAATCGGGTGCCGGGCACCCGATTTCCCCAAAACAGAAAGAAAAGCTGACGAGCGCTCTATGACATAGAGTCTTCATTATGTCAACAGCGACATAATGAAGACTGAAATTTTTTAACGTCCGGGGATTACAAGCTGAGGGTTCGTCATCGTCAGGCCGAGCGGGTTCTTGGGTTCAACTCGGGGGTAAAAATCGTTTCGAACAGTTGATCGGCATCGTTTTCCGCCTGAGTCTGGAGCTGGCGAAAGCCCTGCATGATGATGCGCGCAAACGGGGTCAGTTCCGACCCGCCCCGGGTGGTTCCATCGGGCTTTCGTCTGACGAGCGTTTGCCCAAGACGGTCTTCGGTGGCTTTAATTTTTCCCCACACCGCCCGGTAGCTCATCTGCAGTTCCTTGGCGGCGGCCAGAATGGAACCATGCGCCTCCACCAGTTCGAGTATGCGCAGGCGACCCGCTCCAAAAACGATCTTGCCCTCATCATCTTCAATCCAGATCCGTGACTTGATGGTGAGCTTTCTTGGATTTGGATTGTTTGACGCCATAGCCCTGACTCCCTTGGGACAGGCTCTGAATACGGCCCCTCCCCTTCTATTTGTACCCCTGCAACGGACAAAGAAGAACCTGGCGGTAACTGGCACCGGTTTTCATGAGGGAGTCTCATTGCCGGGTACGATCACGCCGTGGGCGAAGCACTACAGGAAGCACTTGCCTTCTTCATCTCCAGGTACCGGGCTGCTGCCAGCGCGGCGATACAGCCATCCGCCGCGGCGATGACGATCTGGTTGGCATATTTCTGGCGTAGATCGCCGACGGCAAAAATCCCTGGGATGCTCGTCTCACACTTCTCGTCCGTCACCACATACCCATTGGCATTCCGGGTGACGCCAGCCGGCACAAGAGTGCTATTGGGCGAAAAGCCGACGAAGATGAATACCCCATCTGTCGCCAGTTGCCTGGTCTCACTGGTACGGGTATCCTTCAGGGAAACGGCACATACTCCATGGTTATCGGCCTTGATGTCGGTCACCACGGTGTTCCATAGAACCTCGATGGCACAATCGGCCAGCACGCGCTGCTGGAGGATGCGGCTGCCCCGGAAGGCATCCCGGCGATGAACAAGATAGACGTGCCTGGTGATCTTGGACAGGTAGAGTGCATCCTCCAGTGCCGTATCGCCACCGCCGACGACAACCACCACTTTGTCCCTGAAAAAGAACCCGTCGCAAGTCGCACAATAGGAGACGCCCTTGCCGAAGTTGTCGCTCTCCCCCGGTACCCCCAGTTGGCGAGCGCTGCCACCTGCCGCAAGAATGATCGCATGGGCGCCGATTCTTCTGCCGTCCGCCAGGCGCACCGCATGAAAATCAACTCCGGGCTCGACCGCCGTCACTTCCTGCTGAATTATCTCCAGACTGTACGCTTTGGCATGCTGCAAAAACTTGTCGGACAGTTCGAACCCACTGATGTCCAGGAATCCCGGATAATTTTCGACCCCTTGGGTCAGGGCCATCTGCCCTCCCGGCATGCCCTTTTCGATGAGCACGGCCTTGAGTGCCGCCCTCATGGCATACATCCCGGCAGTGAGTCCGGCTGGTCCCCCGCCAACAATAATCAGATCATAAAAACCGTCCTCCACCATCACCCATCTCCTTTCTCCCAGTTTCCCACCAGGCCCCTCTAAATACACGCCGGGAAACCTGATCGGGAGTCCACCCGGATTCAGTTTCTCAAGTTATTAGCGAGGCATTTCACAAAAATGTGAAACCGGCAGTGGGGAACCTTCTGCAGGCATCGATAGTGGTTGTTGTTTCTTACCGATCATTCATATCCTCATTAACGCTCATCCGGCTACAAATCAACCAGAATGTCCTCAGGTGCAGCCTCGGGCAGGAGAGGTCCATGCGGGATCGTACCCCAGCGAGCTTTTTGACTGGAAAGCGATCGACTCAGCCCGCGACGGCCATGGGCGTGTGAACAAGAGGGCTGCAGCACAAGCCGGACATGGTTGGAAGAGGGCGACAGTTCGGGAGAGCCCGGAATCACCCCCCGGCTTCAGATGATTGCCACGGTAAAAATTCCCGGCTTTGCGTGCCCAGGAGGCAAAAGCTGAAAAGGCTCATCGCAGATTTGCGTGGAAAAGGCCTGTCATGTCCTTGGTGTCATTCCGAGCGTAGCGAGGAATCTAGTTGAATTGCCTTAAGAATCGAGATTCCTCGGCCCTTGGCCTCGGAATGACAAGATGGCTTCTCTCACGCT
>JAPXSS010000026.1:0-31407 GCA_033812955.1 Syntrophobacteraceae bacterium | reverse complement strand
TCACCGCTGAACCGTTTCCGCCGATCCGTCATCCACAGCCCTCCTTGGTTCGTTTGTTTACCATGGGCCAGGACCGTCTTACCACCTTATTGTGCTGTCCAGTTTTTGGGGAGCATTATAGTCATTCTGTTCCCTGGCCTCGGTATAACCCTCCGGACATTCACCAGCTTCGTAGTCGATGCCGCCGTCCTCGGTCTTGTTGGTCTCTCCCCTAGAGCCTACCTCACGGCAATGGGAAACAGGTGGGGAAGGCAGGTGATTTGACGCGCAAATGTCACCGAACGATCATCATCACGCCATGTCCAGTCCTTAAACAGATGCTCGAAATGAATAATCTGTTGAAGGAGGATTGATGATGAGTGTGGAACTGGCAGTAGCCAATCGTCGAGTGCTCCATTTTGCCAACAGGAACGGCCCGGTGGATGATGTCATTAACCAGTTGATAAGACTGGCCGGGGAAGTCCGGCATCCCGAGTACGTGCGGGAGATGATTCTCACGGCCCTCAAAGCGGGGCAGGAGAACCCCGGAAAAGCGGAGCTCAAATTGATGAACTCGACTCTCAAGGAGTTACGCTACACCGCAAAGGTTTTCAGCCAGTACCGGGGCGTGAAGAAGGTGACCATCTTCGGTTCGGCCCGGACCAAACCCGACGAGCCCACCTACCGGATGGCCCGGTCATTGGGAAAAAGTCTCGCGCAACAAGGTTACATGGTGATTACCGGCGGCGGCGGGGGCATCATGCAGGCCGGTAACGAGGGGGCCGGTCCCGAGCATTCCTTCGGGGTGAACATCTCCCTGCCTTTCGAGACCCAACCCAATCACATCCTTCGAGGAAGTCCACGCAGCATCACCTACAAGTACTTTTTCAACCGGAAGGTGGCCTTCATCAAGGAAGCCGATGCCGTGGCGCTTTTTCCCGGGGGCTTCGGCACCCTGGATGAGGCCATGGAGGTGCTCACATTGGTCCAGACCGGCAAGTGCCCTCCCTTTCCGCTGGTGCTGGTGGATGAGCCGGGCGGGACCTACTGGTCTCACTGGAAACGCTATGTTGAAACGGAACTGGCGGCGAGAGGCTATATCAGCGGGGATGATTTCAGTCTGTTCGACCTGGTGGAATCGGTGGAAGAGGCGATTGCCATCATTGGTTGCTTCTACCGGCACTATCACAGTTTGAGGTCGGTCGGCGAACGCCTGGTCCTGCGTTTGACTTCAACTCCGCCTGAAGAGAGCATCGCTTGCTGGCGAGAGGCATTCAGAGATGTGCTGAAGCCGGGCGGCGAGTTGTTCCTTTCCCAAGCCCTGCCGGAAGAAGCCGATGAGCCCGAGTTGGCCTGCTTGCCGCGCCTGGTGATGAATTTCAACCGGAGACATTTCGGTCGTCTGCGGCAGCTGATCAATGCCATCAATGCCCTGCCATCTCAGGAAGGCACGATTGCGGCTCGGAGGACTCTCTGATGAGCGGCATCATCGAAAGCATCCTGGATTCGCTCAAGGGGATACCTGGCATCCACCAGGTCGTGGAACGGAAAGCGGTTGTGGTTTGCCACCAAGAACTCCAGCGCTTGCAGCAGGTGCCGGGGATGGTAGTTGTGCACTCCTGAGAGCGTGAGACAGCGTCTGAGGATCAGGTTGGCATCGATCATGACCGTGGCATCCGGATTGACCACTCCGGCCAGAATATACCGTCCCCCCGTGCGCAGTAACCTTAACCCCGAAGGGATGACTTCCGGGGCGCCGGTCGCTTCGATCACGACGTCGGCTCCGTCCGGCAGACAAAGCTCCCTTATCCGATCTTCCAACCGATGGGATTCCACAGGGGGAGCCAGGACCACATCCACCCCAAAGTGCCTGGCCACATCGCGGCGAGGACTCACCGGGTCGATCCCGATCACCAGCCGTGCCCCTCGGACCTTGGCCAGCGCTGCCCCATAGAGGCCCAGAAGGCCGAGGCCCTGGATGACCACGGTGCTGCCGAGGCTGATCCGAGCCGCTTCGGTTACCGCAGTCATGGTTGCTGCTCCGCAGTTGAGCGGCGTTGCTTCCTCGTCGGAGAGTTCGTCGGGCAGGGGCAGAATTCCCGTCCCCGGCTGCAAATAGCAATAGTCGGCAAAGCCGCCGAGGAGGCAGGGTACCTGGTGAACCGATTTATGTCCGTACTTCCGCACCCCGGGACATTTTTGGGGCAGGTTGAGCACATCCCGATGATAGCATTGGCCACTGAAGAAGTATTCCGTCCAGGTCACCCGATCGCCGACTGCCAGCGCGTCCCCGCGCAGATCAAAGTGACTATCGCTTCCCAGGGCCACAATCTCACCGATGATCTCGTGCCCAAGGATGCCGGGGCACGGAAAATGGCGAAGTCCCTGGTAGGAGTGCAGGTCGGAGCGGCAGATGGTGGCCATCCTTACCCGCACCAGGACCTCTCCGGGGCGGGGGGGGTGCAGGGGAAACTCCCGGATGCGAAATGGGGCGTTGGGAGCGGTAAAGACTGCAGCTCGTGCGGTGGTTGGGATGCTTTCAAACATCTTTGTGCTCAGCTGGAAACCGTGCCGTTGATGGCATAATCGAAGATTTCGTAATTCCTGATGCCGCAGGTTGCGGCTCTGACGGCGTATTCCTCGGTCAGCCTGCGATTGAGGAGGAAGGGGACTCTGGTTTCGGCAACCGCCCCGTGGCTTCTCAGGCGCCGGCCTTCGAGGCCCGCCAGGTCATGGTCTGCTTCCGTAGTGCCGATGCAGGTCAGATGGTCACCGATGACGATGACGTCACCTTCCCGATCCGGAGGGAGGTCGAAGTCGCGAACGGCAGTCTCCTTGTCCAGAACCCGTTCGATGCCGGGCAGTTCCCGAGCGACGGCCATGACCCGGTCTGGATCGGTGCCTTCGAAGCACCAAACGCGCACGAATCCGCCCAAGGCACCATGGTGCGCAATGAAGGAATCCGTGATGGGACAGATGACTCGGGTTGTTCCTCTCCCCAAGTGAGCATCGAGGATGTCCTGCAGCCAGACCACCTTGGGGGAGCCGTCGGGTCTGGATTTGTCGTTCATACCGTGATCCGCTGTCACGGCTACCACCGCTCCGAGCGCATCGAGCCGACCAAAGTACACATCCAGAGTCTCATAGAAACGATTGGCCTCAGCTTCACCCGGAGCGTATTTGTGCTGAATCCAGTCGGACAGGGATAGATACATAATCTCCGGCCGTACGAGCTCCAGAAGGCGAATCCCGGCATCGAGGACAAGGAGCGAGAGCTCAGCCGAATAGACGTCTGGCAACGGCATGCCGACCAGGTCGAGTACGCCCTCGACGCCGTTGCCGGCTGCTGTGGCCTGATCGGCCTTCTCGGACGAAAAGGCGATGCTGCCGGAGGAGAAATCCATGCCTTTGCTGAGCTGCCGGTGGAGCTTGTCCTTGGCGGTGATCACCACAGTCGTTCCTCCGGCCTTGGCAAGCTCGGCGAAAATGGTGCTGGTCCGGAGGAGTTCCGGCCCCGTCATCACCAGCGCTTCGCGGGTCATGGGATCGAGGTAAAAGTTGCCGGAGATACCGTGTACTGAGGGAGGACTGCCGGTGACAAGAGAGATGTTATTGGGGCAGGTGAAGCTTGGCATGGTGCCTTGGGCAATGGTATCGAAACCGTGACCCATAAAGCGGGCCACATGGGGCAGGAAGCCCGCTTCTACGCCATGCTGGAAGTAGGCAGGGTCGCCGCCATCGACGCAAACCACCACCACGGGCTGGTCAGGCCAGCGGTAGGTCCTGCCATTGAGGCTGAAGTCCCCCTGAGTCAAAACGTTTGTCCTGTTCCGGGACTTCATATGGTCAATCTGCGAATGCGTGCGGAAGCGAGATCTATGAGGGATACGAAGGCGATGATGATCAGCAGCAGGGCCGATGTTTCGGCGTAATGGAAGCCGCGGATGACTTCATAGAGCACCACCCCGATGCCCCCAGCCCCCACCATCCCAACCACGGAGGCTGACCGGACGTTGGCTTCGAACCGGTAGAGGGAGTAGGAGATCCAGAGGGGCAGGACCTGCGGAATGACGCCGTAGACAATCTCTTCAAGAGCATTGGCGCCGGTAGCCCGCACTCCTTCCACCGGGCGGGGGTCGATGGCCTCTACCGCCTCGGCAAAAAGTTTGGCCAGAGTGCCGGTAGTGTGGACCCAGAGGGCCAGCACCCCGGCAAACGGGCCCAGTCCCACTGCAACGATGAAGAGCATGGCAAAGACCATCTCGTTGATGGCCCGGCAGGCATCCATCAGCCGGCGCATGGGCTGGTAGATCCAGGCCGAAACAATGTTTTCAGCAGACATGAGGCCACAGGGCACAGCGCAAAGGATCGCCAGGACCGTTCCCCACACGGCAATGTGAAAAGTGACGAGCATCTCGTCCAGGTAGAGGCGCCAGTCCCGGAAATTGGGCGGGAAGAAGTCCTTGCTGAATTGCGCCATATTGCCGGAATCCCGAAAGAGATCTAGCGGCCGCATGTCCGCGCCGTTCCATGCCCATGCAAGCAGGCAAAGCCCGCCAGCCCAGGCCAGCGCCTGCGCCAGTTTCCACTGGGGTCGCGCCGCTTCAGAAAAGGTTGCAGTCTGGCTCATTTACATGGTCTTTGGGAGTTGAGTTTCGATTTCGGCCAACTGGCGATCGATTTCTCCCAGTTTCGTCTTGCGGTCTGCCTCAGAGAGGGTCCTGTCCCCCTCGATTTTGGTTTTCGCCTTGAAGAGCTCTAATTGGCGAATGGGCAGCAACTGGGCGTTGGAAGAATCTCGAAAGCCGCGGTAACTGTAAATACGGTTCATCACGGACCTGCCATGTTCGGTATTGCCATAAGCCAGGACGAAGGCCTTGATCTTTTGCTTCGCGTCATCGGAAAGGTCTTTGCGCCAGACAAGGGGGTCGGAAGGGATCTCGGGTGACGTCCAGATGATGCGAATCTGTTCAGCCTTCTCCGGTGATTGGCCCGTTATCTTGCCGATCTCCTCCGAGTTGTTGGTGGCGACGTCGACCTGCTTGTTCAGAACGGCCGCCAGGTTGGAACCATGGTTGGCCGTGGTCATGACTTTGAAATGACTCTTGGGGTCGATGCCGTTCTTGGCAAATACGAAGAAGCCGGGCACCAGGTTGCCGGAAGTGGAGTTGGGATCGCCATTGCCAAAGCTAAACTGTTTGCCGTTCTTGAGGAAATCTTCGAGAGACTTCACCGGGCTGTCCTGGTGCGTGATAAGATAGGAATAGTAGCCGGTGCTGCCGTCGGCAAAGATGACCTGGGCAAAAACCTCGCCATTGGCCCGATCGACCGCCTCGATGGCGGCTTTGTTTCCCATCCAGGCAAACTGTACCTTGTTGAAACGCATCGCTTCGATGATGCCGGCATAGTCGGAGGCGAAAAAGGCGGTGACATTGAGTCCGGTTTCCTTGTTGAGATCGTCAATGAAAGGCTGCCAGGCCTGCTTGAGGGCAGCGGTGGCATCGGTGGAGATGATGCCGAAATTCAGTTCCGTTTGAGACCATGCGGGACTCACAGAGCAGGCAAGGACCATGCAGCACAGCGAGAGGAGGCAAACGGCTGATCGTGTCTTCTTCATGTGGATTCCTTTCTTCTGGACTGATTCACGTCTGAAAATCATCCCAGGGCCTCTGCGACCCGGGGGACCAACCGAGGCTGAATGGATGGAGGCTTACAGGCGGCGTCGGGATCGAGGACTTCATCGGCCGCGGCACCATAAAGCTCGCGCAACAGCGCGGGCGTAAGATCCGTCGAAGGACCGTCATAGATCAGTCGGCCCTGATGCAGGGCGACCGCCCGAGGGCAGTAGCGGAGCGCCATATCCACCTGGTGGAGAGACACTACGACTGTTACCCCCTGTTCCCGGTTGATGGCGGCCAGGATCTCCATGACGTTGCGGGCGGATTCAGGGTCGAGCGAAGCGATGGGTTCGTCGGCGAGAATGATATCAGCCTGCTGCACCAGGCAGCGGGCGATGGCGGCGCGCTGCTGCTGACCTCCCGAAAGGGTTGAGGTACGCTGCCAGGCATAGCCCGCCATCCCGACCTTTGTCAGCGCGGTGAACCCTTCGGCCAGCTCTTTCCGGGAAAACCATCCCGACAGACTTCTCCACCAGGGGATTCTGAAAAGCATCCCGGTGAGCACATTGGTAATGAGCGGCAGGCGGCCGACCAGGTTGAACTGCTGAAAGATGAAGCCAATACCGGCTCGAACCGCGCGCACGTCCCGGACGATTTGACCGTGCTGTTGCACTCGGTGCCCAAGCACGGTGATCTGAGACGGGGAAGCCGAATCGGCCGCGAGAAAGCCGGACAGATGGCGAAGCAGAGTGGACTTGCCCGATCCCGAGGCCCCGATCAGCGCCACGAATTCGCCTCGGGCAACCTCCAAATCGATCCCGGTGAGGGCCTGCTTGCCGTTGAAGGTCTTGCTCAAACCGGTGACAGTGACGGCTGGGAACATTGTACTCCTCCAGGAATACCGGCTGTGTCCGCAGGTCCCTCAAGGTCACAGACCGTGCTTCCGGCACAACTCCTCACAAACTGCCGGTTCCAGGTCATGGCTTCGCGGATTGCAGCCAGCAGGTGTTGTATGTCATTGGGAAAGATGTCGCCGATATTGCCGATGCGAAAGCTGTCCATGGTGGTTGCCTTGCCCGGATAGATGACAAATCCTCTCGCCTTCAACTCGCTGTAGAAGGTTCGGAAGTCATAAAGCGGGTCTTGCGGGCTGAAAAAAGCGGTGATAATCGGTGACTGATATTCACGGGGCAGCAGGCATTGGAAACCGAGATCCGCCATTCCTGCCGCGAGCAGCTGTTGATTGGTCCGGTAGCGGGCGTGGCGCGCCTCGATGCCGCCCTCCTCCTCAAGTTCCCTCAAGGCTTCGGCAAAAGCCCACACCGTGTGGGTGGGAGAGGTGAAACGCCATTTGCCGCAATGCTTTTCCATGGTTTCCCACTGATCGTAGAAGTCCAGGCTCAAGGATCTGGCGCGTCCCCTGGTTTTTTCGAGTTCTTCGCGGCGGGCGATGACGAACCCGAAGCCGGGGACTCCCTGGATACACTTGTTGGAGCTGCTGATCAGGAAATCCGCGCCAAGAGCGTTCATGTCCAACGGAATTCCCCCGAAGCTGCTCATGGCATCGACCACATAAACCCGCCCGAAGTGCTTCACGATCTCCCCGATCTGAGTGACGGGATTGAGCATGCCGGTCGTGGTTTCACAATGAACCACGGCGACGTGGGTGATGGTTTTGTCATCCTGGAGGATATCCCGCAGGAGGGTTAAACGGGGAGGGGCCAGCTCACCGCTGTCCTGAACCACTACCGGGATGCGCAAACGCTGAGCGATCTGAACCATGCGCTGACCGTAGGCTCCATTGACGAGCACCAACAGCTTTCCATCCTCAGGTATGGCTGTGCCCAGCACGGACTCCACCGTGAAGGTGCCGCTCCCCTGCATGAGGACTGCGGTGTATCCTTCCGCAGTCGTCGCCAGGGCGACGAGCTTCTGCCGGATGGCCTGAACGAGCCGGTGGTAGTCGTCATCCCACGTACACCAGTCGCCGAGCATGGCCGCCTTGACCGACCAGGTTGTGGTGAGCGGCCCGGGAGTAAGCAGGATTTGGCGTTTTTCGGGGGAATCAGCGAACTTCATGGGAAACACTCTCTGCGATGGAGGTTATGGACGTTCGCCCCTGGCCAGGTAATTATTGATCTGTTCAATGATGCCGAGACACTGACCAACATCCTCGGCAAGGAAGTGAGCTCCGGCATGCCGAAGCCTCTTCTCGGCACCTTCGAGCCGTTGTCTGAGATCCTCCTCGGCCAGGGTCGCCACTTCCGCCTCACTCAACCCGAGTTCATTTCCCGTCTTGGTTACGCCCACCGTCCACATGCCCGCATTGACTCCTTCATGTATGTCCGCCGGGGTATCCCCAATCTTGACCATGGCGGCGAAGGGGTGAATCTGAAGACGGATGGCATTCAGATAGCACATCCAGGGATAGGGTCTGCCCGTCGGAACGTCGGATGAGCAAATGATCGAATCGGGACGGTAGCCCTTTTCCGCAGCGGCGGGAATGAGCGCCTCCATCATGGGACGGGTGTAGCCGGTGGTTGAGCCGATCTTGATTCCCTCTTCACGGAAGGCAGCCACTGCTTCGACCAGGCCGGGAATGGGGTCGGCATGGCGAGCGACCATTTCGGTCATGAGCGGTTCCAGCTCCCGATACATTGCCGCCACATCATCTTCCATCGGCGGGCGGCCGTGTACCTCTATCCACCTCTGGGACACAGCCTCCGTGCCGCAGATTGCACGGATGTGGTCCTTTTTCATGAGGCCCATGGGTGCTCGGGCTTCTGCTGGCGTGACCGCCACTCCATGCCTGGCGAAGACTTCGATGAATACCGCAAGTGGGCCGATACTACCGTAATCGACCGCGGTACCCGCCCAATCCAGCACCACCGCCTGAACCCGTCCGGTATAGGGCTTGCTGCGAACCATCACATCCATCTGTTCATCTCCTTCCAGTTCCGGTCGCGATTTCCGCTGATAGAAGCGCCTTAAGGCCAGCCGTGCAGGCCTGCCTGGACGCTAAATGAGCACGGTCAGCAGGGGAGAGCATCGAGCCTTCGAAGGCCTTTTCGAGGGTCAGGCCGACCAGGGTGCGGCTGACTACACAACCCACCTTGGAGACCCTTTCCTGGAGAACATCGTTAACGTAGTATCCCATGATTCACTCCCCCTTTGCTTCAGCATGAAACTGGATTCACCCGTTTCTGTCAATTCCATCGTCGGCAGTGTAGAGGCCAAATGTTACGGAATGGTTAAGGGTCGGTTAAGATCATGTGAGAATTCGAAGGGATTGTCGATAAGTCCAACCGCTTGGTTTCGATAGACATGTGGGCAGCCTATTATCAAACTGCCCGAAACAGACTCCTCCGTGCGCAGGTGGTGGTTGATCGCTCCCGTGTCATGAAACAACCCTTCAGGCTCAGGGCTTTCGCTGAGTTGGGCGCTTTTCAGGCAAATAAGTGATGAGCCCGAAAAATCTCTCCGAGACAGCAATGCTTTGTGGTATACGGATAATCGAATAGAAGTCATGGACAAAGGAGCATTCGAGATGAATGGCCAACGTGAACAATCGTGGCCGCTCCCACATGGCGGCCATCCACCCTTTTTAGGTCTTCTGGAATCTGACCTTACCTGGGGAGTGACGCTTTATCCGGCTTTATTTTACGCCAATCTGCAGGTAGCGGATGCTCACTTATGCCGTCTTGTACCAGGGACATCTCTTCCATTTGTAGTGGGCCAGTAGACCAAGTCTTTTGCACTGGAGAGAGCGATATGATGATTGAAGGGAGTCAGGTTAGTAGATCTCGACGAGAGTTCTTGAAATGGATTGCTTCCGGAATGGCCTCGGCGGCCTTGATGCCTTGTCTGCCAAGGTTTACGGGGACAGCCTCAGCCGCTGCCCTGCCCAATATCATCTTCATCCTCGCTGATGACCTGGGCTGGGGTGACCTAAAATGCTACGGGAACCTGGAGATCGAAACCCCGGGGCTGGATCGGCTGGCTGCCGAGGGGACCCTTTTCACCCAGTTCTACGTCAACTCCCCAGTCTGCTCACCCAGCAGGACTTCCTTCATGACGGGACAATTCCCCGCCCGGTATTCGATCCACTCGTATCTTTTCGACGACCCGGCCGAGAACAAGAGCCGAGGAATGCCCAACTTTTTGAACCCGACCGCCCTGATGTTGCCCCGATTGCTCCAGGGGGCTGGCTACGCGACGGCTCACTTCGGCAAGTGGCACTTGGGTTCCACACGTGATGCACCCTCACCCGGAGCTTACGGAATCGGGATTCACAAGACCACCGCATCTATTGGAGGGCCGAAGCTTCTTTCCAAGAAGGACCCGTATTACAGGGCAAAGTCAACCACCGTGATAATGGACGAAGCGATTCAATTCGCTTCGAAGTGCAAGGCGCTCAACCAGCCTTTCTACATGAATCTCTGGACCTTAATCCCCCATGCAACCCTGAATCCCACCCCGAAGCAACTGGCCCGCTTCACCGAGCTGGCCCCCAGTCAGGAACTGCCCTACCATGGAGCCAAAAAGGTGTATTTTGCATCGATTTGGGACCTGGATCGGCAGATCAAGCGGCTTCTTACCAAGCTCGACAAGCTGGGCCTGACAAACGACACGATCGTGATCTTCTCCAGCGACAATGGGCCGGAAGATATCCACAACCAAGCTGCGTCCCACAGCGCTTACGGATCGACAGGGCCGTTCCGGGGCAGAAAGCGTAGCCTGTACGAGGGGGGGGTGCGCATGCCCTTCCTCGTTCGCTGGCCGGGGCATGTGCCGCCCAGCCGAGTGGACAGCACTTCAGTGGTCAGTGCAGTGGACCTGTTGCCCACGCTGTGCAGCATTGTCGGAAGGACCATTCACGAAACGCCACCCCTCGACGGCGAAGATGTCCGCCAGATCCTCGAGGGCAGCTCCCGCAGCCGGACCAAGCCCCTCTTTTGGGAGTATCGCTTCGGCTCACACATGGACCCGCCGATCCACCGCAGTCCGATGGCGGCGATTCGGGACGGGGACTGGAAACTGCTCGCCAATCCCGACCGCAGTCGCATGGAACTCTACAATATCCCGGCCGATCCCTCGGAATGCAACAACATGGCAGCAGCCAACCCCATCCTGGTCGAGAGACTGTTTGCGAAACTGACGGCCTGGCAGCAAAAACTCCCGGCAGGCCCCGTGTCCCCGGACGCGGGCTCCAACTCCTATCCCTGGCCGGGGATGTGACGCGGACGGCTGCAGGGAGATAATAGAAGACTGGGCGGGTCGTGCAAGGCATCAAGAACAGGACCATCAGCCTGCTGCTCAAGCCCGGATCGTACCGGTGCAACATGGAATGCGCCTACTGTTTCTACAAGCGCGTCCGCTCGATGTATCCGGGAGACGACCTGGCCATGGACGCGAACACTGCGGAGGTGATCACCCGCAAGACCCTTGGGCTCGGCTGCCGGTACAACTACTTCTGCTGGCAGGGAGGTGAACCGACTCTGCTGGGCAAAGCATTCTTTGCGGCGGTGGTCGAGTGTCAGAGACGATACGCCAAGGCCGGGCAAGTCATCGGGAACTCGATCCAGACCAACGGCACGTTGATTGACGAGCCGTGGGCGGATTTTCTTGCCGACAACGGCTTCTTCATCGGCTTGAGCCTGGACGGCCCGCCGGAGATTCACGACCGGTACCGCAAGGGTTGCGGCACGGGGTCCTTCAAGGCCGTGATGCGAGCAGCCCGCCTGCTGGCTTCGAGGAATGTGCCGTTCAATGTACTGAGCCTGCTAACCGACGCCAATATATCGCAACCCGAAGCCCTGTACCGGTTCTACCGAAGCCTTGGGCTCAACCACCTCCAATTCATACCATGTATTGCCCACGGTCTCGGCACCGAATCGCAGCGCCCGTTTTTTGTCACAGGTACTCAACTGGGGCACTTCTATTGCGCCCTGTTCGACCTGTGGCTTGAAGACGGCTTCGAAGAGGTGTCGATCCGTACGTTCGAGGACATCCTGATCTACTTCCTCGATGGTGTGCACACTTCCTGCCCGGGGTTGCCAAGATGCGATTCCTACTTCGTGGTCGAGCACAACGGAGATGTTTACCCCTGTGATTTTTACGCCTATGAAGAGTGGAAGTTGGGGAGCTTGGTTGAGGATTCCTACTCCGATCTTTTCAGCTGCCAGCGTTGGCACCAGTTCGCTGGTCGCAAGAGCCGACTGCCGGCTCCTTGCAGGGCGTGCCGATGGCTTTCCATTTGCCAGGGAGACTGTCCCAGGTCATGGACGGTGGGGGCCGGGGGGACCGTGGAAGGCGGTGTGCTCTGCACCGCCAACCGGATGTTGCTGGCCCACATGGAACCGCACCTGCCATCGATCAAGAAACGGGCGATGGAGATTCGGCGCTCGCGAGGCATCCGGGTTCCCGGCGTTGGCAGAAACCAAGCGTGCCCCTGCGGCAGCGGCCTCAAGTACAAGAAATGCTGTGGCGGGAAATGAAAGCTATACTCGATTAGGGTACTTGACAGTCAAAAGTTTGGTTCATCTGGCAAATGAGTACCCCAGGGTTGAAAGCGGTGATTCTTCGTGCCAAGATAACTGACGCTTGATCCAGTGCCCTAATTGTGGCTGCCGCAAAACCACAATGAAGGGCCAAAAGACCCGTTGGTTTTTCATGAGCCCCATTGGTCGCAAGAAGTGCATCGTCGTTCTTGACTTTCATCGCTTGCGATGCGTCGCTGTCTTGGGTGCAATCAACGCTGTGGGCAAAGAGCTACTCTTGATGACGGAAGCCACTTATGTGGACTCAATGACAGTCTATGCTTTGCTCAAGGAGTTGGCAATCCGGTACTGAGATCGCCACATCGTAATAGTCTTGGACAACGCGCGCTACCAGCGTTGTCGGTTGGTATTGCGGACAGCGGAGAGTCTCCATATCCAGCTACTCTTTCTTCCCCCATATTCACCGAATCTCAATCTCATTGAGCGCTTATGGAAATTCATGAAGAAGAAGGTCCTCTATAACCACTTCTATTCGGACGTTCAGCTCTTTTGCTCCGCAATCACAGACTGTCTGAACAAGACGCACACGGAGTAACGAACTGAACTTGACGGACTTCTCAGACCCGAATTTCAGTCATTCAAAAACGCAACATTCAATCCATAGCGATTATAACCGTTCACCAGTCCACGCAGAATCAAGAAAGGTGTGGAGGACGAGGGAGCTCCATGAAAGCTGCTTGCATGAACTCTCCCGGCCTCAGACTGGTTCCCGAAACAGAGTTTTCTCCACCGGAGCGCCAGCCGTACCGCTTGCTCGGCAGCATTGTCAGTGGGCTCGATTCCCTCATGAGTAAAGAATGTGAAAAGATGGCTCCAGCCATCGAGTGATCGTTTGGATCGAGTGTGCACGTCTCCATCCGGGCTGATCAGGTACTTTGGCAGTACCTCTTCATCGGAGCCCGCATGAGAGCGGTGGTACTGACGAGTTGCGCGCGGCTGAGGTAGCTTTCTCGGAACGCATGCCAGCAACTGAAGATCCGCCCCACTTCGTTGAGGTGATAGGAAATCGCTTTTTCAGGATTTGACAGCAGGAGGTGTTGTTGATGCTGTCATGGCCAATTTCGTGCCGATTTCGGGAGACATGAAGGCAGGGGCCTCAACAGCGCTGCACCGTGGTGCTCGCCTCGAAAGGGAATTCGCTGCAAATTGGCCTTCTGGGGCCCTGCATCGATCCCGGAGTGTCCGAAAGGCGATATCTCCGCCGGATAGAAAACAAGCCGTCCCGATAAAGCCGGTTAGGGGTCCCTCCAGCGACGGAGTTTCGGTGGGTGACGAAGACAGGCTCTTCGTAACCGGGCCAGCCATCGGCGAAATCCTCCACGACAACCGGCCAGTCCGCATCTTGGAATTGCCGCAGCAGCAACACCTAAGCATGCGCGGATTCCTCCATCTGCCTTGGTTGTCGTGATCTGCCGAATGTTGTCGGCTTTCTCACCGCTTGGTCCAGGGGATATGCGGGCGCGCCTTCGCCCACCTGGTAAAGCCCCCAAGTCTCATCGAAAGCCTTCTCAAAGGAGCGCTCTTCCATGACCTGCCGTGCCGCCCGCCCCATCTGTCGCAGGGCCTGAGGGCTCCGGTTGAACCAGCAAATGGCGCTGAGCAGACTTTCGGCACTGTGGGCATCGACCACGAGACCGGTGACTCCCGGCACGATGTTCTCGTGAGGACCGCCGCTATCGGTGACCACCACCGGAAGGCCTGAGGCCTGAGCTTCCAGCACCACATTGCCGAAGGTGTCCGTGGTGCTGGGGAAAACAAAGAGATCGCAGGAAGCGAAGACCTTCGCCAAGTCCTCTCCTTCCAGATAGCCCGTGAAGGTGCAGGGGACTCCCTGCATTTTCCCCCGCAGTTCCGGGAGATAGGGTCCATCGCCGACCATGATGAGCTGAACCTCCCGGTGCGACCGATACAGTTCCTGGAAGACTTCGGCCAGCAGCGGCAGGTTTTTCTCCTTGGAGATGCGGCCCACGTAGAGGAGCTTCATCCCATCGCCCACCTGGAACCGCTCCCGGAGAAACTGGAGGTCCCGCTTTGCCGGATGGAAGCGCTGGATATCGACGCCTCGGGGGAAGAGCCTGATTTTTTCGGGTCGGAGGCCTTTTTCGATCAATTCTCGACCGGTGCTCCGGGAGGGGACGTAAACATGATCCATTTGTTCATAGTACCAGAGGGTAAACTGCCAGACGAGATCCTCCATTTTGGTATCCCCGGTGAGGTAGTGTGCATACTGCGGGAGCGCGGTGTGATAGGTGCCGATGATGGGGAGTTTGAGAATGCGCGCAATGGCCAGAGCCGCCAGTCCAACAGGGCCGGGGGTGGCCGAATGAAGCTGGGTGAAGCTTTGTTCGTAACAGTAGTCGAGCATCTCCAGAAAAGGTGGGACGAAAAGCTTGAATTCGGGGTATTCGGGGAGTTCGTGGACACCGATGGGCGAAAAATTCCGTACGCCTTTGCCGTTAGGGCGGAAGCCGTCGTTGCAGGTGATCACTGTCAGATCCTTACGAGTTCTCAACGCCAGTTCAACCTGGCGCTGTAGGGTCAGCGCAACGCCGTTCACATGGTAGTAGGTATCGGTAAAATGCGCTACCTTCACCTTCCCGTCTTCCTCCCGGCACAGGGGCCGCCCCCGTGTGAATCGTTCCAGAATCTGTTCCGAAAGCTGCTTTTCCCTGGAAAACATCGAAAACGCCACAAAGTAGGGAGCAAGTAACGCATAGAGGGCGCCGGCAGAACCCAGGGAATGGAACAGCTTAAACAGGTTGGCCCCGGAAACATGATCCAGGATGTGATTGCCAAAATGGGAGAGCACCTTGTTGGAGAGCTGGTTGACGAACTCGAACCATTTGTCGTCAAGGCTCATCGTGTTGCCGTTGCCATTCCCATTCTTCACCATTTCCATGAGTGCCGGATCGTTCCATAGCAGCTTCAGGGTTTCATGGCGCAGAAGCTCCTGCATCTTCTGGGTTGGCGGTTCCTGGTCCCGTGGCCGCTTGCGATGATTCCAAAGCTTGTAGAACCTTCCCAACAGGCCCTTCTCGCTCGATTCGCTATGGAGAAATCGATCGAGAAATCTCACGAAGATGTCTTTGGTCACGTAGCGCTCGAGATCAAACTTGTTCCGGTAGAACTGGTACGCAATGCCGTAAAGATTGTGAGCCATGGTTTTGGCGGTTGACGCTTGGCCGACGATACGCACACCATCGCTTTCAAGGGACCTGAGGAACTCGCCCGGGTTGTCAACTCCTTCGATTTCCGTGTACTGGCGGGCGATGGTCAGAGAGCTGTGGTCGTCCGAACCTCCGGTCAGATACTTCCGCCATGGCTGTTCGAAAGGGGGCACGATGCCATGTCTATCCGTGAGGTTATCGAGGTCGGTGGCAGTCAACCGGGATAGGATGAACCTCAGGTGGCGATTCTGAGCTTCATGGCGCGCACCATTCAGTTCGAAGAGGCGAAAGAGCAGCAGGAACTGTTCGAAATGGGCGATGGTAAGGCGATTGTTGACGGCAAAGAGGGGATGGGCCAAGGCATGGACAATCCGGTTGGCATTGAGGTACGCTACCAGCTCATGGATGTTCTCCCGGAGCTTCTGGAGATCCTGGTGGATTGCTTCATTGATGTCATAAACCAGGACATGAGCCTTGCAGCCGTCAGCAGGGAAGTAGGTGGTGACCTCCTCACTGACGAAAACATCCGGCAGGTGGGCGATTTCAAGGCAACCGTCGATCGTGTTGTGGTCGGTGAGCGTTACCAGCGACATGCCCTTTTCTCTGGCAATGCGGTACAACCGTTCGGGATCGGTAAAACTCTCAGGGCAGCCGAGCTTCTGGAGGACCCACTGGGAAGGACGCCTGGAGTACTTCGAATGGACATGGAGATCGGCTTTCATAGTCAGCTATCCTTTTCTTCTAAGTGAGGTTCATTCGATCAAAACGGTCTCCCCGGCGCGGACTTTCTGACCGGGGCGGACCCTCAGTTCCATGCCGGTGGCAAAGGGAACTACCAGATCGACTTGCGAGCCGATCCGGATCATCCCGAAAATCGCCCCCCTCGCCACCGTCTCCCCCTCTCGAACGTAACTGTCGATGCCGCTGACACTGCCCCCGGCAATTTGAATGACGTAACAGCTGAGCGGCTCTCCTCTGAATTCACCATCGATACGGGTAACGGTTCTTTCGTTCTGGAGGAGGTGAAGACTGCTGCGGAAAAGAGGGGGCCATCGTAAAAGTGTTCGAAGATGCATGGCGCCCATGTGAAGATTGCGGATGACAGCGGGATGGTGACGGACAGACCCTACCCGGCCGGAAATCGGCGCCCGGTTAAAATGGACATCGAAGGGACTCATGAAGATCCCAATCAGCACCTTCCGCTTCGCGAGGTGCTCACGCACGATGTCATTCACGGAAACAGCAAGGCCTTGCTTGATCGAAATGACCTCCTCGGCAGGCGCCACGGTTTCTACATAAACCACGGTGCCGTCGGCAGGGCTCAGGATTCCCTTGGCAGGAGGGGGATGTCTCGGGGGGTTGCGGAAGAACCAGATATATCGCCAAAAACTGAAACCACCAAGCAATAGCAGGCCGAAGACCGTCAGAAAGCCTGCGAACACGCTTATTCCGTGTATTTCCATGGGGTGTCTCGCATGACTCGCACCAGCGCGACTCCCGAAGAGAAGGGGAAGTTGATGACCTCGAAGAATTCCTCCTGCCGTTTCAGAATCTTGAGCCACCGCTTGACTCCGGCATGATGAAGGAGTTCGCGAATATAGATATGCGTGTCATGCAAGAAGATGTAGGTGTTCCGGTGGGAATGTTCGAGGGTTTTCAGGAAATCATACTTGACGTCCTGATAGGCATGGCTTCCATCGATGAAGGCGATGTCGATCGCCGGTAACCGAAAGTGGTCGTAGGACGGGAAGAACTCATCGCTCCGCAGCTTGTAATGCGTGACGAGCTCTTGCACCTCAAAGAGTGAGAAATGCTCTCTGACCTTTTGGGGATCATTCCATTTGCCGGTGCCGCCCATGGTCTTGAAGGGGCCGTCTTTGAAAACTGAGTACGCAGGGTCTACAAAGGTCAACATCCCGTTGTCGTTGTCTCTCAGGCCGAGCGCGAGACAGACGAGGCTGAAGCCGAAACCGGAGCCGATAACGAGGATGTGTTTGGGGCGAAGAGCCCTTACGAGCCCGTAGTAGAGGAATCCGAAGCCAAGGTTCAGACTGGAGGGTTGTTCATTGTGGCCGAGTGGCCTGGCATACTTGAAGATGTCTTTCAAAAGCTCTGCGTTCAAACTCAGTCCCTGCATGCCGTGATTCTTTCTATGCTCATGAATGTTTCTGTCCTTTATGAACCATTATTTTGACAGGAGTGTTTCAGCTCGGAGGAATTTGAGTGACAGAAGCGATTTGCCTCTTTTTTCCCGGACCGAACAGAGTGTAACCGGGCTGCAGCAATACGGTCACCTTCCTGTCACGCGTGTGTGGTCATTTGTCTCGTCTCAATCAAATCCTGAAGAAACGATGGCCAAACTCAGCATCCTGATTGTGAAGACGATCCTAACATCCTCCATCTCCTGGCGTATCATTTCAGGACCGGGGAGCGCCTCCCGGACCTGGTTCTGCTCGATTTAATGATTCCTGAGGTGGACAGGCTGGAGGTCTGCCGGAGGTTGATGACCGATTCCGCAACAAAACATGTTCCCGTGATCAAGCTGACCACGAAAGGGGAGGAGGTCGCGGCCCCCCACTTGCTTGTGCTTCTCAGCAAGGGCCACCAGGTGATGGCAGGAGTGCAAGCAACTCGACCAATGGTTTCACGATTTCTCAAATCCTGGCAGGCGCGATCTCGGCAAGGTAAATGGCGGTTATGACGCCAAGGGGGATGGGCATGAGGGCGGAAAACAGGGTAACGGCGAGGGAGGCTGCCAGGATACGCGCTCCCCTTCATGTCCCGTCCTCATGCGCACGAGACCAACCTGGGACCGAATCGGGTTTTCGAATCGAGTCGGTCCCGGGTCGGAATCGATTTCGCTGTTACCATGCGCAGGGGGTGACTGGCACATCCGTTCCTGCGTCACGTTGTTCTTTGCCCAGTGCAAAGAGCCTCCTTCTCGCAGGAGCTCAATAAAGAGGCACAAAACCGGCATCTCGAACGAATTTCTGACCTTTCTGCGGATTGAGGAGGTAGTTAATGAAAGTGAGAATCTCCCCGGATGGCCAACCCTTCGTGAACATGAACAGCGCCCGCGAGATCGGGAATTTGCCGCTCAGCGCCGTTTCCTCATTGCCTGTGACGCCGTTGACCGCAAGCGCCTTCACACTCTTATCGACGTAGCCGATACCAAGATAGCCGATGGCGTACTTATTCTTCGAAACGGCCTGCGCGACAGCCCCGCTGGAAGCCTGGAGTAGAGCGCCGGCATGGACCCGTTCCTTCTTCATGACCTTTTCCTCCCAGACTTCATAGGTGCCGGAGGAGGTGTCCCGTGAGACCACCACGATTTCCTTGTCTACGCCGCCCAACTCCTTCCAGCTTTTGATCTCGCCCACGTAGATCGCTTTGAGCTGAGCCATGGTGAGGTCCTTTGCCGGGTTCTCGGGATGGACCACGGGAACGATGCAATCATAGGCCACCGCAAAGGGTACCGGATAGACTCCCTTTTCAAGTGCCAGCTTCACTTCTTCATCTTTCAGAAAGCGGGAACTGTTTGCAATGTCGGTGGTGCCGTCGATGAGCGCCTTGATGCCATTCCCGGAACCACCTCCCGAGACGTTGATGTTGACGCCCGGATGCTCTTTCATGAAAGCTTCGACAACTTTCTGGGCAATGGGCAGGACGGTGGTTGACCCATCCATCCGGATGGAACCCGCGTCAGCAGCTCCAGCCGCCAGACAACCCAGAAACGCTGCCGCCAAAACCAATGATTTCCATTTCATTGTGTCACTCCTCTGTTGCGGTTCATCTTGATTTGTCCATTGCTTCGGCCCGTGCCTCGCAAACCTTTGCAAACCTTTCTCGCTTCCACCTGGCTCGGCATTCTATTCAGCAATTGTTACGAGTCTGTTACGAGAAACGAACGATTGGGTTACGAATCGGCGGGCAGGAAGAAAAGGCCGAAGACGTGGACGATGTGAATGAATGGCTCGATCACCCTAGCCTTGTGGTCTGGTTCATGCCGAAGGGCTTCCGGGATCATCTTGCTAGCGAGAACAAGCCAAAGGTAGGGCAACAGCCAGAAAGCCTCGCGATGAAGGGCCTTCTCGGGCTTGCAGCAGGTTTCCGAGGATGGTACCGGCGGGTATTCTCCCACCCACGGCGATGCCTGGGTATTCGGATTATGGCTTTGGTTACGTGTCGCAATCCCCTCAAATCGGGGTCGTTGTTCCCACTCTTACCCGATTTTCCCGCGCCGTGCAAGAGCCTGGAGAGGCCAACCTGCCCACCGGTTAGGTCATGGTGAATCATATCGAATGGTTACCTGTTTTGGGACAAAACGCCTGGAGGTGGGCGGGCAAAGGTGACTGTGCTCTCACCGGGAACACTCACCAGACTAGCATTGGGGAATTATCGTCAATCCTTCGAAGCAGAGCAACCCGATCATGGGATCCTGCCTTTTCTGTTTTAGGAGCGCATTCTTGCCTTGTGTGTGGGGGTATAGCGTTGGGTACGCCAAAAAAGGACAGAAAAAAGGGGCTCAGAATTTCTTCTAAGTCCCTGTTTTCTTTCTGGTAGCGGGGGCTAGATTTGAACTAGCGACCTTCGGGTTATGAGCCCGACGAGCTACCTGGCTGCTCCACCCCGCGTCAACGCCTTCTCTAAATATCCCCAAATGCTCCCATTGTCAAGCTGGTTCATGGCGTTTTCTTTTATAACCAAAGCCGGGCTCTTGAAAAAGGTCTATCATCCATGGTTTGATGACCGGGCGGGGGCGCTGGCCCCGGTTCGGCCACAGAAAATGTCTGAGGGCCGTGGGTGGCGTTTCACCGAGCGATTTGGAGATTGACTGCCGGATAACGGAGATAAAAGGACTCATGACAGAACAAACGGACCCGCAAAGGGACGGTCACCGGGCAAGATGGCGCAAACCCTTGGAATATGTATGTGCGACCTGCAATCGTGAGCAGCTCTTTTGCTGGACCTGCCGTTGCGGATTCATGATGTGTTCCGACTGTATGGAAGAAAATCTCTGGGGCATGACCTGCAACGGGATCACCTGGACCTGCCCCGATTGTGGCGCCATCTGCAGTTTCGGAAACGATTGAACGACTCAACCGGCGCGCGGACCGGGACACGGCTGGAACGCAAGGGGGCACCATCGGGGCCGTGGCGTTGGGAGCGAAGGTTGCCTTCCGGCTTGCGGGTCTCGATCCGGAGAATGAGGCGGGCAGGGCTCGGCGGTGAGCTCTTTGGCGACTGCATGAATCACGGCAGTCTTTGTCGACAGCTTTTTGATCGCCTCGATCGGTTCCTGTTGCAGGTGTTGCGGTGAAGGGTGAAGGGGGGAGGGTAAGAAGCTCATGACAGGACCGCAAGCTGCTTCTTCCTGCTCCGGCCCTGGCATCCCCCTCAGGCCACCACTCCTGGCACCTCACTCCTCACGCTCCGCCCGTGCCTCTTATGGCTTGCAGTTGGCCGCTTGTTTCCCTTATAGTGACCGCGTGGCTAGAATGCTTCGATCAGTAGACCTCAGCGATTTTCGTCGGTAAGTCGTGTTCAGATATGGAGAAAAAGCTCATGGCCGTAGCTCAGAAGATGTCCCAGTTTATGGCAAAGTCTTCCTGGATCCGCAAGATGTTCGAGGAAGGCGCCCGCTTGAAGAAGATCCATGGTGAGGACCAGGTGTTCGATTTCAGCTTGGGTAATCCCAACGTGCCACCGCCCGAAATCGTCAAGGAGAAACTCAGAGAACTGGTACGGTGGGACATTCCCGGCATGCACGGCTACATGCCCAATGCCGGCTTTGAGGAAACCAGAGCCGCGGTTGCAGCCTACCTCAGCAGGGAACACCGGGTGCCGCTGGGGCCAGATCAGATCGTTGTCACGTGCGGTGCCGCAGGGGCTTTGAATATCATCCTGAAGGCGCTCCTCGATCCCGGCGATGAACTGCTGGTCCCCGCCCCCTATTTTGTGGAATATGGCTTTTATGCCGATAACCACGGGGGAGTGCTCAAGACTGTTCCCACCCACGATGATTTCACCCTGGACCTGTCCGCCATCGACTTGGCCGTCAGCGAGCGGACGAAAATTGTTCTTATCAATTCGCCCAACAACCCCACGGGGCAGATTTACTCCACCAGCGCCCTCCAGCAGCTCGGCGGGATCCTCGAGAAGAAGAGCCGTCAGTACGGCAGAACGATTCACCTGGTGTCCGACGAGCCTTATCGAAAGATCGTCTATAACGATCAGGAAGTGCCCTGCATCTTCCAGCACTATCCGCACAGCCTCATCGCTACGTCTTATTCCAAGGATCTCTCCCTGCCCGGCGAGCGGATCGGCTTTGTGGCGGTCCACCCCGATTGTGAGCAGAGCGGGCAGCTCCTGGCGGCGCTCTCTCTTGCCAACCGCATTCTGGGATTTGTCAATGCTCCCGGTTTGATGCAGCGGCTGATCGTGGAGCTCCAGGGGGCCTGTGTGGATGTGGATACCTACCGCCGCAAGCGCGACCGGCTGGTGAGCGGTCTCAGAGCTGCCGGCTACGAGCTGGT
Source organism: Syntrophobacteraceae bacterium (assembly GCA_033812955.1). GTDB lineage: Bacteria > Desulfobacterota > Syntrophobacteria > Syntrophobacterales > Syntrophobacteraceae > JADGQM01. The sequence goes on along the minus strand of JAPXSS010000026.1, from coordinate 9,547 downwards.
GGTGCCGCTCGGCGCCTTTTATCTCTTCCCGAAAACTCCCTTTGCCGATGATGTGAAATTCGTCAGGCTGCTTCAGGAAGAGAATATCCTGGTGGTGCCGGGAAGTGGTTTTGGCGGGCCGGGACATTTTCGCATCGCCTATTGTGTTGACGATTCCACCATCGAAGGGTCGCTCCCCGGCTTCGCGCGCGCCAGGTCGAAAGCGGGCCGCATGATGGAGGAGGAATCCTCATGAAGAAAAAGATCTTCGTCAACAAGGATTCGCGATCAGGGTTCCGAACCTCTCTCAAGTTGCTCTTCTGGGCTGCCATTGGCTTGGTGGTGCTGGTGCTGTTCATCCCGCTCACCTCGCGCGACCGGGTCGGCCGGGAAACCTCGAAAAAGCCGGCGGTGGAGAAAGGCAAAGTAGTAAAGGAGATCCCACGTTCGCTGCAGCCCATTGCCGAAAGCCTCTCGAGAAGCCAGGGGGAACCCTCGGAACCGGGGAAAGGAGCTGATCCGATACCGCCCATCACCCCCGAAGCGAAGGGCTCGGCAGACATGAGCGCGGCGGTGCCGACACCGCTGTCCAAAGAACAACCCGGAGACCTGCCGAAGGCCCCTCCCAAGGCGGAAGCACCGACCGAAGGCGGGCAGAAGAGCCTTACCAGCGCTCCTCCAGGGCCGGGGCAGGCATCCTCCCAGGCAGTGAGCGAGGTTCAATCGACATCGGCCGGCATGCCACCGCCTGTCGGCGATGAGGCGGGCAAGGCGATGCCATCTGCCCCTGTCATGAAACCGGAACCGGCTCCGTTGTCCACACCCGAAGACAAGCCAAAATCCATGGCTGCAGTGCCATCTCCGGCGAAGCCGGCAAAGCCGCCTTCCGCCCGGGCGGCACCGGCAGGTGCGGTCGAACCCCAGAAGCCTGCCCCTGCAGGCGGCCAGCAGCTCTATGCGGTTCAAGTGGCGACCATCAAAGACAAGCGCAGTGCGGAAGAACTCAAAAAGACCCTGGAAAAGAAGGGCTATGAGGTGGTCCTGAAGACCGTGGGCGATCCGAAGCGCGGTCAGAGCTTCACCCTGCAACTGGCGCCGGTTGAGAGCATGGGCAAAGCCAGCACCATGTTGGAGCAGGTGAAATACGTGCCCCAGGCGAAGCCGTCGATCGTAGTGGTGGGTAAGGAATGAGGCGTGATGCCTCTCCCCTGACACTGCTCACAAGCGCCAGGTTTTCAGGACCTCCAGCATCTCACGGCGGGTCAGATTGTACTGGATCGGGGTGACGGAGATGTAGTTCTCCTCGAGCGCGATGGAGTCGGCCTCGGGGTCGGTATCGCGGGTGAAGGTCGAATTGCAAAGCCAGTAATAAACGTGGCCCCGCGGGTCGAGGCGGCGGTCGTAGCGTTCCAGGTGTTTCTTCCTGCCCTGATGAGTGATCCGCACCCCCCGTACCTCCTCCGCAGGGACGTTGGGGACGTTGACATTGAGAGACACCCCTTCAGGGAGGCCCTCCCGGGCGATGACTCGGAGCAGGCGCTGCACGAAGCTGGTGGCGGCGCTGAAATCGGCAGGTTTGAAGGAATCGATAGACATGGCCACGGCGGGAACACCGAAGACCGCCGCTTCCGTGGCTGCGGACACCGTTCCCGAGTAGATCACATTCACGCCGATATTGGCGCCGAGGTTGATTCCCGAGACCACCACCTCCGGTGGCGGCTTCATCAGTTCGGTCAGGGCGATTTTCACACAGTCTGCCGGCGTCCCGTTCAGGGCGTAGCCGAAAAAGCTCCCATTGCGGTAAACGGTCCCTACCCGCAGGGGGTCAAGCCAGGTAATGGCATGCCCAACCGCACTCTGTTCGGTTTCGGGGGCTACCACGGTGACGTCGTGCTCGGGGGTGAGGGCCAGATAGAGCGCTTCGATGCCTTTCGCATAGATGCCGTCATCATTGGTCAGTAAGATCCTCATATAGGACTGAATGCTCCTCTCTCTGCGAGTAGTTCTTGGCCACTTCGATCCCGGCTTCGAGGGCTTGTTTATTGAGTTCCTCGGTGCCCGGAGGGACGCGCGCGAGGACCGCGGCTTCGAGACTTTTCAAGGATACCACGCCGGTAAGGGTCGCCAGGGCCCCGAGTGCGACCACGTTGGATGCCATTTCGTGTTTCAGTTTTTCCCGCGCAATCTGGGTGAAGGGAATGGCCACCGCTCGTGTGGTGGGCAGCTGTCGGACATGGGTGGAGTCCACAATAAGGAGGCCGCTTGGTTTGAGGTCGAAGAAGTAGACATCGCAGGATTTCTGGTTCATGGCGAGAAGCAGGTCCGGCTTGATCGCCTTGGGATAGTCGATTTCTTCATTGCTGATCACGACTTCCGCCTTGCTCGCGCCTCCGCGGGCTTCAGGCCCGTAGCTCTGAGTCTGGCAGACAAACTTGCCGTCGTAGATGCCGGCTGCCTCGGCCAGAATGATCCCTGCAATGATCAATCCCTGGCCTCCCGAACCACTCAGGCGAATTTCATAACGTTCCATGGCGTCTTGCCTTCTCCCCTGGTAGAAGCGTCAGACAATTCTCGACCTAGCCCAACGATGCGCAGCGTTGCCTTCGGCGAACCGACGAGCAGTCAAGCGCTCATGGTCAGCTTCGTCTTTGCCACCTCTCGAAGCTTCTGGTATTCCTGGGTATAGATGGGCAGATCGCGGTCGACGAGCACCCCAATGGTAAATCTGCCCTTCATTTCTTCCTCGGACATGGTCTGGGCCTTTTCAATCTTGACCGCGGCTTCCTTCTGCCAGCGCATCATCTCGACCGCTCCGCCCAGGCGGTTTCTCCGACCGTATTGGATGTGGCAGTGGCTGATCACTTCGACCACGGAAAAGCCGCGCTTGCGAATGGCCTGCTCGATCAGCTCATCCAGCAGGGTGGCGTGATAGACGGTGCCTCGGGCCACCAGGCTGGCACCGGCTATGGCGGCCAGTTCCGCAATGGGGAAGGCATGCTCGATATTGCCATACAGAGCGGTGGTTGCGTTGGCGCCGTATGGTGTGGTCGGTGAATACTGACCGCCGGTCATGCCGTAAATGTTGTTGTTGACGACGATGGCGGTGAGGTTGAGATTCCTGCGTGCCGCATGGATAAAGTGGTTGCCGCCGATGGCGGTGGCGTCGCCGTCACCCATGATGACAATGACTTGTAGTTCGGGATTGGCGAGCTTGATGCCGGTTGCGAAGGTCAAGGCCCGGCCGTGAGTGGTGTGGAGGGTGTTAAAGTCCACGTAAACGGAGATCCTCCCCGAACAGCCGATCCCGGAGACGATTACAATCTGATCCTTCTCGAATCCGGTGCGATCGATCGCCCGGATCAGGGCTCCCAGAAAGATGCCGTTTCCGCAGCCCGGGCACCAGACGTGAGGGAACTTCTTGTCATGCCGCAGATACTTGTGGATCAATTGGGTGACTTCTGCCATGGTTTCGCCTCACCATGCCCTTTCATGAGTTTTTAGAGCTTTAGCAAGCGAACCAGGATCTCGGCTGGGGTGATCAGGTTGCCGTCGATCCGGTTCAGCATTTCAATGCGGGTGGTGCCCTGGTTGATTCGTTTAACTTCGCGTGAAACCTGGCCCATGTTCAGTTCCGGCACCAGCACCGCCCTCACGCGCCGGAGCAGCGGCTCGACGATCTGGCGGGGAAAGGGCCAGAGGGTAACAAGCTGGAGCAGGCCAGCCTTGACCCCCCGGTTCCTCGCCTCCCGCACCGAACGCCGGGCTGAGCGCGCCACGGAGCCGTAGGCGATGATCAGCACCTCCGCGTCTTCGGTAGTTTCCTGCTCCACTAGCTGAATATCGTAGAAATGTTGACTGATCTTCCGAAACAGGCGGTTCATGAACGGTACGATCTCGTCCGGGCGTTGCGTAGGGAATCCGCGCACATCGTGGATCAAGCCCGTGACGTGGTAGCGGTAGCCGTCCCCAAAGGTTCCCATGGGCGGAACCCCTCGCGGATTGTCTTCGTAGGGGATGTACCATTCGGGCGGAGTGTTGGGCCGGATGCGGTCCAGGACTTCGATTTCTCCCGGATGGGGAAGGTAGATCTTTTCGCGGGTATGAGCGACCACTTCATCGGAGAGGATGATGACCGGCGTGCGATATTTTTCGGAGAAATTAAAGGCCTTGACGGTGATGTCGAAGCAATCCTGGGTGGTGGAGACGGCGAGCACGATGATCGGATGATCGCCGTGAGTGCCCCACCGGGCCTGCATCACATCCCCCTGGCTCACGCTGGTCGGCAGACCGGTGCTGGGACCGCCCCGCATGACGTTGACGACCACGCACGGGACTTCCGCAACACAGGCGAAGCCAAGGTTCTCCTGCATGAGTGAGAAGCCGGGGCCGCTGGTGGCCGTCATGGCCTTCGTCCCCGCCAAGGAAGCGCCGATCACGCATCCCATGCTCGCGCTCTCGTCCTCCATTTGAATGAAGGTTCCACCTGCCGCCGGCAGGCGGTATGACATGACTTCACTGATTTCCGTGGCAGGGGTGATGGGATAGCCGGCAAAAAACCGGCACCCGACAGCCAGCGCACCTTCGACAATCGCCTCATTCCCTTGCAGCAAGAGCAGTCGTCCTCGACTTTTGGCGGGGTTCAAGCGGCCTCCGTTTTCTAAAGCGAAGGTAAAAGAGCAAATAAAGAATCTCCAGCCGAAAAAGACGGATGGTTCGGCCAGGCTGCTTCATCCCTCCGGACCAAGATTGCCCTACGGCTGATCGTCTTCATCCAAAGATTTCCCGTTCCTGTCGGCATTCTGTAGTTCAATACTCACCGGTTCACTCTTCGGGATTGGGTGGCTTGAGCTGGCGGGGAAGCACACTGATGGCGAAGTCGGGACAATGCAGTTCACACCAGCCGCACCCACTGCACCGGCTGGCATCCGCCACCACCGGCGCGCCATTCTCATCCTGCCCGATGCAGTTGCGAGGACAGAAGGCGGCACAGATTCCACATGCCTTGCACCAGCCCCTGAAGATATCGATTTCGAAAGCCTTCTTTGCCTTCTGAGAAAGGCTCGACTCCTCGGCCTTACCCTTGGGATAATCTTCACCGGGAGTCTTTCTCTTTGTTCCGCTGCTCTTCCTGCTTTCAGCGCTTTTGACCATGGGAAATCCTTCTCCGGGGATGGTGTAGTCCGGTCTGGAATTCAACGGGCATAAAATTAGCACAACCGGGCAAGGATTGTAAGCCTCCTCGCCGAGAGTTGTATTGCTTTTATTGACCTTACCAGGGCGGATCGCTTATTCTCTGGTGACAGGGGCTGTTGGTGCTGGTGACTGCATAACCGGGCCGGGCTGTTCAGGCGTGGCCGTCAAGGGAGGAGACATGAAAAAGGGACGTATTCTGACTGCAGGGCTGGTTTTCGGGCTGCTGCTGCTGTTCATTTCTGCCTGCACGCTGATCCAGGCTGTCCATCCACCTCCAAGCGAGCTCCGGTTGGTGCGCGTGCACATGCCTCAGATCACGGCAGAAGACCTCCCGTACGACGTGGTGGTAACCTTTGAAGCGGAGGGGCGGCCAACCATCAAGAGGGCCTGCTTCCGGTGGCTGTCGGAACGATCTGCCTTCTCGTCGCCCCCGCTGCACTGCTATGCCACTGAAACCCAGGATAACCGCCCCATCGATTCCGCCTGTTCGCGCTGGACCACGGCGGGACCCTATTCGCAGAGTTCACCCCTGTTCTGTTCCGGCATCGAGCGCGTTGAGTACGGCAGTCCGGGAAGGTTCGCTGCCAAGATCCAGACTCGGAATGTGGCCAAGTATTATGATTGGGTGGAGTGCTATGCGGAGTACACGGTAGGTGGGGAGGTGAAGCAGAGCAATCGGGCGAGGGCTCAGATCCGGTTCGAATTACGGGATTGACCGCACCCGTGCCGTCGGTGGAAGCTGATTCCCTGCCGCGGTTCGATCAGGTCGGAAGAACAAGGCGGCGAGCATGCAATGGTAAGACTGTTCTGCTTTTTGGATTGCTGAAATTACCAAACTCGATTTGCAGATCTAAGACGGCAAGCCGGTGGCGTTCCGGGTGAGAGTCAATGTGTCGTTCAAGTATGAGGGTTAGGGAAGCCCGAGAATCATTCGGGCAGCTTTTCCTCCGTTACCGGGCGAATGCCGGCCCCTTTCCCGACTGCACCCTCACCCGCGCCCCGTCAGTCATGTAGTTCCCGCCCCCACCGCGAACCTGCCTGATGATCATTTTCCCCTTTTGTTTGGCTATGGTGCATTGCCAGGCCGCTTCGTTCTTCTAAAACTGGTTGCGATGGACGAATTCGGCGGGTTCCCGCCGGCGCGGAGCCGGGGGAGTCCTGGCCGGGTAGCCGAGGGGAATCAAGACCACCAGTTCGTACCCGGCAGGCACCTTCAGCAGTTCTTTGGCCCGGTCGTGGTCAAAAGAACCCACGATGACGGTTCCTAACCCCAGATTGTGGGCTGCCAGGCACAGGTTCTGGGTTGCCAGGCCGAGATCGAACAGGAGCCAGTCCCCGTACTTGGTCGTCACCTCGCCCTGGTAATAGCCCGCTTGCTCGCATTCTCCGCACAGAGCGAGGACCACGGGCGCATTGACCATGGCCCGGGTGGCCGGATTTCCTTGGCTGACCGTCTCCTGCAGTCGCTCTTTGAGCTGCCGGTCGGTGACGGCTATCAGTTCCCAGCACTGCGTATTGGCCCATGAAGGAGTCCATTTGACCGCTTCATAAAGCTGGTGCAGGAGCTCTTCAGGAACCTCCCGAGCTTCGTACCGGCGAATACTGCGCCGGCCTCTGATGACTTCCATGAATTCTGCCATACTCACTCCTCCTCCTTTGATCCATTGTAGTGACCAAGCATCCTCTGCAATTCGCTCCAATTCCAGGGCGGACCCGCACGGATCGGGTGATCGGGGGGCCAGGGCCAGCCTCGCGGCAGAGGCGAACGGACGCTCATCGCCGCACCGGTGATGGGGTGCCGGATAACGAGAGCGGTGGCCAGCAGGGCAATCTGCCGCTGTGGCAGTGGCGTCGCGGCTCCGTAGCGCAGATCGCCGAGCAGGGGATGCCCGAGATGGGCCATCTGAACGCGAATCTGATGATGACGACCGGTTTCGAGGTCAATTTCCACCAGGCTGTTCGATCCCGTTGCCGCGACTACCCGATAGTGGAGTCGTGCCTCCTGGCTGGTGCGGGTTGGGGCCAGGAGAATGCGGCTCGAGCGGTTGGCCTGCCGTTCGAGATGGTTCTGCAGGAACCCGGCGGGTTCTTTCGGAACTCCGATGACAACGGCGAGATAGCGCTTCCGTACGGTTCCCGACCGGAATTGTTCGCTGATACGACTGGCGGCTTTGGATGTGCGGCAGAACAGCATCACCCCCGCTACCGGCCGGTCCAGACGATGCACCAGCCCGAGAAAAGCTTCCCCCTTCTTGTGGTAGCGTTCTTTCAGCCAGGTTTTCGCCAGCTCCAAAAGGGAGGGGGCACCGGTACGATCACCTTGAACGAGCAGCCCGGCGGGTTTATAAAGGGCCAGGAGATGGTTGTCCTCATAGCTTAGCGGCCAGGCCGGGTGATAGAAGCAGGGGGCATTCATCGGCTGATTTGCAATCCTGGTGAGAGTGACGGATGCATCGCGAAGACCGACGTCAGAGCCCCGAAGGGACCGCCCCTGAGCCCGGAAAGATGGCCGAGCTGCTGTGCTCCTGTGGCCTCAACCTCACCCCGGTCCAAGTGCGCAAGCTTTGGCGCTACCATTGCCTCCTGCGCCGGAGCAACCCCGAACTCAACCTGACGCGTGTCCATAATTTCACCAATATGGTCCTCAAACTGTACGCGGATTCTATCTTACCCGGGCAAATAATGAAACTCCCATCCCCGCTTCTCGACCTGGGGAGCGGTCCCGGGATGCCGGGGATTCCCCTGAAGATTGCCTTTCCCCACCTCCGGATCATCCTGGCTGAAAGCCGCCGGAAGCGGGTGGCTTTCCTCGAAGAGGTGCGGCAGGCCCTGGGGCTGGAAGAGATCGAGATCGTCGGGGAGAAAATTGCGGCGAGTTTCGAAACGGGGATGGCCGGGGTGATCACCCGGGCGCTCGAGACCATCACCTTAACCCTTGATCGGATCTCCGGGTGCCTCGAAAGAGAGGGCCAGGCAATTTTCATGAAAGGGCCCAATTGTGACGCGGAAATTGCCGAAGCCCTCGCCCGCCATGGCCGTGACTATCGCTTGGCGCAGGATCATCCCTACCGGCTTCCGGGAACCGCGCACCGGCGGCGGCTGGTGGTCTTTGAGCGTACCGGGGACCCGCCCCGGAGAATGAAGGAAGAAGCCATGAAGCGGCACCTGGTGCGCCGGATCGACAGTGAGAAGAACGAGCTGTTCCGGGATCTGAAAAAGTTGTTCGGCAGTCGCGGCATCAAGAAGCAGCAGCGGGCTCTGGTGGCGGGGGCGAGGCAGGTAACCGAGATCCTGAAGGCAACGCCTGACTTGTGCGAAGCCTGGATCAGCCCGGATGACAGTGCTCCTCCTCCGCCCGCGGCGCCCGAACAGCTCGCCTGGTTCCAGGTCGAAAGGCAGCTGTTTGCGAAAATCGACCTCTTCGGGACCGGCACGCCGCTTCTTGTGGTCCGGGTTCCGCTCATCCCGCGATGGCAGCCGGAGGACGGCCTGCCGGAGGGATGCACCCTGTTAGTGCCGTTTCAAGACCCGGAGAATGTGGGCGCGGTCATCCGCTCAGCGGTGGCGTTCGGTGCGACCCAGGTGATCCTCCTGGCCGAAAGTGCCCATCCCTGCCATCCGAAAGCCCTCCGGGCCTCGGGAGGGGTTGCGTTGCAGGCGAGACTGCTGGCAGGGCCGACTCTCGACGACCTCCCTTTCGACCTGCCGCTCCTGCCCTTGGCGGCGGACGGTGAGCCCCTCTCCCGCGTGATCTTTCCGGAGCGCTTTGGACTGTTGGTGGGCATGGAGGGGCCCGGTTTGCCCGAGAAATGGCGGGAGCGGGCCGTGGCGATTCCCATTGCCGGTGAAGTCGAATCGCTCAACGCCGCGACCGCTGCCGCCATTGCGCTCTACGTCTGGTCGCAGTCGCGCCGCTGAAAGCAGCTTGCGCCGCCGCAACCTCATTCCGGGATGACCGTTCCCCAGGCTAAGAAGGCTATCGATCTCGTTCCTGCCCATGACTTTCGGGTGGGGCTTACAGCTGTCGAGTTCGATGGAGCTGAGAATCCAGTCGCAGCACGCGGAATGTGTCAACAACTTTGAGGCACCTGGTTTCAGAAATTAGTGTAGACCATAGAACTTGTTTCAGCCTGTGAAAGGGGATTCCTGGGGATACTGCCTGATCCCGAGGGAGAGGCAACTGTCCTCCTTGGCCGCCGTTGGGACCGCCTCCGACGAGTCACGGGTGGACCCATTCTCGGCGGTCCCAACGGCTCGCTCCCAGGTGTTGCGTGGGAAGCCCCTTGATAAAGCCGATTCATACAATGAGCGGTTCTCATCGGCCTTCCCCAGAAGGAGGGGGTTGATCCACACCTCCTTCGGCAAAGAGTTGATT
>JAPXSS010000025.1:0-31436 GCA_033812955.1 Syntrophobacteraceae bacterium | reverse complement strand
CATGAATGATTATCTCAAAATATCAAACTCTTACATCATTCACTATGCCGGAGTTTTGGTAAAAACTCAAGCAAAAATAGCCGGATTAGGTAATTTTTTTAGCAAGTTGACCTTTCCGGATGGACACAAACTCGACAATATATTATAGCTTTACCTGGATGCAAGGCTGCACGAGTTTTGCTTGCCAAGTTTCCGTGGGGTGCTAGAATACCGTTCCTGAGTCTTTCATGGTCGGCTTACCAGTGTGGCTATCAGCCAGATTGCCACTTCAATGAAGGAGACGATTGGATGAAGTCATCAACCAAGGCACTGGTTGCCGTTTCAGCGTTTTTGGTTCTCTCCCTGGTCCTGCCCGCTCACAACGGAGAACGCCTCTCCCTGATCGGTCCGGATTTCCATAAGGTCGCTCTGGCAGCGACTCCGACTCCAGGCGAGAACGGTGATGACGATTTCTACGATCCCTTCGCCGATACTGCCAAAATCGAACTTGCCCCCGATCCCCTGGAACGGATGAATCGGGCGTTCTTCGTTTTTAACGATAAACTCTATTTCTGGTTTCTGAAACCGATCTCCCAGATATATGGCACCTTCATTCCTCCCGGCTTGAGGATCTGCATTCGTAACGGCTTTGACAATCTCCGGTTCCCCTGCCGGTTCGTCAACAATGTCCTCCAGGGTAAGTTCAAAGCTGCGGGTATTGAAACCGGCCGCTTCGTCATCAATTCGACCCTGGGCTTCGCCGGGTTTTTCGAGATTGCCAGTCGGGAATTTAAGCTCACCCCCCCCGTCGACGAAGACACCGGCCAGACTCTCGGATTTTATGGGGTTAAGCCGGGTTTTTATATCGTCTGGCCGGTGTTTGGGCCATCGACCGTGCGGGACACCTTCGGGCTCGGCGGGGATGCCGTCCTCAATCCCCTGTGGTGGCTTCCCCATGACCTGTGGGTCAGCGTTGCCATCAGGAGCGGAATCATTGTAAACAACACCTCTCTGCGAATCGGCGATTACGAAGATTTCAAGAAAGCGGCCGTCGACCCCTATGCGTCCATGCGGCAGGCCTATCTGCAGAATCGCGAAAACGACATCCTCAAGTAGGCGCCAGGACCGCATCCGGATTGCCGGGGATCATTTCCCGGCCCCTCGAAAATGCTCGCTGATTGCTTGCACCAGACCCGCAATGGTGTACTCGGATGGCATGATATCGACCTTGAGCCCATGCCCCTCGGCGGTGTGTGCGGTGACCGGACCGATACAGGCGATGCGCACGCCCTCGAGAAGCGGGCGGATGGTTTCGGCGGCAAACAGGCTGAAGAAGTTGCCGACCGTTGAGGAGGAGGTAAAGGTAAGGCAATCGATTTCGTTGGCACGCAACCGTTCCAGCATCTCGGTGGTTCGCTCCCGGGGAAGCACGGTCTGGTAGGCCGGAACCACATCGATTTCGGCGCCCCATTGGCGGAGCGTATCCGGCAGGACATCGCGCGCCACCATCGCACGCGGCAGGAGGAGGCGTTTGCCCCGGAGGTTGCCACCGGCCAGACCATCGAGAATGGCTTCCGCCCGGTATTCGCCGGGTACCAGATCGGGACGCAGCCCGACCTGTTCGAGTGCTTCTGCCGTTTTGGGGCCGATAGCGGCCAACTGCAGGCCGTGCAGCCCCCGCCCATCCAGACCCGCAGCCCGCAGCCGCGCCATGAAGCAGCGCACCCCGTTGACGCTGGTAAAGATCACCCAATCGTAGGTTGCCAGGTGAGTAATCGCGGTATCGAGGGGTTCCCAGGAGGGCGGCGGTTCAATGGCAATGGTAGGAAATTCGAGGCAGTGCGCTCCGAGTTCGCTCAGGATGGCCTTGAACTCACTGGCCTGTTCCCGCGCCCGCGTCACCACAATGCGGCGGCCGAACAGCGGTCTGGCCTCGAACCAGTTAAGTTCCCCCCGCAGTCGCACCACTTCTCCCACCACGGTTATGGCTGGCGGCTTGAGGTTCACCGCCGTCACCCTTGCCGCAATATCCCGCAGCGTGCCAATGACCGTTTGTTGCTCCGGCGTAGTGCCCCAGCGGATCACTGCCACCGGAGTTTCCTCTGACCGGCCGTGTTCCATCAGCATGCCGCAGATTTCGGGCAGGTTTCTGACCCCCATGAAGAACACCAGGGTCCCAACCCCGGTAGCAAGCCGGTCCCAGGTGATCTTGGAAGCGGTCTTGTCTTCCCGTTCATGACCGGTGATAAAGGCCATACTGGCAGCGTAGTCGCGGTGCGAAAGGGGTATTCCGGCATAGGCCGGCACCGCGATGGCCGCAGTCACCCCGGGCACAACTTCGAAGGGAATCCCGGCCGCGACCAATTCCCGGGCTTCCTCACCGCCTCGCCCGAAGACAAACGGATCACCACCCTTGAGGCGCACCACCACATGGTCCCTTCCCTTTTCTACCAGCAGCCGATTGATGTCGCCCTGTCGCATGGTGTGATCGCCGCCTTTTTTGCCCACATAGATCCGTTCGGCCTCGGGCGGAGCAAAGGCGAGGAACTCCTCGTTGGCCAGATAATCATAGATGACCACTTCGGCCCGCTCGAGCAGCGCCTTGCCCTTTAACGTCAGCAGGCCCGGATCTCCCGGCCCCGCTCCCACCAGATAGACTCTGCCTTTGCTCACCGGTTATCCCTTCACCATCTATTCTTTTTCAGCATGAAGCTCACGAAAAACACAAACAAGGGCGGGCTGTGCCCACCCTCCAAAACGGCATATTTACCTTTGGCCAGTGCTCTTTAAGGTTGAAAATCTTCGTTCAATGACTTTGAGCCGAACGGTAAATCTCGTCCAGGATGGCGCGCGCGCCCGCGTCGAGCAGTTCCCGGGCAAGACTGCGGCCCAGCTCCTGCGCTCCTTCAGAGGGGGTGGACCGGGTCCGGCGGTAAACGGTCCTGCCGTCAAGGGAAGCCACTAGACCGGTCAGTTCCACCTGGAGCCCGTCGATCACCCGGGCCAAACCGGCAATGGGAACCTGGCAGCCGCCTTCCAGTTCCTCCAGGAAACTCCTTTCCGTCCAGACCGCTACCGCTGTATCTGGATGGTGCAGGGGTGCGAGGAGCTTGCGGACGGCTTGATCGTTGCCGCGGACTTCGATCCCGAGCGCTCCCTGACCGATGGCCGGGAGACATTGGGCAGCTTCGAGATAGCTGGTGATCTGCTCCTGCCAGCCCATCCGGTGAATCCCGGCTGCCGCCAGAATGACGGCATCGTAGTGGCCCTCGCGCACTTTGCGCAGGCGGGTATCCAAATTACCGCGAAGATTTTCGATGATGAGATCCGGTCGCAGGCTTCTCAGTTGGGCCGCCCGGCGCAGGCTGCTGGTGCCTACCAGCGCCCCCCCGGGCAACTCGGAAAGCCCGCGGCCATCGCGACTGATCAGCACATCCCGGGGATCTTCCCTCTTGGGGATGACTCCTATCTCGAGCCCATCCGGCAGCACCGCCGGGACATCCTTCATGCTGTGGACCGCCAGATCCACGGAACCAGCCAGCAGAGCCTCTTCCAGCTCCTTGACAAAGAGTCCCTTGCCGCCGATCTTGGCGAGCGGCACATCGAGGATCCTATCACCGGTGGTCTTGATGATTCTCAGCTCGATCCGATAACCTGGCCACCGCCGTTCGAGTTCGGCCTTCACCCACTTGCTCTGCGTCAGTGCCAGCAGGCTGCCGCGGGTCCCAATGCGCAACGGTCGGTCCATGAACCCATTGACCTCAATGACAGGAACTGCAGTTGGTCGAATGACAACCGGCGCAGGACGACCCGCCGGAGCCCATCCTGCTGCTGGCAGCCCCCTTGCTGCCGCCGCTTTTGAAGCCAAAGACCGACAACACCTTTTGCACTTCGCGGGATTCGCACTTGGGACAAATCACCGCTTCTTCACTGCGGAACACCAGCTTCTCGAACCTCTCACAGCACTTGCAGCATTCATATTCATAAATGGGCATGCTCGTCTCCAATACCGACCACAAGAGACTGTCCAATAAGAAATTTGACGGTTGACAGGATCGCAGGGTGGGCTGTGCCCACATGCTGCCCAATCGGTGGGCGCAGCCCACTCACCGAAACGGCACACTTGTTTCTGGACGATTACCAGGTCTCAGGGGCCATCACAAATGATGAAACCGGCACCAGCTTACACTTGGCGGCCAGGGGCCCCGCTATTCCTCACCGCTTGCACTTTAACCCTCCCCCTCCAGACGGACAAGGTCCCCATCGGCCACCGCCTTGAAAGCTTTGGCATCCCCGAGAACCCGGCCGATCCGGTTGACGGCGCTGGCGGGCCGGATTTCATCGCCGCGGCTGGCCGGCGTCGGCCCAAAGAAGATGCAGAACGCCCTCCCGGTCGGCCAATAGCCAAGGTCTCCCACCGCCACCAGGTCGACCGCGGTTTCATCCAGTCCGGCCGCAACGGGAATGGCAAAGTAGATCTCTTCGCCCCAGGTATGGGCGGCGGCTTCGAGTGGCAGGGCTGCATGGATTGCGACCGCAGTGGGAGAGTCGTTCAATTCGGCGATGAGGGAAACGGTACCGGCTTGGATCCGTATGCGTTTTGGCATTCAGCTCCTCCCCTTCAATTCTTCGAGAACGGCCGCCATGAGCAGAGGAAACATGATTTCGTGGTGGCCAATCAGACAGATTCCGGTCCCGGTTCCATGAGTCGGGCGTTCGAGCACATTGACCTGGGTCCGGTACTGGCGTTGGAAATCCATATTGATGGTAGTGAGACCTGCGAGTGAATAGCCGAGGTTGCGCACCACGCTCACCGCTTTGAGGAACACCTCCGGGAGAATCACCGCCGATCCGAGGTTGAGATAGACGCCGTATTCCAAGGAGCTGACCAGGCGGCAAAAAAGCCTGAAATCATAGATGCTCAACGCCCCCATGGCGGCACCGTCCATGGCCGGATGCATGTGAATGATGTCCGTGCCGAGGACCACATGCACGGTCACCGGCAGATCAAGTCGGACCGCGCCGGCCAGAAGGCTCATTTCTGCAAAAGGCGCCGACATCTCCAGAAGCCGCTCTCCGACCGCTCGGCCAAGTCCGCGCTTGCCGGTCTCGCAGCCCCGGGCAACAGCCTCGTGAATGAATTCCGCCGTCTCACGGGCCATGCCGAATTGGCCCTGGTCAAGGTGCGCGGCCACATCTTCGGAGGTCTTGCCGGCCAGCGCCAGTTCCACATCATGGACAATCCCGGCTCCGTTCAGGGCCACGCCCGAGAACAATCCCCATTCCATGGCGTCGATCAGGACGGGATTGAGGCCAACCTTGATGGGATGAGCCCCCATGCCCAGGATCAGGGTCCGCCCGGCTCGAACCACCGCCGCCATGGCGCTCACCGCCTGGCGCAACTGGGTGGCCGCAAGCATGTTGGGCAATGTTCCGAGGAAGTCCGCCAGAGATCTCCCCGGCTGCCAGGGCCGGCCGAAATCCTCACGCCGCACCTTACTCGGTCGATCATGCAGGCTGGTGGTCCGGAGCCCACTCAAATCGAGAGGCTCCATGCTCCGGTCACGACGGCTCATGGATGGCTCTTCCCCTCACCGAAGAGGATTTCCTCGACCAAAAGACACAGGATGTGACCGAAGGTCATGTGCCCCTCCTGGACCCGGGCCGTTACTCGGGAGGGCACATGCAGGATGAGATCGCAGACCAGGTCCATTTCGCTCTTTTCCGCCCCGGCCCAGCCAAGAGTGTGCAGACCATTTTCCTTCGCCCATCCCAACGCCTTGAGCACATTGGGGGAACGGCCGCTGGTGCTGATCCCGAGCGCCACATCGCCGGCCTGAGCAAGCGCCTGCAACTGTTTGCGGAAAACGTCCTCAAACGCATAGTCGTTGCTGATACTGGTGAGGATGGAGGTATCAACCGTCAGGGCAAGGGCCGGCAGCGGGCGACGCTCACGCTCGAACCGGTTGACAAACTCGGCTGCCAGGTGCTGCGCATCCGCGGCGCTGCCGCCATTCCCGAAAAGGAACAGCCGCTGTCCCCCGCGAAAAGCCGCCGTGACCGCCTCCGCCATTGCCAGGAGCAGATCGGTTCCCTCCCGGTACAGTGCATCCTTGACGGCGATACTGTCCCGAAAGGCCGCTTCAGCCATTTCCCGGAGCGGCTCGTGCCGGTCCTGTTCCATGCTAGGTCTCCCGGACCGGCGTGATCATCTCCCGGCAGGTATGCATGTCCTCGTAAAACAGCTCACGAAATCGGCGGGCACAAGATCCGGGATGTCCATCCCCGATGGCATGGCCGTCATAGTTCACGACCGGTAGGACATCAAAGCTGGTGCCAAACATCATCATTTCGGCCGCACCGTAGGCATCTTCGGGCGTCAGGTCGGCCTCCCCGATGCCCACGAGGTCACCGGCATTGACCAGCGTTCCAGCCAGTTCCATGGCGCGGCTGACGGTGGTGCCCCGCAGTATCCGCTCAAACCGAGGCACCAGGAATTCCCGCT
Source organism: Syntrophobacteraceae bacterium (assembly GCA_033812955.1). GTDB lineage: Bacteria > Desulfobacterota > Syntrophobacteria > Syntrophobacterales > Syntrophobacteraceae > JADGQM01. The sequence goes on along the minus strand of JAPXSS010000025.1, from coordinate 24,952 downwards.
GGTGAGTGATGATGCCGATGTTTTCGGTTGGCCCTTCGGCCAGGAACCCTCGTTCATCGATGGAAACGGTGAAATCCACCCCCGCATCGTCGGCCTCTTTTCGCATGAGCACATTGGGCAGATAGTTGCAGCTCTTGATGTTGGCAAAGTAGCCCTTCTTGAGAGGAATACGAGTGCTCATGAGGGTCACCCCGTGGTCGTATTTTTCCTGGGGAGGGACCTGCAGGGTGGTGACAACGATGTAGAGCTGGCTTTCGGGACATTCGCCCGGGCTGGCCGAAAACCCGCCCGGCCCCCGGGAAACGAACAGCCGGATGGAGCAGGTCGGAAGATTGGCCGCCCTCACCGTGGCCAGAATCGTCTCCAGCAGCTGCGGACGGCTGAATGGCAATGAATGGGAGGCCATTTTCGCCGAATAGTCCATCCGGTTCAGATGCCGCTCCAGGGCGTAGATGTTGCCGTCAACACATTTGAAGGCCTCAAAAATCCCGTCCCCCCGGTGGACCAGATGATCGTCCACCGGGACCATCATCAGCGCCGGGTCGGTGACAATTCCGCCGAACCAGCTCGAATACATGGCCCGGTAATGTTCCTGGTAAGCTCTTTTTGACTGCCGGAGGCGCGCTACCAAAGCCTCGAAGCTCAGAGTTTCAACCGTTTCTGCCATTGCTTGTCAGCACCTTTCAGGGCTTAAGGCAACCACTCACACAGGTTGGGGGAGCCCGAAAAACCTAATACGAGTACCTTGCCCGCCTGCTCTGCAAATTGACAGGAGAACCATCAGGATGATGGCCCGTCACCAGTAATTGCTACGCCTTCCCTCATTCGAGACATTGCCGCCCGCCTTTCGCCGTATTATAGTGGCTCCGACGCAACCCGTCGCGAGCCGCCCAAAAATAACCAACCGCACCTGGCTCTGCAAGGGAAAAGGACAACCGTGATGCAACGGGGAGGCCCACATGGTCGATAAACAGGCGAACAAACTCGGGGCGATCATCTTTGATTTTGATGGCACGCTCGCCGAACTGCACCTGGATTTCCCTGCCATGAAGCGCCGGTTGAGCCTCCTGGCGCAGGAGTATTTCCCGCAACCGCTGGAATCCCCCCAGGTACCGGCGCTCGAATGGCTGGAAGAGCTCACCGCGCGTCTCCAGCACCGCGATAAAACCGCCGCTGAGGACTTCGAGACAAGAGCCCACGCTCTCATCCAGGCCATCGAGATCGAGGCCGCCCACCGGGGGGCGCTTTTTCCCTTCACGCGCGCCATCCTCCAGGAACTTCAGGAAGAGCGCGTCAAAGTCGCCATCATCACCCGCAATTGCGAAGAGGCCGTTCGGATCGTTTTTCCCGATATCGGCCGCTACTGTGCCGCCTTCTTGGCTCGAAACCACGTCCATCGCGTCAAACCCGACCCGGACCACGCCCGCCGCGCCCTGGAAGCGCTTGCCGCATCCCCCGAAGGCACGCTCATGGTCGGCGACCATCCCCTCGATATGCAAACCGGCAAGAGCGCCAACCTCCTCACTGCCGGCGTATGGAGTGGGAACGCCTCAGAACTGGATTTAGCCCGCGCCGGTGCCGACCTGACGGCCCGCAATTGTGAAGAATTGATCGCGATGCTCAAGGCACAGAATCTTCTCTGAGGCATTGCTCAGCCGCCATGGGGTCTGTAGCATGAAAAAAGCCAGGGGATGGCCCCTGGCTTCTGGGTGAAACGGCTTGGGAATCTCGCTAAATCTTATGGACTCTAACGGCCTGGGGACCTTTAGGTCCGGATTCCACTTCGAATGTCACTTTTTCTCCTTCGCTCAACGATCGAAAACCCTCAGACACGATAGCGGTATGATGGACAAATACGTCACCCTGATCCTTAGTCTCAATGAAACCATAACCCTTTTTGTCATTAAACCACTTCACGCGACCTTCCGGCATTGTAAGAATCCTTTCCTTCTTGCTGTTTTCCCGTGCGAGCCGGTTGGGTTACTTTGAGAGCTCCCACAAAATCGTTCTGAGCGAAGGCTGGACCGATTTGGCATTGGCTCCAAAATACCGAACCTAACCAAGTAATAAACCGTGCGGAACCATTCTTATGCACAAAAAACCGATCCTGTCAAGCAAATGAACGGCAGCAACCGAATAAATTCGTTACCTTTTGTTGCCGAGCAGGTCGCGCAGGGCCTCGTCCACGGTCGGAAAGCAAAAATGGCATCCCGCCTCCAGCAGATGTTTGGGGAGCGCCCGCTGGCCGTCGAGGAGCACGCTGCCGAATTCTCCCAGCAGGGTTCGAAGCAGGAAAGCGGGAATGCCAGGCAGGATCGCCCATCTCTTCAGGGCCTTCGCCAGGGCTTTGGTGAATTCCCGATTGCGGACCGGATTGGGCGCCGTGCAGTTGATCGGACCGGAGATTGTCTGATTTGCCATCACAAAGCTCATGATGCCAAAGAGGTCCTCCAGATGAATCCAGGGGAACCACTGGCGACCATTTCCCAGAGGGCTTCCCAAGAAATACCGAAAGGCCGGAAGCATGGTTTGCAGCGCCCCACCGTTGCGGCCGAGGATAATGCCGAAGCGGCAGTGGATCACTCGCACTCCGAATTCTTCGGCCCGCTGAGCCTCCTGCTCCCAGGCCTTCGCCACTTCCGCCAAAAAACCAGCCCCGGCGGGGCTATCCTCGTCAAGCACCATGTCACCGCTGCGATTGCCGTAATAGCCCACAGCCGAGGTGCTGAGCAGCAGTTTGCCCGACCCGGTGTTCCGCAGGGCATCGACCACGGCCCGTGTCGTGAGGACCCGGCTGTCCATGATCTCCCGCCTTACTTTGGGCGTCCACAGTGAAAAGATGGATCTTCCGGCAAGGTTGATGACGACATCATGCTCAGCCAACCGCTCCTGCCAGGCCCCGGCCTGATTCGGATTACCCTGGCAAAAAGCAGCACTGGGCGGTAATTTATCATCATCGCTTCTCGGCGAGCGCGTAATGACGGTGACCGTGTGGCCCAAATCGGTGAAACGCCGCGTTAGATAACTCCCCACAAACCCGGTACCGCCAGTGATAAAGATTTTCATACTACCCCTCCCTTGTTAAAAAGCGAACCACAGAACCGCGAACCCTCACAACCAGCATTTCCACCTTCTGCGGTTCTGCGGTTTGCTATTCTGCAAGGAGTCTGGCTGCGAGGTCCGCGAGTCGATAGCGGTTGAACGTTTCCTTCTCGTAGACGGTGATTTCAACCGGATCTTGGAGCAGGTTCCCGCATACGCCGGGCGGGACCTTTTCGCCCAGAAAACTCAGAGCCCACGCCGCCAGCCCACGTTGGTCGGGGTTCCGGGAATGCAGGTAGGGAAGGAGATGGACCGCAGCGTCACCCAGTAGGTCCGGCCTGGTCATGGCCAGGCGACCGAGGCCCCAGAGCGCACCGGTCTCCAGGGCTTCATGGTCCAGGCGATTGCCGTCCTCCCGGATATAGGAGAGGAGAATCCGGTGGTATTCTTCTGCCAGCCGGGCCTGCCGGGCCATGATTTCTCCCATGGCTTCCGCCGCCCCCCAGCCGATGCCACCCGATTCGTCATTGAGACTCCACATGAGTCGCCGCATGACGGTCCGGGCGGCTTCCAGGTCGTCATCGGCCATCCTGGCGACCACGAGCCCCAATGCCGTAACGGCCCGCCATTTAACCTGGGCCTCCGTGCTGTAGAGGAACGAGAGCAGGGGATTGATGAGGCGCTGGGGCGGCACTTCGCACCACCCACAAAGCAACGCAACCGGCTGATCGGTGCTCAACAGCCCGGCAATTCTGGTTCTCAAGGTCCCAAAGGGTCTGCCCGGTACGTTCACCCGTCTCCCTCAGAAAGATGCTAGAGGCGGTCCTCCCATGAAATGCAGGCAGCAGGGCAATACTTGATTACCTCCTCAACACATTCCTCAGGATAGGAAGGGAGGTCCGCCACTTCGATATATCCCGCCGGATTCATGACGAAGATTTCGGGACAAACTTCCAGGCAGGCTTCACAGACGGTGCAGCGGCTCAACTCAAGTATGGGAACTCTTGCCATGGCAGCCCACGATCTAACCTGAAAAGCACGGTCTCGACATTCCGCTCAATCCCCCTTTGCCGGGGGGAGGTTACCGCAATCCTTCCTCCATTAAGAAGCGGCGGGGGTTCGCATTTACCGGGTGCCTTGCAGAACGCCCGGCTATTTCTGAGTCATGAGATAATTGTAAGCAGAAAGAGCCGCTTTGGCACCTTCGCCGACGGCAACCACCACCTGTTTGAAGGGTACGTTGGTCACATCCCCGCAGGCAAAAACACCGGCCACCCCCGTCCGACATTGGGTGTCGACCAGGATTTCCCCTTTGTCGTTGGTGGTCAGAATATCAAGGAAAAGGCTGGTGTTCGGCTGGATTCCAATCTCGACAAACACCCCTTCGACCGCGACGGTTTTGATCTCCCCGGTAGCGAGCGACTTAAATTCCAGACCCTCGACCATGGTTTCACCGAGCACCCGGGTGGGCTGGTAGCCCGTGAATATCTCCACCTTTTCCGACTTAACCACTTTTTCCCGGTAGATCGGATCCCCTGTAAGGGGGGTGAGCGAAACGAGCGTGATCCTGCTCGCAATGTTAATGAGATCGACCACCGCTTCGAGAGCGGAATTCCCGCCGCCCACCACGGCCACTTCAGCACCGGCGAACAACGGTGCATCACACGTCGAACAATAGGTGAGGCCCTTGGCGAGCAGTTCCTTTTCGCCAGGAATGTTGAGCATCCGATGGCGGCCGCCGGTGGCAATGATCAAGGTCTTGCCCCAGTAGGTCTTGCCGTCGGTCGTGGTAACCCGCTTGCTGCGCCCGATCAGATCCACGGCGCTGACGTCGCTGCCGATGACCTTCTCGACGTCGAACCGCTTGACGTGGCTCTCGAACTTGCTCACCAGTTCAGCCGCATTGACTTGGCTGAAACCAAGATAGTTCTCCACATCGCTGGTCCAGGCAATTTGGCCGCCAACGTCCGCACTGATGATGAGGGTCTTGAGCAGCTTCCGAATAGTGTAGATGGCTGCACTCAAACCTGCCGGACCAGCACCGAGGATGATCACGTCATAGAGCTCCGGAGCGGGCTGAGCCTGATTCAACCCCAGTGCTTCCTGGAGGTTGCCGGTGAGTTCCAACTCAACGAGATTGGCATAGCCGCCAATGGCATGGCCGCCAATGAGGACTTGCGGAACGGTCCCACTGCCGGTCAGGTTCTTCATCTCCTCCCAGGCCTGAGACCCTTGTGGCGCCGAAATCTCTTGAAAGGCGATATCCTTGCTCGCGAGAAAGGCCCTGGCTTTCTCGCAGAAAGGGCAGCCGTCAATGCTGTACAGGACTACTTTCATGATCGATATCCTCGTAGCCGTCAGGGGAACAGGGTGTTCGGCACCCATGAGACAATTCCCGGAGCAGCCTGGTTCCTCCTGCACCCCGGCCGGGGGGGGGCGGATCAGGCTCCCTCCAGAGCCTTTTCCACGGCGCTCCGGTCAAAGCCCACAATGACCTCCTCGCCGATTGCAATCACCGGGACACTGCGAGCTCCTCCGGAGATCTTTCTCATCTCCTGCATCGCCTGGGCATCACTGGTCACGTCAAACGCTTCGAAGGCAATACCCTTTTCCGTGAAGTAAGCCTTGGCCTGAGCACAGTAGCCGCAGGTCGGTGCGGTGAAGATCTTAACCTTTTTCGCCATCGTTCGTTCCTTCCACAAAGTGAAGCTGTCGGCCCGGGCCGAAGGCCGGGTCGACAGGCGTTGGCACCGGGAGCTGCACGACCCCGGTAAGACGTTCAAACCCCGGCGTCCTCACTTCCGACTGATCCGTTTCAATTCGAGCGTGAGGCGCCGCAGGTGCTCCTGTTCTTCCTTAACCAGAGTGCCGATAAAGGCCTTACCCTGAGCTTCTTCGGTGGCGTCCTGCATGGTGAGGAAGAAGATCACCGAATCCTTTTCAAACTCCACCGCCATCTTCAAGGCATCCGCCGCACTCTGGATCTTGGCAAGCTGAGCATCCACCCCGGCACTGGAAACAAAGACGTGCTGATCGGCCATCATCTTGAGATAGAGATCGAGCTCATTGTTCGGGTCAAAGACGGTGCCCGCCGCCGTACTCGCCGGAAGCTGGTTCTTGAGCGCCGTGAATTTTTCCTTGTGCTTGATTTCCTCCTGGGCAAGCTCGGCAAAGAGCTTCTGTACCTCGGGGTCCTTGACAAGCTCCCGACTCCGATCATAGAACCGCTTGCCATTCTCCTCAATCTTGATAGCAATATCAAATACTTCAGCAGCATTAAAGTTAAAAATCATCCCCCTGAACTCCTTCCTGGCGCCATCCTCATTCCTTCTCGAAATCATCCTTGGATGCCCCGCAAACCGGGCAGGTCCAATCATCCGGCACATCCTCAAACTTGGTCCCGGCGGCAATACCGTTGTCGGGATCACCAGCGGCGGGGTCATACACGTAACCGCAAATCTGACACACGTAACGATCCATTTCCTTACCTCCTTGATGAGACATCTGTCCAAAAACATCACGTTGCGGGAGGATCACCCGGTCATACCGGTTCGTGCGAGCGACCCGGCACCCCCCTCCCAGTCACAGCTTCCAAGCTACCAGCATCAAGCTACGAACTTCATCCGTCTCAGACGGAGCGCGTTGCCCACCACGGATACGGAACTCATGGCCATGGCCGTAGCGGCAAACATGGGGTTAAGGAGAATACCGAAAAAAGGATAGAGCACACCGGCGGCAACGGGAATTCCAAGAGAATTGTAGAAAAAAGCCCAGAAGAGGTTCTGCTTGATCACTCGCATGGTCAGGGTCGAGAGCCGGATCGACGAAGCGACCAGCCGCAGGTCGTCGCGGATGAGGGTGATGTCGCTGGCCTCCATCGCCACATCCGTTCCCGCTCCCATGGCTATGCCCACATCAGCGGTGGTCAGGGCCGGAGCATCGTTGATGCCGTCCCCAACCATGGCCACAATCCTGCCTTCGGCCTTCAGTTGGCGAATGGCGCCCGCCTTTTCATGGGGAAGGACGTTCGCCATGATCCGCTGAATGCCAAGCTCCCCAGCGATGGCCCGGGCGGTTTCGAAATGATCGCCCGTGATCATGCCGATGTCGAGCTGCATGGCCTGCAATTGCGCCACCGCCTCCAGGGACGATTCCCGCAACCCGTCCGCCAGCACCAGGACCCCGACAAGTATATCCTCCACCGCCACATAAACACAGGTCTTGCCGAAAGAAAACTGTTTTCTGACCATCTCATCGCCGGGAAGGGTGGAAATCCCCTTTTCTTCCAGCAATTTCAGGTTCCCCACTAGCACCCGCCGAGCCCGCACCAGACCTGATGCACCCAAGCCCGGCAGAGCCATAAAGTCACGCACTTCTTCGACGGTCATGCCCGCTTCCAGGGCGCTGGCAACAATGGCTTTGCCGAGAGGATGCTCGGAGAGCGTTTCCAGCGAAGCCGCCGTTTTCAGAATCTCCTCTCGCGCCATTGCCCCCACCGGAATCACCTCGATGACTTCGGGAGTTCCCCGGGTGAGGGTCCCGGTTTTGTCAAAAACCACCGTCGTCAGGGCGCAAGCTCGTTCCAGACTCTCGCCTCCCTTGATCAAAATGCCCTGCTCTGCTCCCAACCCCGTCCCGACCATGACCGCGGTGGGTGTTGCCAGGCCCATGGCGCAGGGGCAGGCAATGATCAACACCGACACGAAGTTCAACAGGGCACGGCTGAAACTCGGCTCAGGAACGGCCAAATACCATACGGCAAAAGTCACCCCGGCGATCACCAGCACCACCGGGACAAAGATGGAGGCTACCTTGTCCGCAAACCGCTGGATGGGAGCTTTGGAGCCCTGGGCCTCCTCGACCAGGCGGATGATCCGGCCGAGCGCTGTCTCCGATCCCAGGCGGGTGGCGCGAAACGTGAAACTGCCGCTGATGTTCATGGTGCCCGCATAGACTTCACTGCCAGCTTCTTTGGTGACCGGCAGGCTCTCGCCGGTGAGCATCGCTTCGTCCACCTCCGAAAGGCCCTCTACGACCACGCCGTCGGTGGGAATCCGTTCGCCGGGCCGGATCACCATCAGGTCGCCGCGGATCACTTCCGCTACCGGCACATCCATTTCGGCACCGTCGCGCAGCACGCGAGTCGTGGCCGGGGTAAGCTTCATGAGCCGTTTGATGGCCTGCGAGGTCTTCCCGCGAGCTCTGGCTTCCAGCAGACGCCCGAGGAGCACCAGGGTGATGATCATCGCTGCGCCGTCATAGTACAGGTGCGGGGTCTGGTCGAACTCACCGAAAAAGGTTGGCCAAACGCTTGCCACAGTCGAATAGAGGTAAGCGGACAGGGCACCGAGGGCAACCAGCGTGTTCATGTCCGAGGTCTTCTGACGGGCTGCCTTGATCACACCGACCAGGAAGCGCCGCCCCACCCAGAAAACCACCACCGTGGTCAGCAGGAAAAGCGCCGCGTGCAGCACCGGGACGGGGACATGGCGCAGCACTGGAAACCACTCCGGCATACTCCCCACCATCACCATGGCGCTCAAGACCACCCCCACCAGGACCTTGCGTTTGAGTTCCCGGATTTCTTGCTCACGGGCCGCCTCGATGGGGTCTTCCTTACGCTCCTCCAGAATCCCGAGGTATTCGTAGCCCGTATCCTCGATCACTCGTCGCAACGCAACGAGCGTTACCACATGCGGATCGTACTGCACGGTGGCACGCGCTGAAGCCAGATTCACGGCGGCGGACCCGACCCCCGGGACCCCTGCCAAGGCCTGTTCGACACGCCGGACACAGGCCGCACAGGCCATGCCGCCGATATATATGACCTCTTTAGCCAAGTTCGAACCCAGCCTTTTTGATTCGTTCCCGCAACACTTCCATGGAAACCGCGGTCACTTCCTCAAAAGTCGCCTCACCCCTGTCCAGATCAACTCGAACCTGCTCGATGCCGTCGATTTCGCCGAGCGCCCCGGTGACCGCCCTGACACAATGCTGGCAGGACATGCCTTTGATTTTGATGGTTTTCATCATCATAAGCTCCGCTCACCCTCACCGACAATCTAACCACCTCGAACCAGCTCCATAATACCGGCAAGATAGGGTCTCAATCATCCTTTTCAAGGGGAAACGTGAGATTGGCGCCAAACCAGCCAATGATGACGATCAGGGGGGTGAGGGCCACGCTGAAAAGGAAGAAGAGGGCTCTCAACCGCTTTCAGGAAGCGGCATGATCACGTTGCCCCGTAATCTCCTGTCGGGTCCGTTGCTCGCCAATCCGCTCTTCCAGATCCATAAGAGGTTTGCTGATCCTGACGGGATACTGCGCTCGCGAGTCGATTTGGCGATAGGGTGTCGGCAGGGTTTCCCACTCCTGCCGGAAGCGCTCGCGGAGGAGGTCCAGCGACTCGGGCGGGTGCACCACTTTCCCGTCGGCGATGATGGTTTCGACAAGAGGTTTTCCGGCGGGGTAGGATTCCTCCATCAGCCCCAGGAGGTCTTCCCGCATCTTTCCCGCCTCGTCATAGAAGCGAAACACCTGCTTCCTGCCCACCCAGGTCTTCTTCCCGCTGCTCAGCTTGAGCAACGGTCGGCCGTCATACTCGACAATCTTATAGACAATGTCAAAGTAGGGCGCATCAGCCGAAACCCCCATCCGGGTGCCAACCGCGAAGACATCAATGGCGGCCCCCGCCTTCAGCAGTTCCTGCACTCGAAATTCATCGAGACTGCCGCTCACCATGATCCTTACGTCGGAAAAACCCGCCTCATCGAGGATCGTCCGTACGTCGCGGCTAAGTTGCACCAGATCCCCGCTGTCGAGCCTCACGCCGCGGACCTTGTGGCCATTCACGGCCAGCTGCTGGGCGACCCGGACGGCCTTGTGGGCGCCGCAGAGCGTGTCGTAGGTGTCGATGAGCAGCACCACGTTGTCGGGAAAGGTTCGGGCGAACGCCAGAAAGGAGTCCATTTCCCGGCTGAAGCTGGTGACATAGGAGTGGGCCATGGTGCCAAAAACCGGAATCCCATAAATCTTTCCCGCCAGCATGTTGCTGGTGCCGACGAAGCCTGCGAGATAGCTGGTGCGGGCAACCTTTACCCCCGCATCAACGCCGTGGGTACGGCGAAACGAGAAGTCCACTAGCTCTTTCCCGTGCGCGGCCTGCACGCAGCGCGCCGCCTTGGTGGCAATCAGCGTCTCCAGCTGGATCACGTTGAGCACCAGAGTTTCGAGGAGCTGGGCCTCGATGATGGGGGCCGTTACCTCCAGAACCGGCTCCTGGGCAAAGAAAACGCGTCCTTCAGGGATTCCCCGGACCGTTCCGGTGAACCGAAAATTCTCGAGATATTGCAAAAACCCGGAAGAAAACTTCCCTGTCGAGGCGATATAGGCAATGGACGAGTCGCTGAACCGCAACTGCGGGATGATCTCCTTGAGATGCTCCAGCCCTGCCGAGACAAAACAGGAGCGCTGCGGATGGTCCCTGATGAAGAGGCTGAAGGTCGCCTCCTCCGTCATGCCCTCAGCCAGGTAACTGGCTGCCATGGTCAGCTCGTAGAGATCGGTCAGCAGTTCCGGTTCGTACTGTTTCCAGATGGTCATGGTTTCCTCTTCAGCAAAAATGAAAGTGTACTGTATCACATTAATCTCATTGGCAGTTTATCAAAAACGGTTTTATTTGTAACGGAATGTCACTATAATCTGCATCCTTAATCTGCCCATGGCGAAGGAAGCAGGCTGTCCCGCGTGGAAGCACCAGGAAAGCCTCGCCCGTCTCAGTGATGTCATGAATCAAAACGATCGACGCTGCCCCCTTGTCAGGCAACGGTCGAGCAGCAAAGAGGCTGGGGTCCCGTTCATGCAGTTCGAACGCATCACCGTCCGAAGTCGGGATGAGTACCGCGAGGCCGAGGAACCCTATGGGTTCGACTGGGGTGAGCGGCGCTTCAAGATTGCATACATCCTGGATCGATGGTACGAAGGCCACCTGGATGCGAGGCGCATGCCGCTGCGTTATTTCAAAGTGAAAACCAGCGAAGGCGAAGAGTATATCCTGCGGTACCATGAACTGTTTCGGGCATGGAGCTTGCTGGTGCCCGACCAGCCTGCGGGAGCTGAAAGGGATGAGGATTCCTGAGGCGGTTGCCGGGGAGGAGGGTTGGATGGCAAGGATTGCTGTGATTGATGGGCAGGGCGGCGGGATCGGCACCGCGATCATCAGGCGCATCAGAGAAATGCTCGGTGAAAAGGTCGAAGTCTGGGCCCTGGGCACCAATGCCATCGCCACCTCCCAGATGATGAAGGCTGGCGCCAACCGGGGTGCTACCGGGGAAAACGCCATCTGCCAGAGTGTCCAGCGGGTCGATGCTATCACCGGCCCCATCTCCATCCTGCTTTGTCACGCCATGATGGGCGAAGTCAGCCCGCGGATGGTCGAAGCCATCACCTCCGCGTCCGCCGCCAAGCTGGTCCTGCCGCTGACCCAGGAACCCCTGGTAGTGGTGGGGACGGTTCGCGAACCCTTGCCACACCTGGTGGAAAAGCTCGTTGCCGAGCACCTTGTGACACTTTTTGCCCCGGAACCGGACCCCAAATGCCGCTGACCGCTGACGTTCAAACCCCGCATCTGGTTCTGGGCGGTGCCAAGAGCGGGAAGAGCACCTTCGCCGAGACCCTGGTCAAGGGCTTCCCTGCGCCTCATATCTACATTGCGACCGCGCAGGTACTCGATGAGGAAATGGCTCACCGGGTCAGGATTCATCGCTGTCGAAGGGAGGATTCGTGGGAGACCATCGAAAGTCCCCTCAACCTGGTGCCGACCCTCAGAGCCTGCCAAGGCCGTCACCAGGCTGTGCTGGTTGACTGCATCACCCTCTGGCTCTCCAATTTAGTGCTTCAGACTCCGACCCAACATCCGGAGGCAGCGGTGGGAGAATTGGTGGAGTTCATCAGGACCGTCCCGTTCCCACTGATCCTGGTGGCCAATGAAGTGGGCGGGGGAATTGTCCCTGACAATTCGCTGTCCAGAAGGTTCCGCGACTTGGCCGGTCTTACCAATCAGCGACTGGCGGCAGTTTGTCCGGCCGTGACCCTGGTGGTTGCCGGGCTGCCGCTACGCCTCAAGTGACCGCCCGGTAGGCGAGCAACTATCGTCAGGAACCCACATGGGTGCGCCGCTTGCGGCATGTTATCCGCAGAAGAGGGGCGGAAAGCCACTTTTCATTGTAGTTGCAGGGTATAATCCTTCATGTGGTATCAGTTGACTCTGGCGTTATCGTTTCTGACCATTATACGACTGCCGTTCACCCCGTCCGGGGAGGCTACGCCATCCGACCTGGCCGGCAGTTTCTCCTGGTTTCCTCTGATCGGGCTGGTGCTCGGTTTGTGCGCAACCACTCCGGTATACCTGTTCCCCGCCGCTCCCCCCCTGATGCTGGCCGTGCTGGTTGCCGCGCTCCTGGCATTCCTGACCCGCGGGCTGCACCTGGATGGGCTGGCCGATGTGGCGGATGGCTTCGGGGGAGGCCATAATCGCGAACGTCGCCTCGAGATCATGAAAGACAGCCGCACCGGTCCGCTCGGCGCCATTGCTCTCATCTTTGCCGTGCTCTTCAAAGTGGCGGCGCTGCATACCCTCATCCCTGCCCACTGCTGGACCGGCATGCTCCTGGCACCGGTCTTGAGCCGCCTCGCAATGGTCCTGAGCGCTTACCGGATGCCCCATGCGCGCAAGGCCGGCGGACTGGCCAGGCCGTTCCTCGACGCCATGACGTTTCACCAGGTAGTGCTGGCGGTGCTCCTGTCGGTCGCCATCCTGGTCTGCTTCGATTTGAAATTCGCAGCCCTCTCGCTTGGGGTCGTCGCCTGGTGTGCGATGCTGGTGCGGATCCTGGCCCAGCGCTGGCTGGGAGGCATGACCGGCGATGTGCTGGGGGCCGTGAATGAGGTGGCGGAGATCGCCGTGCTGACGGTTGCGGCGGGCTACTTTGCCGGTCAAGCGGGTTAAGGGAGTCAATCCATGTCAAGCACCGGACGAACGCACATGGAGGTTTTGCGCCTCCTCAAAGAAAGCATGGGGTACTATGTTTCCGGAATCACCCTGGCGTCGCGGCTGCACTTGAGCCGTACCAGCATCTGGAAACACATCCGCAGCCTCAAGGCCTTGGGCTATCAGCTCGAAAGCCACCCGCGGGAAGGTTACCGGCTGGTGGCCGTTCCCGACCTGCTCATCGCCGAGGAAATCGTCCCCAACCTCACCACCTCGTGGCTTGGCCATTCCTACTATCACTTTGCCCAGACCGGCTCCACCAACGACCAGGCGCTCCTGCTGGCGACACAGGGAGCAGCTCATGGGACCGTGGTGGTCGCCGAGGAACAGACCCGGGGGCGAGGCCGCCTCCAGCGCCAGTGGGTGTCCCCGCCCGGCTGCGGCATCTATCTCTCGGTGATTCTCACCACGCCCCTGCCCGTCCTGGAAGCTCCGCAGCCTGGGATGGTCGTCGGCCTGGCGTTGGTCAAACTGCTACAGGAAAAGTACGGGCTCAAGGCTGCCATCAAATGGCCCAACGATGTGCTGGTCAACGGGAGGAAACTGGCAGGAATCCTGGCAGACATGCAGTCGGATCAGGACACCACCCGCTTTCTGGTGGTCGGCATCGGGATCAACGCCAACTACCAGGAGCAGGATTTCACCGAACCCTTCCGCTACCCCGCCACTGCCTTAGCCCTGGAACTCGGCACCCCGGTCAATCGGGGGGACCTGCTGCTTGACTATCTCCAGTGCCTGGAAACTGAATACGATCTTTTCCTGCAGGATGGATTCGGTGCGATCCTCCCCGCCTACGAACAGGCCTCGGCCATTCTGGGCAGACAGCTGAAGATCCAGTCGGGTAAGGAAGAATTGTCGGGAAAGGCTTTGGGATTCACCCGCCAAGGGGCACTACGCCTCCAGGAAAGCGACGGCCGGGAGCGGGTGATCTGGGTTGGGGACGTAATGCAGGTCGAAGGCGCTTTTTAAGCGTCGTTCAGGTTTCGGTGGCAAGACCCAAGGGGGGTGCTGAAGCTACGCTCCCCTGGCCCGCTCACTGGCTTCCTGCTTGCGCTTGCATTCGATACACAGGGTGGTAACCGGTCGCGCCTTCAGACGATCGATGCCAATATCGTCACCACAGGCTTCGCAGATCCCGAAGGTTTCATCGTCGATCCGCTGCATGGCTTCACGGATTTTCATGATGAGCTTCCGTTCCCGGTCACGAATGCGCAGGAGAAAATTCCGGTCTGATTCGAGGGTTGCCCGATCGGTCGGGTCCGGAAAGGTCTCTTCCGTATCGGTCATACCCGCCACGGTCTTTTCAGCTTCCGCGAGGAGTTCGTTCAATCTTTTGGTCAAGGTTTCTCTAAACAAAAGCCGTGTTTCTTTATCCATGCACCACCCCCGTGGATTGGAAAAACGCTTTTGGCTAACACACTCACACACTCACACGCAAGAGTAAAGTAAAAAACCGCTGGCAAATGATCCCTAAGAGCGCTGATAGGTTCCGCTTTTACCACCACTCTTGTAATTCAACCGGACGTTCGTGATCGTCATTGACCGTTCCACCGCCTTGCACATGTCATAGATGGTGAGAGCCGCAGTGGAGGCAGCCACGAGGGCCTCCATTTCGACCCCGGTGCGGTCCCGGGTTTTGACCAGAGAAGAGATGGTGATTTCATTCTGCTCGGGATGCGTCGAGAAATCAATCCTGATCTCGGTCGGCTGAAGCGGGTGACAGAGAGGGATCAGGTCCGAGGTCTTCTTGGCAGCCAGAATACCCGCCAGTCGAGCGGCCTCGAAAACATTGCCCTTAGGCATGTTCTGATCCAGAATCCGCTGCAGGGTTTCACGGGACAGGACAATCGAAGCCTCCGCCCGGGCTTCCCGCTGGGTGACGGCCTTCTCACCCACATCCACCATCCGCAGTCGCCCCTCCGCGTCGATATGGCTCAGTTCCGCAGTATCGCTTTCATTACCCTTCACTTTTTACCCTTCACTCATTAACAACATACAGGTAAATGACCAGATCGCCCGGCGGCATCCAGGGACTCTGCCGATCTCCTTCGCCAACTAGGCGCAACCTCGTTCCCTCGCAACTGCCCGCTGGAATCCTTACGGTAACGGCACAGGTTTCCTCCACCTCACGCTGGCCATGACAGACAGGGCAAGTCGATGACATTGCTCTGCTGCCATATCCCATACATTCCTGGCAGAAGACCATCCGCTGGAAGACAATTCGTTCCTGAGTCCCCCTGAGAGCATCGCGTTCGAGGACCTGCAGGTCAAACCGCAGATCAGCTGTCCTTTGCTCTCTCGGGTACCCGGCAAACTCTACGCCGAAGGCCTCCCTGAGGATCTCCTCAACCGTCTGCGAGGGAGACTTTCTCACTCCGGGCGTGGCATAACGCCGCTGACGGCGCGTACCGCCCTTGGATCTGGTGTAATGTCGAGTCTTGTCATAGCGTCCCCGGCGGGAGGAGTCGACCAGGTTTTCGTAGGCTTCCAGGGCCTCCCTGAAGCGCTCCGCCGCCGTCGGATCATGCGGATTGCAGTCGGGGTGCCAGCGCAACGCCAACAGCCGGAAAGCACGCTTGATCTCCTCCTGGCTGGCACGAACCGAGACACCCAGGACTTTGTAATAGCAGGTCGCCATAGACCGCACACCCCAGGAAGACCCGCCCGAGGCTGTCTCCCGATATCCCTGAAAACGCCGAGCATCACCTCCTGCGCACGGCTCTGAAGCGCTTTTCGCCCACCACCGGCAAACGGCCCAGCGTGGCTATTGTAAAGGGAAGATGCCCACAAAACAAGATGCCATAATCTTTTGGGATGAAGTTCAGGCATAGTGGATGATCGGTTGGTCAAGAGCGCAACGTTGCGATAAGCCTCAGGGGCTGAGAGAGCAGGTCAAGCGCGTCAAGGACACTGGAAACGAGGATATCGGCCGCGAGAACCGCTTCGACGGCCACGCCTTCGGCCTGTACCACGGCAATCCCGAGACCGGCGTCGTTGAGCATGAGTCGGTCGTTGCGCCCATTTCCGATACAAACACAGGACGCTGCCGTCAATTCGGCGACTCGGGCGCGCTTCGCTTCGGCCTGATGTTCGACCGGAATGATGATCAGCCGACAAGGAATCCCCGTAAGGGCCTCTCGCACGCTGCCGAAGGTATCGGCGGTCACTACGTGGATGGTCAGGGATTTGGCGAGAACCAGGAGACGGGCCTTGACCCCATCGATCAGACGCCCGTCACAGGCGATGGTGCCGTTATAGTCCAACACCAGGTGCGACAGCTCCAACGTCTTTCCGCCGGGAATGGTCAGACTGAACATGGTATCCCTTTAGGCCGTCAAAAGGCGGCTTCGATAAGTTGCTGAAACACCGCGGGGTCGCTCAGATGCTGCCGTTCGAGTTCCTTCACGATGCGGCCTTCCCGCAGCACGCAGACCCGATCGGCCAGGCGGCGGGTCTCGCTGAGGCTGTGCGAAACCGCGAGGATCGTATACTTTTCCTTCAGCTTCAGGAGGAGTTCCTCGATTCTGCCGGCAGCCCTGAAATCGAGAGAGGCGGTGGGTTCGTCCAGAAGGAGCACCTGCGGCTCCAGTGCCAGCACGCGAGCCAGGCAGAGACGCTGCTGCTGCCCGCCGGAAAGGGTTGAGGCGGGATCGTTCAGCCGGTCTTTGACTTCATCCCAAAGGGAAACCTCGTGTAACGCCCGTTCCAGCCGTTCGGCAGCGGCAGCTCCTGTCAGGCCGAGAGTCACTCCAAGCGGCATGGTGAGGTTCTTTCGGATGGAAAAGGGCAGGACCGCGGGCGTCTGAAAAACCATCCCCACCCGACGGCGCAGTTCCGCCAAGCTCAGGAAACCTTCATAAATATTGCAGTTGCGTCCATCGAGCTGGAGGCGAACGCTGCCTTCCGTCCGACAGTAAGGGAAGCATTCGTTCAGGCGATTGACGCTCCTCAGGAGGGTCGTTTTGCCCGAACCCGAAGGGCCTACGATCACGGTCAGCTGCCCCCGCCGGAGGGTAAGATTCACCTCCTCGAGCACGGCTTTGCCGGCAAAATGGATGGTCAGACCCGATACGACCACGGTTGGTTCGGGCGGCGGGATCATCGCGTCTGCCATCGACTTTCGACACTGCGCTGGAGCAACATCGCCATCAGGAAAAGCAGGCCCGTCAGAAATAGAAGGACCAGCGCGGTGGCGAATCCCTGATTCAGCTCCTGGGAATTACGGTGCTCGGCCGCCAGGTAGTAGATGCGGAAGGGCAGGGCTTCAAACTTATCAACCAGGCTGCCTGGAATCCCGGTGTGGAAAACGACGCCGGTCAGCAGGATCACAGCCGTATCTTCCGCAGCGCGTCCGATGGCCAGTATGGCACCGCTCAGAACCCCGCGACTGGCGAGCGGAAGCAGGACTTTCCGGATGTTCTGCCACCGGGTCAACCCCAGGCTTGGCCCCACCAGCCGCAAATGATCGGGGATGCCTTCAAGGGCCGATTCCGTCGTGCGGATGACATAGGGCAGAATGAGCAGAGCGATACAGACGGCAGCCAGCAGAAGGCCGGTGCGCGCCCCCGGCAGAAAGGTCTTGCGAAGGGCCAGGATGATGGTGAAGCCAAACAGTCCCATAACAATGGACGGCGTCCCGGCCAGCAGGTCGACCATGAAGCCCAGCACCATGCGGCAGCGGTTTGACGCGTATTCCACAAGGTAAATACCGCTCGCAATGCCGACGGGAATGGACACGACCGACGACAGCACCACCAGCGAAAAGGTTCCCACCACCGCCGACCAGATACCGCCAAAAACCGGTCTTCGACCCAGCACGGCTTCAAACCAGGGGGTGTCTCCGAAAAAAAGGGCCAGGTCGATGCTTGCGACGCCACGGTGGGCAAGGAAAGCCAGCAGCAGGGTTATGGCCAGAAGCACGCTGGCCCCGGAAACCCACGCCAGGCAGGCAAGGAGCCGGTCACCGATGCTTGACACGCGACAGCCCTCCGTGCTTCCAGCCAGCCGTGCGAATGAGCAGGGTGACCGCGCCGGCGATCAAAAAGAGCAGCAGACCGGCGGCAAAAACCGACTGGTAGGCCATGCTCTGGCTGTCGGTGGCCAGGACCAGTCCGATGTGAGCAGTAAGTGTCCGAATGGAGGCAAACAGGGAATCGGGAAATTGGGCGGCATTGCCAGCCACCATAAGAGAAACCAGAGTATCGCCGACGGCCCTGCCGAAGCCAAGGACGGCGGCAACAGCGACCCCGCGGGCCGCCGCCGGGAGCAGCACGCAGCGCACCTGTTGGACCCTGGTGAATCCCATGGCTTCCGCCGCCAGGCTGAGGGCAGGATCGAGTTGCGCCAGGCGGGCCCGGAGGATCAGAGTGATGGTCGGGAGAATGAGCAGGCTCAAGGTCAGCACCGCAGCCAGCAGCGAAAACCCGCTTCCGGCCGCAACCCATTCCCGCAACCGCGGTACCAGCAGGAACACCGATACAAAACCATATATCACCGTGGGGATGCTGGTCATGAAGTGGATGAAAGCCAGAACCAGGCGGGCGAGAAAACCACGACCGAGCACGTGCAACAAGGTGCAGATCCCCAGGGCAAGCGGCAGGGCAAGGAGCAACGCGAGGCACGCCAAGCTCAGCGATCCAACTACCATGGGCAGAATGCCAAACTGCCCCCCGAAAGGCTGCCATTGCCGCGAGAAGACGATTGACAGCCCCTGGGAAGTCAGCAGCGGCAGACAGAAATAAGCGAGCAGAATCAGAATCGCCGCAATGGCCACCCCTGAAACCGCTGCCGCGCTCTGAAGCGCCCGTTCAATCCATTTCTCGTACTTCACTTCCAGCGTACATCACCCTTCACACGCATCGGCCCATCCAAGCTCAACCGTCTCCTCAAGCTTCACTCTTCGCTCTTCATTTCAAAGGCAAATAGCCGGCCTTGGCAATGAGCTTCGCCCCCTCCGGTCCCAGGATATAGTCGATGAAGGCTTTCACGAGTTGTGATGGTTCACCCTTGGTGTTCATGTAGAGCTTGCGCACTACCGGATAGCTACCGTTCATGGCGTTGTCCTGAGACGCTGCCACCCCGTCCAGCACGACCCCCTTCACGGTCTGGTCCACATGGCCGATACCGGCATAGCCGATGGCGTCCTTATCCTGAGCGATGGCCCCTTTCATAGCGCCGTTGGAAGGCACCACATTGGCGTTAGCGGCAATGGTCCCCTTCTTAAGGGCCTTCTCCCAGAACACCTCGCGCGTGCCACTCGCTTCATCGCGGGTAAAAAGATGAATGGCGCCGTCTTTCCCGCCCACTTCCTTCCAGTTGGTGATCTTGCCGGCAAAAATCTCCTGAACCTGCTGTCCTGACAACCCCATCACCGGATTGCTCGGATTGATGATCACCGCTACCCCATCCACGGCGAAAGGATAGCTCTTGAGCCCATACTTGGCAATCTCTGCTTCTGACAAGGCCCGCCCCGTGTTGCCAATACTGACGAGACCTTCGCCGACCTTCTGGACCCCAACCCCCGAGCCACCGCCTTCGACGGTGATGCGGATTTTCGGGTTGAAGGTCATGATGTCCTTGGCGGCATCGTTCATCACCGGAATGTGGGCGGTGCCGCCAGCAATATCAATGGTGCCCTCCAGCCCCGAAAAGCTGTCCAGAGCTGCTGCCGAGGCCGTGCCAGACCATGATGAGCAACAGAGGACCGCCAGGAAAATCAAACATGCCTTGCCAAAGCTTTTCATCCTTCCGACTTTCATTGCAGTTCTCCTTGGTTGATCCACAAAGAGGCACGAAAACCGTTCTTCAGGGTCTTCGTGCTCTTGTGGTATGAGATGGTACCCTATGTGCCGCAAACGTTTCAGTTACACTGACCGGCCGCCTCGACTTCGCCTTTAGTGTAGGCGCGAATCGCCCATTTGAACTGGCTCTCCATCCAGCGCGCCACATCCTCGTTAGTCCTTCCACTGCTCTGCAGGACTTGCTGATCCAGCCAAAACTGGTCGTTACCCTGGCGTTTGACGATGCCTGACCCGAATTCAGCTTGGAGGGCTTCCTTTACGTCCTCGTTAATGATCCACTGGCCATTGGCAATAACATTGGTACCACCGTGGTCGCCGAAAAACACCACGGTATAATTTCCTTTACCCACGTGTTTGTCCAACCACCGGATGACTTTTTCAATCATGTAATCGGCGAAAAACATATAATTGTAAACCTCGCCGGAGTAGATGCCATAGCGGTGCCCGACCGTATCCATGCTCTTGAGATGGAAGAAGACCAGGTCGGGAATGTTATCCTTGCCAACCTTTTCTTTCTTCATGGTCAGCAGGTTGAGATCGAAGTTCCAGAGATCGAAGAAGGGGGTCTTGACCGTTTCACTGTATTTGTCTGACAGGACGGTCACGCCAGCCTGGTAGTCCTGATAGCGCTGCAGTTTGTCGGGTTCAGCCAAACCTGCCGTGGTGATGGGGTAGCTGAAGGTGTATTTCTCACCCCATGGGAAGGCTGCCTTGGCATGGCCGATGGCCTTCTTGCTGACCGAGAAGGGACTCTTGTCTTTCAGAACGAGGTCATGGGTCCAAGCTGTGGTCTCGATATCGAGCCCGTAATACTTTTTCAGCCACTCTTTGACGGGAATGAGCGGATTGATGTTGGCGTTCAGGTAGTCCGGCAGACTGTAGAAGTCCGTGTTCGTGTAGGGCACCCCCGAATACCAGTTGGTGATAAAAACAATATCCTTGTCCGCACCGCCATAGGCATGATCCCCATCCTGGTAAAAGGCGCCATGGCCAGCAACCCCAACGGCCGCTCGTCCATAGCTCGACGACGAGATCACCACACTCCGGTTGTGATAACGACGATCCAGTTCATCGGCCAACGTCGGAACCAGTTGATTATGAGGACTCAGGTCACCATGCCCGTAGTTCGGACCCGCGTTGCCGTCGTCGATGGCAAGGGGATAACTTCCGTCGGGCATCATTACGTTATTGCCTACAATACCATGCAATCCGGCAATCGTTCCAGTACCGACCGAATTGTGGGCGACGGCCGTTTCTGTCTTGGCATTGCTCGTATGGCCCTGCGCAAAGAGGGCCCCTTCGGCAATGATGCTGTTGTTAAGGAAGGAGAAGGCGTTGCCGAAGGTCCGCAAATGGTCACTGCGGCACTGATCCAGGCTGAAGAGCACCAGTACCTTCGGACGCTGGGTCCTGTCCCAGACGGCTGCTTCGGGTTTGATGATCTCTGTCAGGATGCGCCCGGTAGCTGCCGCCGGGCGCTGAACCCCCGCCAGATAGGCCAGGGTTGGTGCAATATCGATGAGATCCGCCTCCCCTCCCAGGTAGCCTTCCTTGATGCCCTTACCATAAAAAATGATGGGAATGTCGGAATCGTAGTTCCAGGGGGAACCATGGCTGGCAACCGTGCCGGGCTTTTGGCCGGCGAGGATCTTGGCATACTCCGAGCGGCTGGTGAAAAGGCAGTGGGGTTGAGTGAGTACATGAATGTCAGGAAAACGGGTGGGATGGTACATATTCTTCAGCGCAGTCGGCACCGCCAGGTACGGATTCTGGACCGGCGCCGTCAAGGAACCGGAGGAATCACTCGCAAGAACCGGCTGTCCAGTTTCAGCCAGGCAGGGTCCATTGAACAGAGACACAGACAACAACAAGAAAATACCAACAAGATGTTTGAACATACTACCTCCTTCTGGTTCCCACTGCAACGATCAGGTCATCAATGGGAGCTTCCAAATGAAATACAGCGTTGAGCCTCCTCGCTGCGGCCGGTTGACTCATCACCCAAAATCCAGGGCTTTGGCTGGCCGTGTCTCCAATCGCTTCCATCACCTCCTTTCCCTGAAGGTCTTCGTTTTTGGCCGGAGGGATGGGAGCCAGCCGCATGCAATCCCAATCATCCAACCGGAGACCGGGCACGGGACCTTCTTGGCTTCACTTGAGAAATCACCAGCGGGGGAAATGCCTTCAACCGACACCTCAACGCACCATTTCCACAAAGGCTTCGACGCGAGTTTTGAGCTGTTCCACATCCTCCATACTGTAATCGGTTTCGATGGCGAGCATCGGGACGTTGGCAGCTTTGAGGGCTTTTTCCACCTTGAAGGCTTCTATCGTGTAGGGTTGGCAGAAGGAGAGCCCATAGTGGATGACGCCTTGAGCCTTGAGATCGCGGGCCATTTCCACAATGTGATCGAGCCGCTCCTGGTTGGGGGTGAAGCAGGCGCAGTCGATCTTCAGGTAGCGGTCGACCAGGGCGTCCAGAAGACCTTCCAGGTCGGCGCCATTCTCCGCCACCAGGTCGCGAGTGTTGCGCGTACCGATGCAGGATTCCTCACCCACCACCACGGCCCCCGAGGATTCGATGACATAAGGCAGCTTCCAGTTGGGAACCGCCATGGGACAGCCCGAGAGCATCAAGCGCGGGGTTTCTGCCGGAGCAATCCCCTTGCCTGCTCTTACCCGTTCTTCGAGCTCATCGCACAGCTTTCCGATGTTTTCGGTGAAGCGGACGGGATCGTCATAGAAGCTGATCTGGTTAATCAGAAGCACATCCCGCCCGGAAATGGGAACGGGGCTGGCGGCGCGGAGGCGATTGAGCCGCTGGAGTACCCGCCTCCGATCATTCACCTGGCGAATGGCCTCGCTGAGCTTCGAAGCCGTAATGGTATTGCCGGTAATCTCTTCGATCCTGTCCTTGAACCGAAGGATTTCGGCCTTCCACAGGTCGCGGTCGCACGCCTGTTTCATCTGCGGGACTTCCATGACGTAGAGCGGAGCGTAATCGCTGAAGATTTCGTAGGCCTTCTTCTTACCGTCACAGGTTGTCTCGCCCACCACCAGATCACAGGACTCGAGGTAGGGGCACAGGCGGGAAAGTTTGAAACCCACAAAAGCTTTGATGAGCGCGCAGGTATTGCGCGGGAGGATTTTCTCGGCGGACTCCTTGCCGATTTCGGCTCCGGCACAGAGGCCCACCTGCACCGCCCCCGCGGCCAGCACGATCTCTTCCGGCACGAACACACAAAAGGTGCCGATGATCTTCTTCCCCGCTGCTTTGGCGTCCTGGAGTTCCTTGATGCGCAGGCCGTGGACTTCGGAGACGACAAAGTCGAGGTATTCCATCCCCCGCAACCGCCCCGACTGGCTGAGATAGATATCGCCGTAGAACTTGCCGAGGACCTCGAGAAGCCCGGTATGGGCATCCAGGTCCAGATTCAACTTTTCCCACATTTCGTCGTATGCGGTTGCCATCGCGGAGACCTCCCCTTGCAGATCTCGGAAGCCGCCGTCGGAGCCCGGGGACTCACCCGGATCGAGCCACCTCCTGCTCCAAGCCTTGACTTCCGGTCGCCATTGTCGGTCAAAGGACCAATTCAGTGTTTTGTTTCCACCTCGCGGAAACCCTGCTCACCCTGAAGACTAGCCTCTCAATAGAATCAAACTGAAGATCTGGCAAATCGGTATTCCTTATGGTTGAGCTATGAAACCATCGGTAAACACCGATAACACTTCGGCTCCGGCCAGAAGACCTGACATCCTGTAGCCGCGCACTGGAGGAGGGGATTCAGATTGTCGCCGTGCCCCGGAACTTCTGCCAGAGGTATGCCCATGTGACATTTGGAGGGATTTTCCGGATTGCACTCATGAAAAACCCCAAAAGGGAGGGAAGAGTCGGCGGGAAATCGAAGCAGGGGATTTCAGTTGTCTGCGGCACACTCCGCTTCGGTTGGTTTGCCTTCGGTCTTCTTTCGGTACCATTGAAAGAGAATTCCCGCGCCAAGCATGCTGAGCCCCATGAGATCGGTGTAAAGGCCCGGATCGATGAGCATGAGGCCGCACGCGAAAAACCACGCTCGCTCCCACCACCGCATGGCAACCTGATAGAATCCGATCATGGCGATTCCCACCGCGAACATACCGCAGCAGGCCGTGACGACGTTTTGGGCCAGCCCCAGGGGGGTGGTTCCTATCAGCAGCATGGCAGGATTGTAGACAAAGATGTAGGGCACGATGAAGGCACCAATGGCCAGTTTGGTAGCGATGAAGCCGGTTTTCATGGGGTCGGAGCGGGCAATTCCCGAGCCGGCGTAGGCTGCCAGAGCCACCGGGGGCGTGATATCGGCAATGATTCCGAAATAGAAGACAAACATGTGGGCCGCCAGCGGGTGCACGTTGAGCAGCATGAGACCGGGGGCAGCGATGGTGGAGGTGATGATATAGTTGGCGGTGGTGGGGACTCCCATGCCCAGGATGATGGAGGTGACCATGCTGAAGAAGAGGGTCGGCAGCAGATACCCGCGGGCCAGTTCGATGAGGCCGTGGGCCACTTTCAGGCCCAGGCCGGTGAGGGTCACCACGCCGATGATGATCCCGGCCGTGGCACAGGCGATAGCCACCCCGAGTGCATTGCGCGCCCCCTGTTCGAAGCCGTCCGCTATATCGCGGGGGCTCATGCGGGTCGCCTTTCGCACAAAGGAAGCCAGCACACAAAGGATCAAGCCCATCAGAGCAGCGTACAAGGGAGTATAGCCCACCACCAGGAAGCCGATGATGGCGACGAGCGGAACAAGCAGGTAGCCGCGTTCCACCATAACACGACCAATGCGGGGCAGCTCATCACGACTCATTCCCCGCAGTTTGCAGCGTCTGGCTTCGTAGTGCACCTCGATGAAGATTCCGAAAAAATAGAGGCAGGCAGGAATAGCGGCGGCTTTTGCAATCTCCAGATAGGGAATGCTGAGAAACTCGGCCATGATGAACGCCGCCGCACCCATAACGGGGGGCATGATCTGGCCGCCGGTGGAAGCCGCGGCTTCCACCGCCGCCGCGAATTCGGGCCGG
>JAPXSS010000024.1:0-31516 GCA_033812955.1 Syntrophobacteraceae bacterium | reverse complement strand
GACCCTCGACCGGCAGTCGCGGACCCTTTCCGGCGGTGAAGTCCAGCGGGTGCATCTGACCCGGGCCCTGGGTTCGGCGCTGGTGAACGTCCTCTATGTGCTCGATGAACCGAGTGTCGGCCTGCATCCCCGAGACCAGCAGCAGCTCATGGCGCAGTTGCGGCGGCTGGTTGAAGTCGGCAATACGGTGGTGGTGGTCGAGCACGACCCGGAGATGATCCAGTTCTGTGATGAGGTCATCGACATGGGGCCGGGAGGTGGAGAGCGCGGCGGGGAAGTGGTCTACCAGGGACTTCCCGCCGGCCTGGTGAGTTGTGATCGCAGTCTGACCGGGGCTTATCTACGGGAAAGCCGGGCGGAGGCGGTTCCTTCCCGACGACGACGCCCGGACTGGAACCGGGCGCTCGTGGTGAGAGGCGCCCGCGAACACAATCTGAAAAACCTGACGGTGCGGTTTCCGCTCGGGCTGCTCATCGGGGTGAGCGGGGTGTCCGGTTCGGGCAAGAGCACCCTCGTCAAGAAGACCTTGTTTGCCAACTGGCTGCGGCGCCAGGGCCGGGCTACCGATCTGCCCGGCCGATGCGACGCGTTGGAGGGCACCGAGCTTGTTGCGGATTTCGTTCTGGTGGACCAGCAGCCGCTCGGGCGAAGTCCTCGCGCCAATCTCCTCACCTACACGCACGCCCTCGATCCCCTGCGCCAACTGTTGGCACAAGTGCCGGAAGCGATTGCCCGAGGTTACGGTACCCGGCATTTTTCCTTCAATCAACCGGGGGGACGCTGTGAGCTCTGTAAAGGCGAAGGCTTCGAGCGGGTGGAGATGCAGTTCCTGGCAGACGTTTATATCCGGTGCTCGCAGTGTGAAGGGCGGCGGTTCAAAGACGAAATCCTCGATATTCGGGTGCGGGGTCTTTCCATTGCCGATATGTTCGACTGTACCGCCAGGGAGCTGGGTGAGCGCTTCTCCGACCATCCGGTCTTGCAGCAGGCGCTGGCTCCCATCATGGCCATAGGACTCGATTATCTACGCTTGGGACAGCCTCTGAGCACCCTGTCTGGTGGGGAAGCCCAGCGCCTGAAACTGATCCGATATCTCCAACCGAAGCCTGGAGCGAGCCGGTCTGGGCAGGCAGGGCACCGGGCCCATCGTCTCTTTCTGCTGGATGAACCCACTACCGGCCTCCACCCCTACGATCTGCAAAAATTGCTGAACATTCTGCAGCGGTTGGTGGACGAGGGCAATACGGTGGTGGTGGTGGAGCACAACCTGGACCTCCTCAAGAGTTGCGACTGGATCATCGACCTGGGACCGGAAGGGGGCGACGGCGGCGGCGACCTGGTGGTTGCAGGCCCCCCCGAGGTCGTTGCCGCCCATCCCTTGAGCCACACCGGCCGCTGCCTCGGAAAGCGCCTGGCGGGGGATCTTCCCCCGGCGCTCACCCCTCCTTATGCTTCACAGCGCACCCCTCACGCCTCATCCGGGTCCCCTCACCGGGACATTGTCGTACGCGGTGCCCGCGAACACAACCTCCACCTGGAGGAAGTACACCTGCCGCGGAACCGGATGATCGTGCTGACGGGCCTGAGCGGGTCCGGGAAGTCGACTCTGGCCTTCGATGTCATCTTTGCGGAAGGGCAGCGGCGCTATCTCGAGTGCCTCTCCAGCTATGTACGGCAGTATTTCAAAATCCTTGAGAAACCCAACGTCGATCAGGTTCTCGGACTGCCGCCGACGGTTGCTATCGAGCAGCGCAGCAGCCAGTTGAGCCGAAAGTCGACGGTGGGAACCATCACCGAAATCTATCATTTTCTGAGGCTCCTCTATGCGAAACTGGGAGAGCAGCGCTGTCCAACCTGCGGACGCGAGTTGGTGGTCCTGAACTTCGATCAGATCCTGGCGCTGGTGGCACAGGCAGTGGGAAAAGGGGAGGCAAAGCTGCTCGCCCCCCTGGTTCGAAGCCGCAAGGGCATCTATGTTGACCTCTTCGCCCGCTTGAAAAGACTGGGGTTCACGACCGTCCTGGTGGATGGTGAGTGGCTGCCCCTGGACCCGGTTCCCAGCCTTGATCGGCATCGGGAGCACGACATTGAACTACTGGTGGGGTCGCTCGGAGGACCGGGTGCGCAGGCGGGCGAGCTCCCGGGAATCGTGCGCCGGGCGCTCACCTTGGGGAATGGTTCGGTGCATCTCTATGGAGAAGAACGCCGAGTCTTCAGCGAGCGCCTCTACTGCGACCAGTGCCAGCAGGGTCTGGAGCCCCTCGATCCGCGCTTGTTTTCCTTCAACAGCCGTCATGGGGCCTGTCCTTCCTGCGCCGGAGCGGGGACCATCGAGCGTTTGAATATCGAGCGGGTGATCGGCCCCGCCGGGTCGCGGATTCCGCTGAAAGAGGGGCTCTTGCGATTCCTCGAAGCTACCTCCTGGACCGAAGGAGCGAAGCCTTCGGTGCGACGTCTCCGGCATTACTGGACTGAAACTCTGAGAGTCGATTGGAACAGTTCTTTCCACGACCTGCCCGAGGACGTGCAGACCGTCATGCTCCGGGGAAAGGCAGGGGAATCCCTCGGACTCCTGCCGCTGCTCCGGAAAGTGGCCGAAGCGGCGCCGGGCGGTGCGCTGGAAGCGCTCCACGAGGAGCATCCCTGCCCGGAATGTCAGGGGCGGAGACTCAACGCGCAGGCTCGCGCCGTCACCATCAGGGGCCTGGGGATCGCGGACTTGGCGCGCCTGAACCTGACCGATTTCCAAAAACAGTGGCGGGCCTTTCGGTTCACTCCCCAGGAACAGCCCATTGCCAATCCCATCTCCCGGGAAATCCAGGCGCGCGCCACCTTCCTGCACCGGGTGGGACTGGCCTATCTGGCCCTGGACCGTTCGGGCGATACCCTTTCGGGCGGGGAAACACAGCGCATTCGCTTGGCGGCGCAACTGGGATCCAACCTGCGCGGGGTGTGTTACGTCCTGGATGAACCCACCATCGGCCTCCATCCGGTGGATAACCAACGGCTCCTGGCCAGCCTCAACCACCTGAAACGCAAGGGCAATACCATCATCATCATGGAACACGATGCCGAAACCATGCGGCGCGCCGATACCCTCATCGAACTGGGGCCGGGGGCCGGCAGCGGGGGAGGGCGGCTCGTTGCTCGGGGGCGCTTCGAGGCTCTGTGTT
Organism: Syntrophobacteraceae bacterium; assembly: GCA_033812955.1. Lineage (GTDB taxonomy): Bacteria > Desulfobacterota > Syntrophobacteria > Syntrophobacterales > Syntrophobacteraceae > JADGQM01. Next base: position 28,343 of record JAPXSS010000024.1, on the reverse strand, counting down.
CGAAACCGGAGACCCTCACCGGAAAATGGTTTGGGAGCCCCTTCAGGCAGTTTCTGACGGGAGAGGAAAGGCGTCGTCCCGGGGAAGCGGGATGGCTGCAGGTCAGCGGTGTCAGGGCCAGGAATTTGAAGGGAATCGAGGTGCGAGTGCCGCTGGGTTCGCTGACCAGTGTGACCGGGGTGTCGGGTGCGGGGAAGAGCACCCTGGTGCATGAAGTGATCTATCGTGCCCTCGCGGAGCGCCTGGGGAAGGGCTTTCGAGGGCATCAAGCGAGCTTCGAGGCGATGGCTGGGTTCGAGTCCCTCCAGCGGGTTTTGGAAGTGGATCACAGCCCCATCGGGCGAACCCCGCGCTCGATCCCGGCAACTTATGTCGGGGTGTGGGACGAAATAAGAAGACTCTTCGCTGCGCTCCCCGAGGCAAAGGTGCGAGGGTTCGGTCCCGGGCGCTTTTCCTTCAATGTCAAGGGGGGACGCTGTGAGGAGTGCAAAGGCCAGGGGCAGACCAAAGTGGCCATGAATTTTTTGCCCGATGTTTTGGTGCCGTGCGAAGCTTGCAACGGTCGCCGTTTCAACCGGGAAACCCTGGCGGTTCGGTATCGGGAACGGTCGATTGCCGACATCCTGGCCATGACCATCGAAGAGGCTGCGCCCCTTTTTGCCGCTTTCTCGAAGATAGCCGGTCCCCTGCGGGTCCTCTGCGATCTGGGACTGGGGTATCTCACCCTCGGCCAGCCGAGCCCGACCCTGTCCGGCGGAGAAGCGCAGCGGATCAAGCTTGCCAGCGAGCTTGGCGCCAACCGAACCGGCAGCCTATGCCTCCTGGATGAACCCACCACGGGCCTGCATCGCGCGGATGTCAAACGGCTGGTCGATGTGCTCCATGCCCTCACCGCTAAAGGCAACACCGTCCTGGTTATCGAACACAACCTGGACCTGGTATGGGCCAGCGATTACGTCATCGACCTCGGGCCCGGCAGCGGCGAACAAGGGGGACGCATTGTCGCCGAAGGGCCTCCCGAAGCATTGCTGGCACAGCAGGAACAATCGGCAACGGCCCGTGCCCTGGCGGAGTCCATGATGGTTGCGAACCCCTTGATGACCAAAGAGTAGCTCTTTCCCCGGCTGCTATCATCAATTAATATGAGCGGCCTTGCTGCTGCCGCACAGCATGATCAGGCCACTGCATGACAACCTGGTCCTGAGGAGGAAGGAATGAACCACGTTATCGCTTTTTGTTCGCCCAACGGCGCTACGCGTCAGGTGGCGGAAGTGATCAAGACAAGGCTCAGGGCCCTGGGAGATGCCGCGGTGCTCGTCGACCTCCTCGCCCACACCGACCCCGAGCAGGCAATGGCGTCGGCGATGCGAGGCCCTGAGCGGCCGCGTTGCCTGTGGGTGGGATCGCCGGTCTATGCCGACCACATGGTACCGCCGGTGGAGAAATTCTTGAAGAACTTGCCGGCGCAGGACGGACTCGGTGCCGTCCCGTTTGTTACCTGGGGAGGAGTCAACAGCGGGGTCGCACTCCATGAGATGGGGACCCTGCTGACGGAGAAGGGACAGATCCTGCTTGGGGCCGCCAAGGTGCTGGCCGTGCATTCGGTCATGTGGCGGTCTGAGCAGCCTGTGGGGGCGGGACACCCCGATTCGAACGACGACGCCCAGGTCCAAGCGCTGGTGGATGCCATCCACGCGACGCTCTCGAGTCAAACCCTCTGGCCGCTGCCCCTTGCAGCCCTGGCCTATCAGCCGCCGGAGATCAGGGATGCCGCTTCAAAGAAGAGCATCGCCGCCGCCAAAGCGCACTTTCCGGCCCTGTCGGTGACGCTGGAGCAATGCAATCAATGCGGGTTGTGCGCGGAAGTGTGCCCGGCCCAGGCGATTGCGCTCGATCCTTATCCCCGGTTCGGAGAGGCTTGCTTCCTCTGTTTGAAGTGCGTGCGGGAATGCCCTCAGGACGCCATTCCCATGGACCTGTCCGCCGCTGAGGAGCGGATTCGGACCCTGGCGGCCAAGATCGGCGAAACGCCGCCGACCTGCATTTTCGTGCAGGGTAACTGATCGATACGGATTGGCCATGAGACCGTATTGAATCTCATGGTCATCAGTTGCAGATCGGCAATTTGGCAGGCAATGGTTTTATGGATTATCCCGCACAACTGTCGAAGCTGATTGCAGGGCCAATTATATTGGAGATTACCATGACTGACACAGCCATCCCGTTCCGCCCGGATTGGGTATCACCGCCCGGTGATACCATTGCCGACCTGATGGAAGAGCGCGGCTGGCCTCAGGCCGAATTGGCTGTTCGACTTGGTTACACCACCAAGCACGTCAGTCAGCTCATCAACGGCAAGGCCGCCGTGACCGAAGACACGGCACTGCGTCTTGAGCGCGTGCTCGGGGGCGGGGCTGCCTTCTGGCTTGCGCGTGAGGCTCAATTCCGGGCACAACGTGCTCGCTTGGCCGCTGCCGGCCGTTTCTCGGAATGGACTGGCTGGCTCAACAAGCTTCCCGTGAAAGAACTGATGCAGGAGGGCGCCATCCCCAAGAAGCGCATGGATGCGAAAGGAAAGCCCGATCTAGTCGAAGCACTGCTGCGCTTTTTCGGAGTGGCGTCGCCCGATGATTGGGAACGCCACTATGCCCGTATGGAGGTGTCCTTCCGTCGTACCCGCAAAGAACAGAGCGATATAGGAGCCATTTCAGCCTGGCTGCGTCTGGGTGAAATCGAGACCGAAGGGGTGGTTAGCCCCAAATACGATCGCGTACGTTTCGAAGCTGCACTGAAGGAGATTCGAACCCTGACCCTGCGTCCGCCTGAGGAGTTCGAACCGAGGTTGCGCGAACTGTGTCGCGAATCGGGTGTGGCTCTGGTGCTGTTGCATGGGAAAAAAACGTCTTCCTCGACGACTATGACCACAACCTCATTGAGTCCAAGGAAGAGCGTGAAGCCAATGCCTGGACCGCAGATTTCCTTATTCCCTCTGAACGGGCCGGAGACCTTGTGCTCCTCAAAAGCAAGGCTGCAGTTAGAGAATATGCGCTCCGCATCGGCCTCCATCCAGGTATCGTCGTAGGGCGCCTCCAACATGATGGCCTGCTCCCACACTCCTGGATGAACGACCTCAAGGTGAGCTTCCGTTTCGACCGCAGTGCCAAGAGCGTCTGAAGTGGTCCATTGTGATTTTGGGTCACGCGAAGACGCGAAGATGAAGACAAGGATATTCAGAATGCGGAATGAGGGTATTGCTGAAAGATTTTGTGATCTCGGTTTGAAGTCCTTAGCAAGCTGGATGGTGTCCCCACTCCCTGTCTGGAAGCCAACCTTCGCGTGAGAAGCTGACATGAGCAACAAACAAAAACTGGAGCTAACCTGGATTGGCAAGGAGAATCGGCCCAGGCTGGAGCCGCGTATCTTGCTGGAAGACCCGGAGAAGTCCTGCCACGCGAAACACCGGGTAACGGATAGTGACATCTTCGACAACCGGCTGATCTTCGGCGACAACCTGCTGGCGCTGAAGGCCCTGGAGGCTGAATTCGCGGGCAAGGTGAAGTGCGTTTTCATCGACCCGCCCTACAACACTGGCAGCGCTTTTCAGCATTACGATGATGGGTTGGAGCATTCCATTTGGCTCAGCCTCATGCGCGATCGTCTGGAGATCATCAGGCGGCTGCTGAGCGATGATGGGTCTTTGTGGATTACCATCGATGATAACGAAGTCCATTACTTGAAGGTATTGTGCGATGAGGTCTTCGGAAGAAGAAACTTCATTTCTAATGTAATTTGGCAGAAAAGGACTTCGAGAGAGAATCGAGCGGCAATTGGATCTGCACATGACCACATCCTTCTCTACTCGAATGTCGGTGCCGTTGAATGGAAGGAGCATCGGAACCTGCTTCCTGCCACTGAGGAAGGTTTTTCAAACCCGGATAACGATCCCCAAGGGCCTTGGAGATCTATTCCTTTCAGTGCGCAAGGGTGGCGCCCAAACCAGATGTATAAAATTGAGACCCCCACAGGAATTCTTTTGGATCCACCCAAAGGAAGATGCTGGAGCGCTACAGAGGAAGTGTACAAAAGGTATTTGTTCGATGGCCGGGTCTATTTTCCAAAAGGAGGAGATGGCCGTCCAAGGATCAAAACATATATGGGAGAAGAAAAAGGTCTTGTTCCGAATTCCATTTTCCTTGCTTCGGAAGCAGGAGATACGCAAGCTGCGAAAAAGGAGATCCTTGCCCTTTTCCCAGATGATGAAGCATTCGCTACACCGAAACCAGAGAAACTAATTCAACTTATACTCTCAATCGCCACCAACCCAGGCGACCTTGTCCTCGACTCCTTCGCCGGTTCAGGAACCACCGGTGCCGTGGCCCACAAGATGGGCCGGCGCTGGATCATGGTGGAGCTGGGCGAGCACTGCCACACCCACATCATCCCGCGTCTGAGAAGAGTGATCGACGGCGAAGACCCAGGCGGCATCACCAAGGTGGTGGACTGGAAAGGTGGTGGCGGCTTTCGCTACTACCGGCTTGCGCCGTCACTGCTGGAAAAGGATAAGTGGGATAACTGGGTCATCAACAAGACTTACAACGCTGCCATGCTGGCCGAGGCGCTCTGCAAGCTGGAGGGTTTTGCTTACGCTCCGAGCGATTCGGTCTACTGGCAGCATGGTCATTCCACGGAGCGGGACTTTATCTATGTCACTACCGCCAACCTGACCCACGAGCAGCTCCAGCAGCTTTCCGACGAGGTGGGACCGGAGCGTTCTCTCCTGGTCCTCTGCACCGCCTTCCGCGCCAGGGCCGACCTTCACCCAAATCTAACCGTCAAGAAGATCCCCAAGCAGGTGCTCTCCCGTTGTGAATGGGGCCATGACGACTACAGCCTGAGGGTGGAAAACCTGCCCCAGGCGCCAGTCGTTGCTGACGAACAGGCAGAAAGTCCTGCCCGTTCGCCACACACAGAGAGGTCAGCTCAGCCCAGACAACTATCCCTTTTCGCCAAGAAGGAAAACTGATGCATATCGTTCCCTATCGGGCCGACGGCATTACTGCGCAAGTGGATAGTGCGCAAGTCCGTGCAAATCTTGCACAGACTGTTATAGACAGTTGGGAGGGAACTTCCGAGGATTCCTCGTTAGTTCGAGAGAAAGGAAGATGCCAGATCAGGTTGGTAAGATCTCACGCGAAGACGCGAAGGTGCGAAGGGGAACAACCATGAACCGTCATGTTAACGCCATTGCCAACCGCCTCTCGCTGCGCCCTCCCCAACGCCGTTCTCTTGAGATTCTTGATCGCATTATGGAGATTGCTCCGCCCGGCAAAAGCCCCGACACAGCCGCCGCGATGGAAACAATCCAGAGTGAGTTTCCGTCAGTCACCGATTTCGAGCGCGACTTTCCGTCCCTGTGCTTTGCCCTCGCCACCGGGGTCGGCAAGACTCGGCTCATGGGCGCCTTCATCAGCTATCTGCATCTGGCGCACGGCATCAACAACTTCTTCGTACTGGCACCCAACCTTACCATCTACAAGAAGCTATTCACCGACTTCATGCCCAATACACCAAAGTATGTGTTCAAGGGCATTGCCGAGTTCGCCGCGGAGGCGCCGACGGTCATTACCGGCGACACCTACGAAAGCGGTATCGGCGTGCGGGAGGTATCGCGTGGGCAACTCAGGGCTCCCTGGATGGTCAGGCAGGGCGTTCACATCAACATCTTCAACATTTCCAAAATCAACTCGGAAGTCCGAGGCGGCAAGTCACCCCGCATCAAGCGCCTGTCGGAGTATCTCGGTGAGAGCTACTTTGACTATTTGGCCGCGCTGCCGGACCTGGTGCTGCTGATGGACGAGTCGCACCGCTACCGTGCCAGCGCCGGAGTCCGGGCGATCAACGAGCTGAAGCCGATTCTCGGGTTGGAGCTTACGGCCACGCCCTTCGTGGAAACAAACCGTGGCGCGGTGCCATTCAAGAACGTCATCTATGACTATCCTCTCAGCATGGCCATGGTTGATGGATTTGTGAAGGAGCCGGCGGTGGTGACGCGCAAAGACTTTAACCCGGCTGGAATGTCGCCTGAAGAGATCGAACGCATGAAGCTGGAAGATGGCGTACGCCTGCACGAGAGCGTGAAGGTGGAGCTGGAGACCTACGCCCGGGAAAGCGACCATCCGATCGTGAAGCCCTTCCTGCTCGTGATCGCCCGCGACACAACCCATGCGGGCCAGTTGCTGCAACTGATCCAGTCAGACGGCTTTTTCGAGGGGCGCTATGCGGAGAAAGTGATCCAGGTAGACTCCAGCCGGACCGGCAAAGACGAAGAGGAGATGATCGAGCGACTGCTCAAGGTTGAGATTCCCTCCGAACCGACGGAGCTTGTCATCCACGTCAACATGCTTAAGGAAGGCTGGGACGTGACCAACCTCTACACCATCGTCCCGCTACGCGCGGCCAACGCCCGCATCCTCATCGAGCAGTCCATCGGTCGCGGTCTGCGCCTGCCCTATGGCAAGCGCACCGGAGTCATGGCTGTGGACCGGCTGAACATCGTTGCCCACGACAAGTTCCAGGAGATCATCGACGAGGCCAACCGGCCGGATTCGGCGATACGCCTACACGCGGTGATGCTTGACTTGGAAGACCTCAGCCGGAAGACGGTCACGGTGGTGTCTCAGTCGAAATTGGCGACGCAGTTGGGGCTCAAGCCGCAACTGGTGACCAGCAGCACTTCCACAGCTGGACAGCACGAGCCGCCGGCTTTCACCACGCCTGCCGAGCAGAGAGTGGCGCAAATTGCCTGGCAGGAGATCCGGAAGCTTTCGAACCAGCCCCGAAGGCTGCCGACCGTGAATTACCTGCAAGAACCAGAGATTCAGGCCGCCATTGTCGAGGCCGTTACAGAGCAGCAACACCCTCTGCAGTGGGACATCGAAGGCATCCTGGAAAAGCCGGCCATCGCTGCCGTGGTGGCTAAGACGGTCGAACTGGTCATACAACAGACCATTGACATCCCGCGCATCCTGGTCGTGCCGAAAGGCGAGGTGAAATCCGGCTTTCAGCCGTTTGCTCTCGATCTCAACACGCTGAAGTATCCGCCCGTTTCGGAGGAGTTGTGGATTCAGCACCTCCGGACCAACCAACTCGAAGTGCTGGCGCTGGGCCGCGGCGGCGTTGAGGAAGAACGGCTGGAGGATTATATCGTGAATGTCCTCGTCGATTTCGACGACATATCCTACGATGACCATGCCGACCTGCTCTACGACCTTGCCCGCCAGACGGTCCAGCATTTTCTGGCCTATCTCTCGGACGAGGAAACGGCCAAAGTACTGCGCTGCTACCAGCACGATATTGCGAGGTTTATTCATTCGCAGATGCAGGAGCACTACTGGGAAGAGACGGTCGGTTATGAAGTGATCGTCACCAAGGGCTTCACTGAACTGAAACAAAGGGCCTACTCACAGGTTGCCGGAGAGGCGATGCTCGATTTCCGAGAATCTCCCGCAGATAAGAGCAACATGGCTCGCTATCTCTTCAGCGGGTTTAACCGCTGCCTCTATTCGGAGGAGAAATTTCATGCGGAAGGCGAACGCAAGCTCGCGGTGATCCTTGATCGGGATGCCGTCAAATGGTTCAGGCCTGCCAGGGGCCAGTTTCAACTTTTCTATCGCGACGGTGGCGAGCCTCATGAATACCAGCCGGACTTTGTCGCCGAAACCGCCGAGGCCATCTTCATGCTTGAGCCAAAAGCCAGCAACCAGATGGATGACCCAATCGTGCTTGCCAAAAAGGAAGTTGCCGTGAAATGGTGCGCCAATGCTTCAAGCCATGCCAGGAGCTATGATGGCAAACCCTGGTGCTACCTGCTGATTCCCCATGAGGAAATAGTGACGAATACTACCTTGGCTGCTTTGGCAGCACGGTTCGGCACAGGATTTGCCGTGGCTGACAATTAGGAAAGGGTCGCGCTGCCGTAAAAACGGCTCATCGCAGTTGAGGGGGGCATCAACCGTGCTCAAGATCGGAAACCTGACGCTGACTTTCCCTTATCTGCTGGCGCCCATGGCGGGGGTCAGCGATCTGCCCTTTCGGCTGATCACCCGTTGCTTTGGCGTACCGTTGGCCTTTGCCGAGATGATCGACGCCCGGGCCATCGCTCGGGGTGAGCGGAAAACGTGGCACATGCTCACCTCGGCCCCCGGGGACCGGCCGCTGGGGGTGCAGCTCCTGGGTCATGATGAAACCGACCTGGTCGAGGCCGTGGCGGCGCTGGAAGGTTTTGGCTTCGATCTGCTCGACCTCAATGCTGCCTGTCCTACGCCCAAGGTGACACGCAAGGGCAAAGGAGCGGCCCTTCTCAAGGACCCTTCCAGGCTGGGCGGACTGCTCAAAGCGCTCGTCTCGCAGGCGCGAGTCCCGGTGACGGTGAAAATCAGGGCCGGCTGGGACCCCACTTCGGTGAATGCCCGCGAGGTCGCTCTTCGGGCTGAGGATGCCGGGATCAGTGCGCTGTTCATCCATGGCCGGACAAGGTCTCAGGGGTATGGCGGAACGGTTGACTACCGGATCATTCAGCAGGTGAAAGAGGTCTTGACGATTCCCGTCATTGCCAGTGGCGACAATCTCTCTGTTCCTGCCATCATGCGAATGTTTGATGAAACCGGGTGCGATGGCGTCACCCTGGCGCGCGGTTCCCTGGGATATCCGTGGCTTTGCAGAGAACTGAACCGGTTCTTTGAGGGCGAATTGCCGTGCGAGAAACCCACCATGGCTGAGCGCCTTGCGATCATCAGAAAGCACCTTGACCTCATCGTTGCGCATTACGGTGAGAAGCGGGGGGTGGCCTGTTTCCATAAATTCTTCATCTGGTATACACGCGGCCTCAGGGGCACGAAGCCGTTGCGCGACGGTGCCTTCCGAGCTGATACCAGGGATGAGCTGGACCGGCTGATTGAAGCCTTGCGCCAGACCGGTCGCGAATCCTATTACGGTCGCGAGCGCCAAGGTCCCGCTGACCTTGGTGCGTGAACCGGTGGGGCAACTACCAGCTTCGCACCGCCAAGTCGCGGAAAAACCTGGAGTTGCCGAATGATCCAGGGCGGCGCCGGCTTGACTTCCGCGTTGTTGGCCGCCGTTCCTGACAGGTTGCGCTCAAGGTCGATAACCTGCTAATTTAACCACGAAACAAGATCAGCCTGCGATTCTGTTGGTTGACACCGGTGCGGCTGATCTCTATGCTCGTTTCCGCCAATTTCGGTGATGAACCGGAATGATCGGCAATCGAGAATGCACTGCGAAAACCTGGTTCGGGGGAAGAACTGCCAAAGAGAGGGTCCGAGACGGGAGAATTAAAAATTGTGTCGTACCCTGGATGGCTTTGGATGTTTGCGGGAGGAAATGGGCGGCGTTAGAGGGAGCGGGTCTTCACGGTCATTACGTGGTTCGACGGGTGGGCAAGAAGAGTTGGAGCGTGAACAACAAACGAGGGTTTTTATGAAGACACGAATTGCTGTGACCGTCCTTGCGGGATTGGTACTCACCATGGGAATGGGATGCGGGGCGCCTGAGAAGAGGATTATCCCGCCTGGCGGGGAGATGGGTTCCCCGGCAACGATGCCGAAGAGTATACCGAAACCGGACGTGCAGGAGCAGAAACTCGGGGACCTGACAAGCTCCCCGGAAACCACGCCGGTCAGTCCTCGCCGCCTCAGGCTCCCTGAGGAACCCATGAAAACGGTGAAGGCTGCCGTACTGGCTGTCGATCTGACCAAACGGCTGGTCACCCTCAGGGATGCCAAAGGCAACGTCTTTGACCTCAAAGTCGGAACAGAGGTAACGAACCTGCCGCTGGTGAGGGTCGGCGATGAGGTGACCGCGAAGTATTTTGAATGGTCGGCGCTGCAACTCAAGAAGAAGGGTGAGCGGAAAGCGAGACTGGTGAGGAACCCTCCCCGGAAATCCAAGCCGGGGGAAGGGCCGCACGGGGTGGTGAGAGAGGTGCTGACGGCAGCGGCCAAGGTAGAGAGAATCGATCATGCGCGAACCCATGTCACGATCAAGCATCCGGATGGGCGCTCGACGACGATTTTTGTAAAAAGGCCAAGCAGGTTGGATAACATAGAAGAGGGCGACTCGGTGCTGATCACTTACATTGAAGCCTTGGCGGTTTCCCTGGAGAAGGCAAAGTAGCAGGGGGTCGGGCCGCACCGCCTGCAGGCGGTGGATCGGCGGAGGAGGCCGGGAAGAAGGCTCTGCTGGCGGAGAATGATGATGCCAGGTCATGGGGACCTTCCGGCCGTGTCCCGGGCCGTGGCCGGGAGAATGGAGCACGGTTGAAGCTGACATCCAGGTTAGAACATGGTCGGCAATGTTTTGGGAGACCTGAGTGAAGCCCAACGATGAGGATGTGGCGACGGTATGGCGCCTTTGCCAGGGAACACGGCTGCTGTTCCGGTAGCCTCGGATGAGCCGCAAATCAGCTTCAGCATAAGGGGCTCGGCCACGTTGCTGATCCATCTCGGCGGTGTTTGGAACATAGCCGGTGGGCTGCCAGCACCCCCGGATCTTGGCAAAGAGCTGGTTGCCGCCGGGGGAGGCAGGCAAATAGCCTTTGATGCGCAGGATTTGAAGGCGTGGGACAGCAGCTTACTGATCTTTCTCACCGCACTTTTTGCCGGCGCCAAAAAGAAAGGGTTGGAGATCGATCGAAGCGGCCTGCCCGAGGGGGTGGTCAAGCTGCTGGCACTGGCTTCAGCGGTGCCGGAAACAAAGGATGCGAGAAAATCCGGGCTGCACGTTCCGCTCCTCAAAAGGATCGGTGCCAAAACCGTCGAGGCGGCTTCCGCGACCCGGAGAATGGTTTCCTTTCTGGGAGAAACGACCCTTGCTTTTGGCAGGTTGTTGGTGGGCAGAGCCCGCTTTCGCTACCAAGATCTGGTGCTCTTCCTGCAAGAATGCGGCGCCCAGGCCTTGCCCATCGTTTCCCTCATCAGTGTCCTCGTGGGGTTGATCCTCGCGTTTGTCGGCGCCGTGCAACTCAGGTATTTTGGCGCCCAGCTCTATGTGGCAGACCTGGTGGGGATCGGGATAACCCGTGAGATGGGGGCCATGATGACTGCCATCATCATGGCCGGTCGTACCGGTGCTGCTTATGCGGCGCAACTGGGAACCATGCAGGTGAACGAAGAAATCGACGCCTTGCAGACCCTGGGACTTTCGCCGGTGGAATTCCTGGTACTGCCCCGGACCCTCGCTCTGATCCTCATGATGCCGCTACTCTGTATCTACGCTGACTTCATGGGCATCCTGGGAGGGGGCTTGATCGGAGTAGTGATGCTCGACCTATCGCCCGTAGCATACTTCACCCAGACCCAGCGTGCCATCACGCTGGTCCATCTCAGCGCCGGCGTGATGAAGAGCGTGGTCTTCGGTGTCATCATTGCCCTCTCGGGTTGCATGCGGGGGATGCAGTGCGGCAGGAGTTCCGCTGCCGTTGGAGAGGCTACGACCTCGGCGGTGGTCACCGCAATTGTCTTTATTGTTGTGTCTGACGGGTTGTTTGCGGTGATTTTCGACGTTCTTGGGATCTAGGATCAAGGATTGAGTGAGAGAAGCGGGCATATCGAGGTGGTTGACCTCACTATGGCGTATGGGGACACCGTGATCCAGCGGGACCTGAACTTTACGATCAACCGTGGGGATATCTTCATCATCATGGGTGGGAGCGGGTGTGGCAAGAGCACCCTGTTGCGTCATCTGGTGGGCTTAAAAGAACCGGCAACGGGAGTGGTCCGGTATGGTGGGACCAGCTTCTGGGAGGCTGAACCCGAAGTGCGTGCCAGCCTCATGCAACGGTTTGGAATCCTTTATCAGAGCGGGGCTTTGTGGAGTTCCATGACGCTTGCCGAGAACGTGGCGCTGCCTCTAACCCAGTATACCTTCCTGCATGCTGACGAGATCAAGGCCCTGGTGGGGCTGAAACTGGCCTTGGTAGGGCTGGCCGGTTTTGAAGAGTTCTATCCTTCGGAAATCAGCGGAGGCATGCGCAAACGGGCGGGGTTGGCACGTGCCATGGCACTGGACCCTGATATCCTCTTTTTTGATGAACCGTCTGCCGGGCTCGATCCGATCAGTGCGCGGCGCCTGGATGACCTCATTGTGGAGTTGCGAGACAGTCTCGGAGCCACCATCGTTGTCGTCACCCACGAACTGGCGAGCATTTTTGCCATTGGGAACAATTCGGTATTTCTTGATGCTCAGAGCCGCACTATGATCGCCCATGGCGATCCTCATCAGCTCTTGCATGAATGTCAAAACCCCGTGGTGTGTGAATTCCTGACCCGCGGGGAGGCTAAAGCCGCCGGGGGCAAATCCTAGATGCCGTTTTTCTCGCTATCAGCCATTATAAATACTTGAACCCATGATGGTAAAATGGCACAGATACGGACCTTTGGACAAGCTCCTGGAAGACCGGTTTGGCTGACCTTGACTCGATTTCTGGAAACGCGTCGGTCTAAGACCGGAGATGCCTGACGTCTCCCTGATGGAGACCATCGGCAGGAAGACTGGGTAATCATGGGCAAGAAGGCGAATACTACGGCAATCGGTGCTTTCGTTGTGGGAGCGATCGTCCTGACGGTTGCTGCGATCATCACTTTCGGCAGTGGCCGGTTTTTCAAGGAGACCGAGGAGTTCGTGTTGTTCTTTGAAGGCTCGGTGCAAGGTTTGAACCGAGGGGCACCGGTAGCCTTCAAAGGGGTCAGGGTGGGTTCGGTTACCGAAGTCAAGGTGCTCCTGGACAGCCGGGATCTCTCCCTGCAGATTCCGGTCTTCATCAAGATCGAGGCCGATCGGTTGAGCGAGATGCGGGGCATCGAGCTGGAGCAGTTCGCCGAAGGGGACGAAGACAAGACGCTCATCGAGTATCTGGTGGAGAAGGGCATGCGGGCTCAGCTTGACATCCAGAGCCTGATTACCGGCCAGCTCTTCGTTAACCTGGACTTCTTTCCCGGCAAGCCGGCGCGCTACGTGAATATCGAAACTGGTTTGAAGGAGATTCCCACGGTTCCATTCAGCCTCGGGATCATTTCTAAAACGGTTGAAAATCTGCCTATCTACGAACTGGCGTCCAGGGCCAACAAGGTACTGCGGGGGATCGAGCGGTGGGTGAATTCGCCTGAAATGGAGGACATTATGGTCCTTCTGGCTGAGACGGTTAGAGATGCTCGCAATACCATGCTGCGGGTGAATGACCGGGCAGAACCGATCCTGGCCAAGCTCGAAGAAACCCTCAGTGAGGCGCACGCTTTCCTGCATGACGTCCGGGCCAACGTCAAGCCGGTAGTGGGCGATGTGAGAGACCTGACCCGGGAAGCCAGGCACGTGGTCCAGGGTTTGCATGATCACGCGAGTGCGGTTGCCTCGAACCTCAGGGATGTCTTAAAGGTTGTGGAGAGTGCGGTGAAAAAGGCCGACAAAACCCTCGATGGGATGGTCGGCGAGGAATCGAGCGTGCGCCACGAGTTCTATGGGGCACTCAAAGAACTGTCAGCAGCCGCTCGTTCCATCCGGCTCCTGGCCGAATACTTGGAAAGGCACCCGGAAGCCCTGGTACATGGCAAAGGTGGCTATGGAGGAAAAGTGCAATGAAAAGGGATCAGGCTTTGCGGCTGATGGTGACGATGGCGGGGGTGTTCCTGATGATCCTCGCGGGCTGCAGCACGACACGCCCGTCCAAGTTCTATCAATTGCAGTCCGTACCCGAGATCCACTCCCTCGAACCGGCGGGGATGCTCGACCCGGCCATTGCCGTCGGTTTGGGACCGATCACGCTTCCCGATTATCTGGATCGTCCTCAAATCGTCACCCGCAGCCAGCAGAACCGGGTGCAACTGGCCGAATTCGACCGCTGGGTTGGGCCTCTGGCAAGCGATTTCTCACGCGTCCTGGCCGAAGACTTGACCCTTCTGCTGCGCACCGACCGGGTTGTTCAATATCCCTGGCCCATTTCCCTGGATGTGACCTGTCAGGTTTTAATCGATTGTTTTCGTTTTGACGGCATTCTCGGTGACAGGGCGGGGCTCGAGGTGCAGTGGTCGGTTCTGGGGAACAAGGGGAGGAAGGTGCTGCTGCTGAAGCGGTCATCGTTCAGTGAGCCGGCGGCGGACGCGACCTATGAAGCCCTGGTAGCCGCTCAGAGTCGTGCGTTGGGGCAATTGAGCAGGGAGATTGCCCTGACGCTCCTTGACCTTGCCCAGGCGGATCTACAGCCTCAGTGATTCCAGCGAACCCGGAAAAACGCTGCAAACCCAATGGAAAACCAACGGTGAGCGCATTAGAGCTCACACTCTGCAACGCAGCAGTCATTTCGAAAGTGGAGGATTTCAATGTTATGTTGCAGGACTGCCGAAGATGTCCTGAAGGCCGCTCAAGAGCATGATGTGTCATCGATTCAGTTTTGGTTCACAGATGTTTTGGGACAGTTGAAAAGCTTTTCCGCTACCCTGGGGGAACTTCCGGTTGCCTTCAGTGAAGGGATGGGTTTTGACGGATCCTCCATCGAGGGGTTTGCCCGCATTGAAGAAAGTGATATGGTGGCCTGGCCTGATCCGACCACTTTTCAACTGCTGCCCTGGCAGCCGCGGGACAAACCGGTGGGACGGGTCTTCTGCGATATTTTGAATCCTGACGGAACGCCCTACGAGGGGGACCCCCGCTATGTGCTCAAGCGCATGCTGAAGAAGGTTGCCGATAAAGGCTATACTTTCTATGTCGGTCCCGAGCTGGAATACTTTTACTTCAAGTCCGACAGTGCTCCGGAAATCCTCGATCGCGGCGGCTATTTTGACTTGTGTCCCCTCGATCGAGGGAGTGAACTGCGGCGCAATACCATCTTTGCGCTGCAGGATATGGGGATTCACGTCGAATACAGTCATCATGAAGTAGCCCCCAGTCAGCATGAAATCGACCTGCGCTACGACGAAGCCCTGCGCATGGCTGATAATACCCAGACCTATCGGATTGCCGTGAAGGAGGTCGCCAGGCAGAACGGAGTCTACGCAACCTTCATGCCCAAACCCATGTTCGGCTGCAACGGTAGTGGCATGCACGTCCATCAGTCGCTGTTCCGGGGGGAGAAGAACGAGTTCTTTGACGCCGGTGACCCGTATCACCTTTCTCGAGAGGCCAAGTGTTACATCGCCGGGCTGCTGTGGCATGCCGGCGATATCGTCGCCATCACCAACCAGTGGGTAAACTCCTACAAGCGGCTTGTTCCTGGCTATGAGGCCCCGGTTTACATCTCGTGGGCCCGTCACAACCGGTCGACCATGGTGCGGGTTCCCATGTACAAGCCTGGCAAGGAGAAAGCCACCCGCATCGAATATCGGGCTCCGGACCCCGCCTGCAATCCGTACCTGGTCTTTGCCGTGATGCTGGCAGCGGGTCTGGATGGGATCGAGAACGGACTCGAATTGCCCGCTCCCGTTGAAGAAGATATCTATAGCATGACCGAGGCCGAACGGCTGGCCAGGGGTATTCAGGTCTTGCCGGGCAGTCTACACGAGGCCATCCTCGAATGTGAAAGGAGTGAACTCGTCCGGGAAACCATTGGTGAGCATATTTTTCACAAGTTCATCGAAAACAAGAAAATCGAATGGGAGATGTATCGCATCCACGTAAGCAACTACGAAATCGAGCGGTACCTTCCCATGTTTTGAACAGACAATTCAGGGCTTCTCTACCGGAAACCGGGGACGACCGAGGTTCGGTAATGGAGGAAGTCAGGCTTGGGATTAGCAGATGCCTTCTGGGGGAGGCGGTCCGATATGACGGGGGGCACAAACTGGACCGGTTTCTGCGGGATACGCTGGGGCAGTATGTTGAATATGTGCCGGTTTGTCCTGAAGTGGAATGCGGACTGGGGGTTCCGCGCGAAGCCATGCATCTGGAGGGAGACCCGGATGCACCCCGCCTGATCACCACCCGAACGCGGCGCGACATGACCGACCAGATGCTGGCGTGGGCGCACCGGCGGGTGGTGGAACTGGAGGATGAGGGGTTGTGCGGATTCATCTTCAAGAGCAACTCCCCCAGCTCCGGCATGGAGCGGGTCAAGATCACCAATCAGAGCGGCATGCCGCGCAAGGTTGGACGCGGTGTTTTTGCGGGGATCTTCATGAAGCATTTCCCATCTCTTCCGGTGGAGGAGGAGGGGCGGTTGCATGACCCGGCACTGCGTGAGAATTTCATTGAACGGATGTTTGTGCTCAAGCGATGGCAGGAAATGGTGGGCCGGGGCAGGAGGTTGGATGGGCTGGTGGAGTTTCACACTCGCCATAAGCTGCTGATTATGGCTCACAGTCCCAAACAGAATACTCTCCTCGGAGGCCTGGTGGCGACCGCCAAAGGGACTTTGACCACAGAGCTCTTTGAGAAGTATCAAGTGCTGTTGATGGACGCTCTGAAGCTGCGGGCGACGGTCAAGAAGCAGATCAATGTCCTGCAGCATCTGATGGGGTATTTCAAGAAAGACCTTTCCGGCGACGAAAAACAGGAATTGTTGGAGGCCATCGATCATTATCGCGAGGGTTATATCCCACTCATTGTACCCATTACGCTCATCAATCACTACGTGCGAAAATACAATCAGCCCTATCTGAAGCTCCAGTACTATCTCAATCCCCATCCTGTGGAACTGCATCTGAGAAACCATGTTTGATCGTCCTGCCAAGGGCGGATGATCGATGCTATGCCAAGGGGCCACGCCGGGCGCAGGAGTCAGGATCTGTTTGGAGACCACTTTTCTGTGAAAGGTCCCCTGACGCCAGCCTGTCCCGCGGCCAGGAGGGCAGAGGGGAATCGACTTTCCCGAGAGTAGTTGCTCCAGCGTGGTATCGTGGTATCCAGTGGCAAGCGGGGTGTCGCCCCTAATTTCACGTGGTCGTCCGCGCCCGCAGGACGATCGCTATGCGGCCCTCGGACTACCCGGCGATGCGATCTATGTAGTCTATGCGGGAAAACTGGCATCCTGGCTGGACAAACGGGAGAGACCCGAACCGCATTTCCTGGAGGATGAGATATGCGCTCCCCGGAAAGAGGGACAGGAAGGACAGGTCAACAGGGACACGCTCTGCTGTCCTCACTGCGGCGAAAGAATGAAGAAGTGGGAGCCGCCCAACAGTCCCTTCAGTACCTGGGATACGGACTACCCGTACATCTGTTTCAACGATGAATGTCCCTGAGTGATGTGTGGCTGGGGAGCCATGGACTGCCAGGGGAACCGGGGCATGTCCTACTTGTTGATGTACGATCCTCGACGCGACAGTTGCCTTCCCATCCCCATCATCAGTTTGCACGCGCTCAGGGAAGGGATTGTCGGCAATTGATCTTTGGGGTCGTGGTAAGCATGTTACCGTTCGGGGTCACCTTGCGAGGCTTGATGGTCGGAGCGAACCTTATCCAGTTCCAGCCATTCAGGGAGCTTTCTCCTGACCATCAGCTCGATAATGTGGCGGACCTCCCGATAGACGTCAATGCCAAGTCCGAAAGGGTCCTGGACATGCCAGTGGATGAGCTTTCCGGAGAATGCTGAGGGCAGGAGGTGAGCGCAGGAGGCACGGGTGAGGACCACAACAAACTGGATTTTCTCAAAAGGAATATCGGAAAAACCCTTGGAGTCGAGGCCGATCACGGGGATGGCTCGTTCTCTCAAGACTTCAAGGGTATAAGGGCTGATATGGCCCAGAGGAGAGGTGCCGACCGAAAAAGCTTCAATCGCGTCCCTCCAGTAATGCCTGGTAAGCGCTTCCGCCATGGTACTGCGGCAGGCATTGCCGATGCAGACAAATAGAACACCTTTTTTCATATCATCAAAACTCCTTAGCTTCTGGATGGGAGTGCCTCCCGTCATGTCCTGTCAGCAAAGTGCGATCTGTTCGTTGAATTTTGAGCCGTTCTTTGCTAGGAAACCCAGACCAGGGTTCGATGATGGATAGCATAAAATGCCGCCTGCTCACAACTTCATTCCAGGGGGTGGGAGTTGTATGCCGACTGCTTTTTTGCGTATAGCCTGTCACCTGCTATTATGCAGTATGTTGGCGGCCTGCGCAACAAGACATGTCGATCTGGCTCAGCTCGACCATCTTGCCCAGCCGTCGTCTCCCCCGAAACCAGCAAGAGCGGCGACGAAGCCTCCATCTCCCAAAGGCCCGCCGTCGCTGGCAATCAGAGAGCGGGTCATCACCGAGGAGGAGCTTCGAAGAATGGTGGACAGAGACCCGAAGCTGACGCTTTATGCTCTCCAGGAAATTCTTGCCCGCATCAACCGCAAGGCCCGCCTGTACATAGTGGACGACATCAAGAAGAAGCGCCCTCTGAAAGTGCCCGTGGATTTTGCTGCTTACCGGACATGGTCCCCTCTGCCCAAGATCCTGCCGGGAGGAGTGGACGTGCCGAGACTCATTCTGGTCGTTAAAGACATTCCCTTCACCGGCTGGTATGAAAATGGCAGAATGCGAGGCGATTCTTTGACCTGCATCGGCAAGCAGTGGACGTGGACCGAAAGCGGCCTGTACAAGGTCCTGGATAAGTCGTCGGACAAGTATTCCAATCTTTACCAGAATGCTTACGGTGAGCCAGCCTGGATGCCCCTTGCGTTGAAGATTTATGGAGCGGTGTGGCTCCATGCGGGCGACGTGGTCGGCCCCAACTGTTCCCATGGGTGCATCAATCTGCCACCCGAGTCAGCGGAAAAACTGTATGACTGGGCGACCATCGGCACCGCGGTCGTCATCACGGATTCCTTGAAAACCATGAACCGTGATCTGAGCAGGCTCTATCACCCCGACCGCAAGGAGCAGTTCATCTATGGTCCGGGGAGTGATTGACGGCGGGTTTTGACTTCGGATTTGGGAATTGGGCTGGAGGCAGAGGGGGGGTGCTTTCTGGGGAGTGATCACCACCGGGAAATCACCGCCGTTGGGGTTGAAGAGATGCAGGTCCAGAACAAATGGGGCGAGGAAAGTGAAAGGAGACGGTTGTTCATGGGGTTGACGGATGGTGTTCAGCGGGCAGAATTCTTGGGGTTATATCTCTTCTTGGCAGTCGTGCTCACCGGGTTGCCGTCGTGTTCCTGGTTTGCGCCTTCAAAACCGTTGGTGGTGGCTCCGAGAACAACTGTTCCGGCCACTCCCGGAGATTGCGGTTTACCGTACTGTGACATCGATCTGAACCGCTCACTCTGGAGCCTTACGAAGCCCGTCCTTTATGTGCACAAAACGGAACGGAGGCTGCTGGTGATCGACGACAAGGTCCTGGTCCGGGACTACCCGGTGGTCCTCGGCCCCCAGCCTCGGGGAGACAAGTGTATGCGAGGAGATGGACGGACCCCGGAGGGCGATTTCTTCGTCTGTGTAAAAAACCCTTTCAGCAAATACCACAAGGGGCTGGGGCTCAATTACCCGTCCTCCAGACATGCGGAAGAAGCCTATCGGTTGGGGGCGATCACAGGTGAGGAGTATCTCGGGATCCTGAGGGCTAATGAAATCATGACCCTGCCGCCTGACAACACCAGCCTGGGAGGAGACATTTTCATTCATGGGGGGGGCTTGGGGCATGACTGGACCCTGGGGTGTGTTGCCCTTCGCAACGCTGATATCGACGAGCTCTTTGATGCCATCCCGGTAGGCACACCCGTGAAAATCCTGCCCTGATGCTGAGCATTTCTTCTACTCTTTTACTGCCTCATCAGCCGCCTTGGCGGAGATGGATCTGCCCATGTGCAGGATCATCGTCAACAAGCATGGCGGTGCCATAAAAGTCGAACTCGAACCTCCCAGACAGCTCGTGGTTCGCCTATCGCTGCCGGCTCAGGTCGACCGCCCTCAGAAAATGGTTCTTGCAGATCAATAAAGCTGCCTTCCCGTCTGGAATGTTTTCAAATCATGATTACCTTTCCTTCACTTTGGAAAGATTCAACATCTTGATATGTTTACAGCTCTTTGTTTCGTAACTAACTTGATTGCGGTAGCGATTCAGACCAGACAGGATTCACCCTGATCTGCGCGAAATAGGTTCCGAAGGAGGAAATGATTATGGCTAAAGCAGTAGGAATAGATTTAGGGACTACCAATTCGGTTGTGGCCATTTGGGAAAACGGCCAGGCAACCGTCATTGCCAACGCAGAAGGGTCGCGCACTACCCCGTCGGTAGTCGGTTATACGGAAGATCAGCAACGGCTGGTGGGACAGATTGCGCGGCGCCAGGCGATTCTCAACCCGGCGGCAACGATTTATTCGGCCAAGCGGTTTGTCGGGCGCAAGTGGGGCGAGGTAGACGAAGAATCCAAGATTGTCGCCTATAAGGTGGAGCGTGGTCCGGCTGAGGCGGTGCGGTTCGACATCCGCGGCAAGCTGGTGGCCCCGGAGGAAGTGTCGGCGCAGGTGATCAGGAAACTGGTCGACGATGCCTCCAAGTACCTTGGCGAAAAGGTGACGGAAGCGGTTATTACGGTGCCCGCCTACTATAATGACGCGCAACGCCAGGCAACCAAGAATGCGGGTGAAATCGCCGGCCTCAAAGTGCTTCGGATCATCAACGAACCCACGGCGGCAGCTCTCGCCTACGGTCTGGAAAAGAAGAAGAATGAAACCATCCTGGTCTTCGACCTCGGGGGCGGGACTTTTGACGTTTCCATCCTCGATGTCGGCGAAGGGGTTTGCGAGGTGCGCTCTACTTCGGGAGATACCCACCTGGGAGGGGATGATTTCGACAAACGGGTCGTGGACTGGCTGGCCGAGGGATTTCGCAGAGACACTGGGATCGACCTCAGGAGCGATCGGCAGGCTCTCCAACGGCTCTATGAAGCGGCCGAAAAGGCCAAGTGCGAGCTCTCGAGTATGACGGAAACGCAGATCAACCTGCCTTTTATCACTGCCGATGCATCCGGTCCGAAGCATTTGCTGATGAAGCTGGTCCGTGCCAAGTTCGAGGATCTCACTCACGATTTGGTGCAGCGCTGCATGAAGCCGGTGGAACAGGCCCTGGCCGATGCTCGCCTGACGGCCAAAGACATCGATGAGGTGATCCTGGTTGGGGGGGCCACGCGCATGCCGGCGGTGCAGGAGCTGGCGAGGAAGCTGACTGGCGGAAAACAACCCAACATGAGTGTCAATCCCGATGAAGTGGTTGCCGTCGGGGCTGCGGTCCAGGCGGCGATCCTCAAGGGTCAGGTGGAGGATGTGGTACTGCTGGATGTAACGCCGCTTTCCCTGGGGGTGGAGACTCTTGGCGGGGTCATGACCAAACTGATCGAACGCAACACCACCATCCCGTTGCGGCGCGAGGAGGTGTTCTCCACGGCTGAGGATAACCAGACGGCGGTGGATGTTGTGGTGCTTCAGGGGGAACGGGAACTGGCCAGAGACAATCGGCTGCTCGGGCGCTTTCGACTGGAAGGGATTCGCCCCGCGGCTCGTGGTTTGCCTCAGATCAAAGTGACGTTCGATATCGATGCCAACGGCATCCTAAATGTCACTGCCCGTGACCAGGAAACCGGTAAAGAGCAGACGGTCACCATTTCGGAATCCACCAATCTTTCCAAGAGTGAGGTGGAGCGTATGGTCCAGGATGCTCAGGTGCACGCTGCCGATGACAAGACCCGCCGAGAGACGATCGAGGCGCGGAATCAGGCGGACAGCCTGGCTTATCAGCTCGAGCGGACGCTGACGGACGTGGGCGATAAAGTCCCGTTGCACGAAAAAGCGCGTTCGGAACAGTTGATCGAAGAGACCCGCCGTGCCGTCAAGGATGAAGCGGTGGGAAAGGAACGCTATCAGCAGCTGGCGAGCGATCTCCAGCAGGCGCTCCAGATGATCGCCGCCACTGCTTATCAACAGACGAGCAGCACAGGCGAGCAAGCTTGTGACAGCTGTTCTGGGCGACCTGGGGGGCGAGACGACGTTGTCGACGCTGAATTCACCGAGCGCTGAGAACAGCAGATCGGAGACCGGAGGTCGAGTGGAAGGCCATAAGGTGATCATGAGTTGTGACTGATGCCACGGAGTTGAGGCAAATTCCTTTCATGAGCCGGGGACGGTGGTAGCGAGCACAATGACGGTCAGGGCTTCCACCGGCCTTCGATGATTCAAGTCTGGGTAAAGAGGGGGCAGCACGGAAGATCATGGCGGTTCAATTCCGAGACTATTATGAGGTGTTAGGGGTCCAGCGGACGGCGACGCAGGAAGAGATTCAACGTTCGTATCGAAAGCTTGCAAGAAAACTCCATCCTGATGTGAACAAGGCCAAGGACGCCGAAGAGAAGTTCAAGGAAATCGGCGAGGCCTACGAAGTCCTGAAAGACCCCGAGAAGCGCCAGAAGTACGACCAGCTGGGAGCAAACTGGAAGGCCGGTCAGGAATTCCGGCCGCCTCCGGGCTGGGACGTGCATTTTGATTATGGACCTGGGCAAGCGGGCCAGAGCGGCTTTCAGTGGGGAAATGCCGAAGGCTTCAGCGACTTTTTCGAGGCCCTGTTCGGCGGCCAGACGCGGCGGGGAGCAGCTCGCGGAGGACGCAGCAGAAAGAGTGGCGGGCCGATGTGGACCCAGGCTGGCGCGGATCAGGAAGTGGTTCTTCGGATTCCCCTTGAAGATGCCTTCCGCGGTGCGACCAAACCCATCACCATGCAGATGCAGACGCTTACCCCCGAAGGCCAGCTCGCGGTTCAGGAAAAGAACTACGAGGTGAAGATTCCAGCGGGTATCCTGGACGGTCAGAAGATCCGTCTTGCTGGCCAGGGGGGCGAAGGAACCGGGGGAGGTCCCCGTGGTGATCTCTATCTCAAGGTCGAAATCGAATCGCATCCCATCTATCGGATGAACGGCCGCGACTTAACCATGGATCTGCCTACTGCGCCTTGGGAAGCGGTTCTGGGGGCGGAGGTGCAACTCACGACCCTGGCGGGCGCGGTAACCCTCAAGCTGCCGCCGGGCACGCAAAATGGTCAGCGGCTGCGGCTGCGCGGCAAGGGCATGCCCAACCCCAGAGGAACGGCGGGGGACCTCTATGTGCTCATCAGCATTGTGATTCCGAAAAAACCGTCCGATCGAGAGCGGGAGCTCTTTGAAGAGTTGCAGAGAGTGTCCACGTTCCGGCCACGGTCTTAGAGGAAGGAGGTCCCCATGGCAGAAAGCAAGTATTATCTGGTTCGAGCCGGTGTTTCGTCCCTGGTGTCGTCATATGTGACCCTGTCGGAGGTGGCGTACCATTGCGGGCTACATCCGGAGCTGGTCGAGCGCCTGGTACGCCTTGGGCTGATTGATTGTGAGGAGGTTCCAGCTAATGGTGAGGCTCTGTTTCATGCTGAGGTTATCCCGCTGGTGCGTACCATCCTCAGGCTCCGTAATGAGCTGGGCGTCAACTATGCGGGGATTGGAGTGATCCTCGAACTCATGGCTCGCATTGATTCCCTGGAAAGCCAGGTTCGTGACTTGGAAAGAAGAAGCTTCGGTGATGGGTAAAGGTTCGCCCAGAACCCACTCCGAGTCGATCATATAAGGAGGGTTCCCAGGCATGGATCTCAACAAATTGACTATCAAATCACAGGAAGCGCTGCAGGCGGCGCAAACCAAAGCAATCCGCTATGGTCATATGGAAGTTGATGGTGAACATTTGCTGCTGGCGCTGATCGAGCAGTCCGAAGGAATTCTTCCCAAGCTACTCCAGCGGATGGAAGTACCCGTAAACCGGGTGCACGACCGTCTCGAGGAGGAATTGGAACGGAAGCCGCGGGTGAGCGGCCCCGGAGTAGAACCCGGAAAGGTGTATCTATCGCAGCGATTGAGCAAGCTTCTCATCAAGGCTCAGGAAGAAGCACAACGGCTGAAAGACGAGTACGTTTCGGCGGAACACCTATTCCTGGCCTTCATCGACGAAGCAGCGGCGACCCCTGCCGGCGGGATTATCAAGGAATTTGGCATCAGCCGCGATCTTTTCCTCCAGACCCTGACGGCGGTGCGGGGGCACCAGCGGGTGACGAGCGCCTCCCCGGAGGGGACTTATGAGGCCCTGGAGAAGTATGGGAGAGACTTGGTCAAGGAGGCTCAGACCAACAAGCTGGACCCGGTCATTGGCAGGGATGCGGAAATTCGGCGCATTGTGCGCATCCTGAGCCGGAAAACCAAGAACAACCCGGTCCTCATTGGGGAACCGGGAGTCGGCAAGACGGCGGTTGTGGAAGGGCTGGCGCAGCGAATTGTGGCGGGTGACGTTCCCGAAGGACTCAAAGGCAAAAGCATCTATGCCCTTGATATGGGAGCGCTAGTGGCCGGTGCCAAGTACCGCGGTGAGTTTGAAGAGCGCCTCAAAGCGGTCCTCCAGGAGATCAAGGAGTCCGAAGGGCGGATCATTCTGTTCATCGACGAACTCCATACCATTGTGGGTGCGGGCAGGGTCGAAGGATCGATGGACGCCGGCAACATGCTCAAACCCATGCTGGCGCGGGGGGAGCTCCACTGCATCGGTGCCACCACCCTGGATGAATACCGCAAATACATCGAAAAGGACGCCGCGCTCGAACGCCGCTTTCAACCGGTCTTAGTGGAACAACCGACCGTGGAGGACACGGTTTCGATTCTTCGCGGGCTGAAGGAGCGGTTCGAGGTACACCATGGGGTTAAGATCCAGGACAGCGCCCTGGTTGCCTCGGCGGTGCTCTCCAACCGCTACATCTCCGACCGGTTTCTACCCGACAAGGCGATCGACCTGGTAGATGAAGCCTGCGCCATGATCAAGACCGAAATCGAATCCATGCCGGCTGAAATTGACGATGTAAGACGACGGGTGATGCAGCTGGAAATCGAAGAGGCGGCGCTCAAAAAGGAGCGCAACAAAGGCAGCCAGGAACGGCTCGAAGCAATTCAGAAAGAGTTGGCGGAACTGCGTGCCAGGGGCGATGGCATGAAGGCGCAGTGGGAATCCGAAAAGCAGGCTATCAAGAAGGTGCAGGCGTTACGGGAGGAAATCGAGAAGATTCGGCGGGATATCGAAGTCGCTCAACGGGACTACAACCTGCAACAGGCGGCGGAGTTGACTCATGGGCGACTGCCCGAGCTCGAACGGTGGCTGGCGGCCGAAGAGCAGCGGCTGGCCGAAAAACAGGGAGAAAATCGGCTGCTGCGCGAGGAAGTGACCGAGGAGGAAATTTCCGAAATCGTGTCGCGCTGGACCGGTATCCCCGTGACTCGTCTGGTGGAGGGTGAACGCGAGAAGCTGCTGCGCCTGGATGAAGTGCTGCATAAGCGGGTAGTGGGCCAGGATGAAGCGGTGCAATTGGTGGCGGACGCGGTGATTCGAGCCCGCTCAGGGATCAAGGACCCACGCCGTCCCATCGGCTCGTTCATCTTCCTCGGCCCGACCGGGGTCGGAAAGACCGAATTGGCCAAGACCCTCGCAGAAGCGCTCTTCGATTCGGAAGAGAACATGGTCCGCATCGACATGAGCGAGTACATGGAGAAGCACACTGTGTCGCGCTTGGTGGGAGCGCCTCCGGGCTATGTGGGCTATGAGGAAGGCGGGCAGCTCACCGAAGCGGTCCGGCGCAAGCCGTATGCTGTGATCCTCTTTGACGAGATCGAGAAGGCTCACCAGGATGTCTTCAACGTTCTCTTGCAGATCCTGGACGATGGGCGCCTGACGGACGCCCAGGGACGAACCGTGGATTTCAAGAATACCGTGATCATCATGACCAGCAATATCGGCTCGCACCATCTGCTGAACGGGGTGACCGACCAGGGGGAGATCAAGGAAGGGGCTCGCCGGGAAGTCATGACCGAACTGCGCCACCATTTTCGCCCTGAATTTCTCAACCGCGTTGACGATATCGTCCTCTTCAAAGCGCTCACCCTTGAAGAGATCAAGGCCATTATCGAACTCCTGACCAGGGACCTGGCCGGGCGTCTCAAGGATCGACATATCCAGCTCAGTATTTCCAATCCGGGCAAGGATTATATTGCTGAAGTTGCCTACGATCCCGTTTATGGCGCTCGCCCGCTCAAACGCTACCTCCAGCGCGAATTGGAAACCCGGATCGGCCGCGCCCTCCTTTCGGGAGAAATCATTGACGGCAGCCAGATCCTGGTGGATGTGAAGGACGGTGAGCTGGTGGTGACCCACAACAGCGAGTGAGGCTGCGGGTCCGATGGATTCATGGAGATAGGGAAGGCTGCTCTCTCCCCACGGTACGGGGAGAGAGCAGAAAGGCATCGTACCCGTCAGCGGGAAGGTCTGCTGGGGTGCGCCAGCCTGAAACGGCGGACCGGTCAGAACCGTAACGGACCAGCGGGACGCGGATCAGGCTGAGCTTCGATTCTCAAACTCTTCGCAGTAACGCCGGTTCCTCCAGAACGACCTCCTGGTCAGCTCTCGCCATTCCCGCCCCCTGCGCATCACTGACAATCCACTGACCGCTCATCAATCTTTCAACAAAGGGGACGTCTGCCGGGGCAAAATCATACAGATCGAGCTCACTCACAGTAACCCAGGCGATTTCGTCATGGGCCCGCGGTTCCAGATCACCCTTCTCCCAGAACGCCAGATACGCCAGAAGCCTGACAGTGCCGTGCCGGTAATGGTGGACATTCTCCCCCAGGAAGGCCCCGATGCGGACATCAATGCCCAGTTCTTCTCTCAATTCTCTCGCCAGGCAGGCTTCAGGAGCCTCTCCCTCCTCGATTTTGCCACCGGGAAATTCCCATTTGCGGGCGAGGTTGTCAGTGGCCGGACGCCTGGCAATGAGGACCTTTCCGTTTCGGTGCAGGACGGCAGCAGTGACTGCCTGCACGCCGTCGGCCCCCCCCCGTTGTTGTCGCTGCGAGGGTTGATGATCTTTCATCATGACTCGGTCATTCCTTCCTTGAGAGATTCTTTGGAGGAGCGGGTCGCAAGAGATCCTCAGCTAACCAGAAAGGCCAGCGTGCCGTGAAGGATTGCCAGGAGCAGCAGCGTATTATTGCCAGCGGGCGATTTCCTTGCCGTTGGCCATGACGTAAACCCACTCAGTATAGTGGAGAAAGCCATTGCCTTCGTGGGTTACCTTGAGCTGAATGATCACCTCAGAACCACGTTGAACCGTGCTGGAGGCTTGAAGCGAAACCGCAGACTCGTTAGCCGGCGCATTGCTGCCCAAAAGTGGAATCATGAGCGCGAGAAAAGCGGGACTTAAGGCAAATCTTCCGGCAGACATGGTTGTCCTCTTTCTTCCTGAAAGACCACAAGTTGTTGATAAAAGTAACGATTACAGAATCATTCGATCAATATCATAATAGACTCCAGGTGACTGGAAGACAACCATGATCCCGAGCCAGGGGAGAAGGTGATACGGGGGCAGGGAGTCAGGGGAGGACTTGATATGGAATGGAGCAGTACCCGGATATGGAGAGATGCTCAAGGACGGCTCTGGACCCTGGCCGATTCAGGCATCGACACGGAGATCTTCGAACTCATCGGGGAGCCGGTCTCTGATGAAGCATCCAGGCTGTGGTATCAGAAGATTGCTATCAGGATCTCTGATTAGCATTGCTACATGTTCAGGCGTTTCTGGGCAAGGCAGAGCCAGTGTCTGGTAGAGTCTGCCAACTGAACTGCTTGTAATACGGCTGGAATGGAGATATATGACTTATCTCATGTGGGTTGGGATCGCCTCATCGACAGGTACCATCCCACCAGTCGAAAGTCATTGATGGTCAGCCATGAGGGGTGAAATGCAGAAAAGGCCAGGGTTCTGTTTGGTTTTGCTCATGTTGGTAGCGCTACTGATGAGCTTTCCCGCTAACGGGTTTGGGGTAGAGCCCACTGGGAACAGAAAGACGGTAACAAAACCGGTGCGTGGCAAGGCCAAGACGGAGCGAAGGGTCCCGCCCAAGGCCGCACCTGGCGAGGTGGCTCAAGGTAAAACGACCGCCTCCGATGCTTCTCCCGGTCAAGTGAACGCCAAGTCCTCGATTCTGCTGGAGGTCACCACCGGTACAACCCTGTTCGAACAGAACGCCGATGAATTGATCGAACCCGCCTCCTTCACCAAAGTGCTGTCGCTCTATCTATTGTTTGAAGCCATCGAACGCCAGACCATCAAGCTCCAGGATGAAGCCTACATCAGTGATGCCGCCTGGCGCACCGGGGGTTCAAAGATGTTTGTCGGGGTGGGCAACAGGGTCCCGCTGGAAGAGATTATCAAGGGTATTGCCGTGGTCTCGGGGAACGATGCCTGTGTGGCTGCCGCCGAACATCTTTCCGGCAGTGAGGAAGCCTTCGTCGACAATATGAACCGGAAAGCCAAAGAGCTGAGGA